>JAOBWF010000007.1 GCA_025463215.1 Acidobacteriota bacterium | reverse complement strand
AAACTTGATGGCCTACGGATTGGGCCGCCGGGTAGAAGATTTTGATCAGCCGACGATCCGCGCGATCGTGGCGCAGGCGCAGGCGAATGGCAACAAGATGTCGTCGTATGTGTTGGGAGTGGTGAATAGCACCGCGTTCCGCCAGAAGAGAGCAGAACCGGTCGTCGCAGATACCGATAAGCAGTCAGACAACCAGAAGCACTAACGGGAAGCCAGGGGGCAACGAACAATGCAAATCCTCACCGGAAAAGCACTACCACGCCGTACTTTCCTTCGTGGCATGGGCGCGATGGTCGCGCTTCCCTACCTCGATGCGATGACGCCAGCTCTCGGCGCCATGCGTCACCGTGGTTCGTCTGAAGCCGCGATCGACAAGACTCGCCTCGTCACGATCGAGTCCGTGCACGGCGCTGCCGGCTCCAATGTTTGGGGCGCGTCGCAGAACCTGTGGGCGCCGGCTGAAGTCGGCAAAACCTACACGCACGCGACTGAAAGCGCGCTCATGCCGCTCGATCCGTACCGCAAGTGGCTGACGATTGTCAGCAACACGGACACGCGCATGGCCGAGCCGTTCAACGCACCGGAAATCGGCGGCGATCACTTCCGCTCGAGCGCCGTGTTCCTCACCCAGTCGCACCCGAAGCAGACGCAGGGTTCCGATCTGTTCGCCGGCACCTCGCTCGATCAGCTCTACGCCAAGCGCGCCGGGCAGACGACGCCGCTGCCGTCGATGCAGTTCTGCATCGAGAACCTGGATCAGGCCGGCGGCTGCACCTACAACTACTCGTGCGCCTACACCGACTCGATCAGCTGGGCGTCGCCGAGCGAGCCGCTGCCGATGATTCGCGATCCGCGGATCGCCTTCGACATGCTGTTCGGCTCCGGCAACACGCCGGAAGAGCGGGCGTCGCGGCGCGAGACGCGCAGCAGCATCCTCGACTGGATCGGCGGCGAGGTCGAACGCGTGCGCCGCTCGCTCGGCAACGGCGATCGCCAGCGTCTCGACAAGTACATGGACAACGTCCGCGAGATCGAGCGCCGCATCCAGGCGGTCGAAGCGCACAACCGCAGCGGCGAAGCGCGCGCGCTGCCCGACGCGCCGGCCGGCGTGCCCGACTCCTTCTCCGAGCACATGAAGCTGCTGTTCGACCTGCAGGTGCTCGCGCTCCAGACCGACATGACCCGCGTCATCTCGTTCAAGATCGGGCGCGACGCCCAGAACCGCGTCTTCCCGGAAAGCGGATCGAACCAGCCGTTCCACCCCGCCTCGCACCACGGCAACCGCGAGGACCGGATCATGGAGTTCAACAAGATCTGCAAGTACCGCGTCAGCCAGGTCGCCTATCTGCTCGAGAAGATGAAGAGCACGATCGACGGCGACGGCAGCCTGCTCGATAAATCGCTGGTGATCTGGGGATCGCCGATGGCCGACCCGAACATTCACAACCATCGCCGCTGCCCGCTCGCGCTCTTCGGCCACGCCAATGGCGCGCTCACGGGCGGCGTCCACCTCAAGGCCGAGGACGGCACGCCGATGGCGAACGTCATGCTCGCGGCGATGCACACGCTCGGGATGAACGACATCAAGACCTTCGGCGACAGCACGGGGGCCTTCGCGCTGTAACGATCGGCAGCAACGCGCTCCTTCTTCGTCCGTTTTGAGAGGCCGGTTATGAAACGTGTGTTGACCGTCGGCGTGGCGCTCGTGATGACCGCGTGGCTCGGCGCGGCCCCGTCGCCTTCAGCGGTCGCCGACGCCGCGATGAAGGGCGATCGCGACGCCGTCCGCGCGCTGCTCAAGCAGGGGGCCGACGTCAGCGCCGCCAAGGGGGACGGCATGACCGCGCTCCACTTCGCCGCCGAGCGCGGCGACGCGGCGATGGCCGAGATGCTGGTCTACGCCGGCGCCAACGTGGCCGCGGTGACCCGCATCGGCCAGTACACGCCGCTCCACCTCGCCAGCCGCGCCGGCAATGTCGCGGTCGTCCAGGCGCTGATCACGGCAGGCGCCGCCGTGTCCGCGAGGACGTCGACGAGCGGCGTCACGCCGCTGCACCTCGCCGCCGCGTCCGGCAGCGGAGAGGTCGTCACGCTGCTGCTCGATCACGGCGCCGACGCCGATGCCAAGGAATCGGAGTGGGGCCAGACGCCGCTGATGTTCGCCGCCGCTGACAATCGGGTCGAGGCCATCCGCGTGCTGCTGGCGCGCGGCGCCGATGCGACGATCAAGACCCGGACCATCGACATCGCGCACCAGTCCGCGCTCGATCGTGCGGCCAGCGACCGCCAGAAAAAGATCCTCGAGGCGTCGGTCTCGAAAGGACAGGAGCCCTCGCCGCGCCAGGTGCAGGCGGCGATCGAGGCGTCGCGCGAGCTGTTCGCGTCCGGCAAGATTCCGCCGCCCGAAGAAAAGCCGGCCGGCCGCGGCGGCCGCGGCGGCGACGATGGCAACGCGGCGAACAGCTTTAACCCCGAGGAGATCAATCCGCCGGTGTCGAGCAAGGGGGGCATGACCGCGCTGCTCCACGCCGCCCGGCAGGGCCATTTCGACGCCGTGCGCGCGCTGCTCGACGGCGGCGCGCCGATCGATCAGGTCGGCTCCGGCGACGCGACCACGCCGCTGCTGATGTCGGTGATCAACGGCGAGTTCGATCTCGCGATGTTCCTGATCGAGCGCGGCGCGAACGTCAACCTCGCCGCCGGCGGCAACGGCGCGACGCCGCTGTGGGCCGCGGTCAACACGCAGTGGCAGCCGCGCACGCGCTACCCGCAGCCGCAGGAGATGGAGCAGCAGAAGGCGACCTATCTCGACGTCATGAAGGCGCTGCTCGCCAAAGGCGCGGCCCCCGACGCGCGCCTCAAGTCGCACCCGTGGTACCTGGTCTACAGCGGCTGCGGCAA
>JAOBWF010000328.1 GCA_025463215.1 Acidobacteriota bacterium | reverse complement strand
CGATCGCGAAGTGGTGGCCGCGCTGCACGTAGTGCGCGAGCTCGAACTTCATGTTGTCGCGGAGGTAGTCGAAGCCGAACTCGTTGTTGGTCCCGTAGGTGATGTCGGAGTTGTACGCCGCCTGGCGCTCCATGTCGTTGAGGTCGTGCTGGATGACGCCGACGGTCATGCCGAGGAAGCGGTAGATCTTGCCCAGCCATTCGGAGTCGCGGCGGGCGAGGTAGTCGTTGACGGTGACGACGTGGACGCCGTTGCCTTCGAGCGCGTTGAGATACGCCGGCAGCGTCGCGACGAGGGTCTTGCCCTCGCCGGTCTTCATCTCGGCGATCTTGCCTTTGTGCAGGACGCTGCCGCCGATCAGCTGGACGTCGAAGTGCCGCATGTTGAGCACGCGGCGGCCCGCTTCGCGGACGACGGCGAAGGCTTCCGGGAGCAGATCGTCGAGCGTGTCGCCGTTGGCGAGCCGCTGGCGGAACTCGGCGGTCTTGCCGCGCAGCTGCGCGTCGGACAGCGCCTGAATCGCCGGCTCGAGGGCGTTGACCTGGGCCACGATCGGGCGCAGGCGTTTCAGTTCACGATCGTTCTGGGTGCCGACGACTTTGGCGAGTAGGGTATCGAGCATCTACAACTTGGGGTGACCCGAAAAAGGGTATCCACTGATTGTAACACCCGTCTTCACCGCTGTCGCGGCTCCGGGTGGCACCGGCACGGACAGGGGGAAAGACGCCCGGGGACGGGCTAACGGTTCGCGGGCTGGGTGAGGAGCTGCAACGGGTTGATGAGTTTGCCGTTGGCGAGAATCTCGTAGTGCAGATGCGAGCCGGTCGCGCGCCCGGTGGCGCCGACGTAGCCGATCACCGCGCCGCGCTTGACGCTCTGGCCTGGCTTGACGGCGAAGCCGCTCAAGTGGCCGTAGCGCGTCACCAGGCCGAAGCCGTGCTTCAGGACGATCAGGTTGCCGTAGTCGCCGGTATAAGACGCGGCCTCGACCGAGCCGTCGGCGGTCGCATACACCGGCTGACCCTTTTCCGTCGAAATATCGAGCCCCTGGTGAAATGCGGACTCGCCGCTGAACGGATCGCTGCGGCCCCCGAAGGTGCCGGTGAGCCAGCCGTGCGCCGGCCAGATCGACGGCGTCGACGAGGCCAGGGCTTCGCGCCGTTCGACATCGCGCCGCACGTAACGGAGCCGGCTTTCGAGGCCTTGCAGCAGGTCCCGGAGGACGCCGAACGTATCTTCCGGCGACGAGAGCACCGCGGTCGCGATCTCGGTCATCGCCGCGGTGGCCGCGACGCTGGTGCCGCCCGCGGCCCGCGTCTTGACCACGGCGGGGAGCTTGGCCATCGCCCGCGCCTGGGCCGGATCGAGGGTGGCGCGCGTGCCAAGGTCGTTGATCACGCCTTCGAGCGACTGGATCTGGGCGGTCAGCTCGCCGGTGGCGGCGCGATAGCTGCCGTTTTCGATCGTCAGCGAGGAGTTGGCGGAGCGCAGCTGGTCGATCTCGCTGCGCGAGCTCCACTTGGCGCCGAGGCCCATGAGCACGGGCAGCGTCATGATCGTGACCACGGCGGCCACCGTCAGCCGGAGACTCACGGTCGCCTGGCGCATCACGCCGGTCGACCGATCCGCAATCACCACCGTGTACCGACGTGCGCTCATAGCCTCCAGAAACCGCTTATTCGTTGTTCGTCAAGGGGATGGGCGCGAATACAGGACGCGGCCCGAAGCTCGGAAACTGTATCACACGGGCGACGGGGCTCCCAAGCAGGAAAGCTCGACAACGAACATAAAGCGAAAACAATTCGCGCTAGTATGCGCGGACCACTTCCACTCGGACGAGGCTTATGACCCTGAACGCTCGGTTCACCCTGTCAGCGGCGGCGCTGCTCGCGCTGGCGTCCGTATCGCTGCTGCACGCCCAGGACATCACCAACAAGGATCTCCTCGACGGGCTCGCCAATCCCTCGCGCTGGTTGACGCACTCCGGCGACTACACCGGCGCGCGCTTCAGTCCGCTGACGCAGATCACGCCCGCCAACGTCGCGCAGATCGCCCCGCAGTGGACCTTCCAGACCAACGTCGTCAATAAGTTCGAGGCGACGCCGATCGTGATCGACGGCGTGCTCTACGTCACCGGATCGCTGAACCACGCGTGGGCGATCGACGGCCGCACCGGCCGCCAGATCTGGCACTACCAGCGCGCACTGCCCGAGGGATTGAAGGTGTGCTGCGGCCTCGTCAACCGCGGCTTCGCGGTGCTCGGCGATCGGCTCTTCATGGTGACGCTCGATGCCCATTTCGTCGCGCTCGAGATGAAGACCGGCAAGGTGATCTACGACGTCGAGATGGCGAAAGTCAAAGACGGCTTCGCCGCGACCGGCGCGCCGCTCGTCGTCAAGGACAAGGTGATCGTCGGCGTCGCCGGCGGCGAGTACGCCAACCGCGGCTTCATCGACGCGTACGATGCCGCCACCGGCACGCTCGCCTGGCGCTTCTACACGATTCCGGCGCCCGGCGAAAAGGGCAGCGAGACGTGGCAGGGGGACGTCTGGGCGCGCGGCGGCGGGCCGACCTGGCTGACCGGAACTTTCGATCCGGCGCTGAACCTGATTTACTGGGGCACCGGCAACCCGAATCCCGACTGGGACGGCACCGCGCGGCCGGGCGACAACCTGTATACGGGATCGCTGGTCGCGCTCGACGCCGATACCGGCAGCCTGAAGTGGCACTACCAGTACACCCCGCACGACACCCACGATTGGGACGCCAACGAAGTGCCGGTGCTCGCAGATCTGATGATTCGCGATCGCCCGCGCAAGGTCGTGATCATGGCCAACCGCAACGGCTTCTTCTACGTGAACGATCGGATTACCGGCGAGTTCCTGGTCGGCAAGCCGTTCGTCAACACCACCTGGGCGAAGGAGATCGGCTCGGACGGCCGCCCGCGCGTGCTGCCTGATACCGATCCGACACCGGCCGGCACGGCGGCGTGCCCCGACTGGTATGGGGGCACCAACTTCATGTCGCCGTCGTTCGACGCCAAGCGCAACCTGTTCTTCGTCACCGCGCGCGAGACGTGCGCGCGCTTCATGCAGCGGCCGCCGGCGGCCAACGCGCA
>JAOBWF010000209.1 GCA_025463215.1 Acidobacteriota bacterium | reverse complement strand
CCGACGCGTCGAATCTCGTCAGCCGTCCAGATCTGAGACATAAAAGATGAGACCGCGGAGACCGCAAAGCTCGCACGAAAAAGACTTCGTTGCGGCCTCTGCGCGCTCTGCGGTTCCTTGTCTGGTTACGCTGTCCTGGCGAACACCTGCGGCAGCGGCGCCGGCACCGCCACTTCGCCTTCCATCATCTCGCCGTGCTGGCTGAGATCGAGCCCGATCTCTTCCTGCTCTTCCGAGACGCGCAGCGGGATGATGAAGTCGGTGAACTTGTAGAGGATCCACGAGCCGCAGAACGAGAACGCGGCGACGAAAATCAGCGCGCCGCAGTGCACCAGGAACGTCGCGGCGTGGCCCGAGGTGAGGCCGACGTCCTTGGCGAAGATCCCGGTCATCAGCATGCCGACCATACCGCCGACGCCGTGGCACGGGAAGACGTCGAGCGTGTCGTCGATGGTCGACGCGTTCTTCCAGTGGACCATCAGGTTCGATACCACGCTGGCGCAGGTCCCGATGAAGATGCTCTCGCCGACCGTGACGTACCCCGCGGCGGGCGTGATCGCCACCAGGCCGACGACGGCGCCGACGCAGGCGCCGAGTGCAGACGGCTTGTTGCCGCGCATGCGGTCGAAGAAGATCCACGCGAGTGCCGCGGAGGCCGATGCGGTGTTGGTGGTCGCGAACGCCATCGCCGCCTGGCCCGATGCCGACAGCGCCGACCCGGCGTTGAACCCGAACCAGCCGAACCACAGCATGCCGGTGCCGAGAATCACGAACGGGATGTTGGCCGGCGTGTGCGACTCGCCGTTCTTGTGGGTGGTGCGGCGGCCGAGCACCATCGCGCCCGCGAGCGCCGCGAACCCCGCCGACATGTGCACCACCGTGCCGCCCGCGAAGTCGAGCACGCCGAGCTTGTGGAGGAAGCCGTCCGGATGCCAGGTCCAGTGCGCCAGCGGCGAGTACACGAAGATGCTGAACAGGCACATGAACAACAGGTAGCTCGAAAAGCGCACACGCTCGGCGAACGATCCGGTGATCAGCGCCGGCGTGATGATCGCGAACTTCAGCTGGAAGAGCGCGAACACGATCAGCGGAATCGTCGGCGCCAGATCCGGGTGGGTCAGCGCGCCCACGCGCGTGAACATGAAGAAAGTGCGCGGGTCGCCGATCAACCCGTGGAAGCTGGTGCCGAACGCGAGACTGAAGCCGACCAGGATCCACAGCAGGCTGATCACGCCCATCGCGACAAAGCTCTGCAGCATCGTCGAGATGACGTTCTTCATGCTCACCATGCCGCCATAGAAAAAGGAGAGTCCAGGGGTCATCAGCAGGACCAGCCCGGTGGCGGTCAACATCCAGGCGGTGTCGCCCGCATTGATCGGTCCGCCGGTGACCGCCTGCGGCGCCGGCTTGAACAAGGCGCCCAACAGACTGACCGCCGCCACCAGCACGAACGGAATCGCCGGATATTCCCGAATCCTGTCCGTTTTGCTCCTGACATCTGCCAAAGTCATCGTTCCTGCCCCCTCGTAGCGGGAATGTTACCAGAAACGTGCCATTCGAGCACGATAATCGCGTCACGAAATCATGTCTCCGGCTCCTTATGGCTTGTGTGATCGACCAAATGTGCATGACGTGCACATTTGGCGTGTCACTTCGTGCCCTCTGCGACCGCCGGCGCCGCCGGGGTACAATGAGCTTTTCCTGAGCAATCGGCCTGTTCTCAGAGGATGACCTGATGTCGACCGTCAACAGCTTCGGCACGCGCACCGCCCTTACCGTCGGCACCCGTACCTACCAGATGTTCAGCCTGCCGGCGCTCGAACGCGCGGGGTTCCCCGAAATCGCCCGGCTGCCGTTTTCGTTGAAGATCCTGCTCGAAAACCTGCTGCGCCACGAGGACGGCCGGTTCGTCAAGGCGGCCGATGTCGAGGCGCTGGCGCGCTGGGATGTGAAGAGCACGGCGCAGCGGGAAATTTCGTTCGCGCCGGCGCGGGTGCTGCTGCAGGATTTCACGGGCGTCCCCGCGGTCGTCGATCTGGCGGCGATGCGCGACGGGATCGCGCGGCTCGGCGGCGATCCGAACAAGGTCAACCCGCTGCAGCCGGTCGAACTGGTGATCGATCACTCGGTGCAGGTCGACTACTTCGGGCAGGCGAACGCGTTTCAACTCAACGCCGAGCTCGAATTCGCGCGCAACAAGGAGCGCTACGCGTTCCTGCGCTGGGGCCAGGACGCCTTCGCCAACTTCCGCGTCGTCCCGCCCGATACGGGCATCGTCCACCAGGTGAATCTCGAATATCTCGCGCGCGTGATCATGGCGGCCGACTCCGTTGACGGCCAGGTCTGTTTTCCCGACACGCTGGTCGGCACCGATTCGCACACGACCATGGTGAACGGCCTCGGCGTGATGGGGTGGGGCGTCGGCGGCATCGAAGCGGAAGCGGCGATGCTCGGGCAGCCGATCTCGATGCTGATTCCGCAGGTGCTCGGCTTCCGCCTCACGGGCACGATGCTCGAGGGCGCGACCGCCACCGACCTCGTGCTGACGATTACCGAGAAGCTGCGCAAGCACGGCGTCGTCGGCAAGTTCGTCGAGTTCTTCGGGACCGGGCTCGAGCATCTGACGATCGCCGACCGCGCCACGCTCGGCAACATGTGCCCCGAGTACGGCGCGACGATCGCGATCTTCCCGATCGACGAGATGACGCTGGACTACCTGAGATTGACCGGCCGCGAGCCGGAGCAGGTCGCGCTCGTCGAGGCGTATGCGCGCGCGCAGGGGATGTTCAGAACCGTGGGCGATCCGGATCCGGTGTACACGGAGACCGTCGAGCTCGACCTCGCGACCGTGGAGCCGTGCCTCGCCGGTCCGCGGCGGCCGCAGGATCGCGTCTCGCTCAAGCAGGCGAAGAGCGGCTTCCAGGCCGGGCTGAGCTCGATGATGGCGACCTCATCCAAGACCGGCGCGGAAGCGGCCGGCTCGGCGCATGTCTCGGCCACGACCGGCGGATCGTCGACGGCCGTCGCGGAGCCGGCGATTACCACGGCGCTCGAGCACGGCGCCGTCGTGATCGCCGCGATCACCAGCTGCACCAACACCTCGAACCCGAGCGTGATGATCGCCGCCGGCCTGGTCGCGAAGAAGGCGTTCGAGCGAGGGCTGACGCGCAAGCCGTGGGTCAAGACCAGCCTCGCGCCGGGGTCCAAGGTCGTCACCGAGTATCTGCGCAAGTCCGGACTCGACATCTATCTCGACGCGCTCGGCTTCAACCTGGTCGGCTACGGCTGCACGACCTGCATCGGCAACAGCGGCCCGCTGCCCGAGGATGTCTCGGCCGAAGTCGAAATGAACAATCTCGTGGTCGCGTCGGTCCTGAGCGGCAACCGCAACTTCGAAGGGCGCATCCAGCAACAGGTCCGCGCCAACTATCTCGCGTCGCCGCCGCTGGTCGTCGCCTACGCGCTGGCCGGCAAGATGACGGTCGATCTGACCACCGAGCCGATCGGCGTCGATCAGAAGGGCGCGCCGGTGTACCTGCGCGAACTGTGGCCGAGCGAGCGCGAGATTCAGGAGACGATGCTCAAGTCGGTGACGTCGGCGATGTTCCGCGAGCAGTACGCCGACGTCTTCGGCGGCGACGAACGCTGGAAGAACCTGCAGGTGCCCGGCGGCGATCGGTTCGCGTGGGAGCCGGACTCGACCTACATCCGCAACCCGCCGTTCTTCGAGCACATCACGATGGAGACGACGCCGGTGCGCGACATCACCGGCGCCCGTGTCCTCGCGCTGCTCGGCGACAGCATCACCACCGATCACATCTCGCCGGCCGGTTCGATCAAGAAGGACAGCCCCGCCGGGAAGTACCTGATGGCGCACGGCGTGCAGCCGACCGACTTCAACTCGTACGGCGCGCGCCGCGGCAACCACGAGGTGATGATGCGCGGCACGTTCGCCAACGTGCGCCTGCGCAACCAGATGGCGCCCGGCACCGAGGGCGGCTGGACGACCCATCAGCCCGACGGCGAAGAGATGTCGATCTTCGATGCGGCCATGAAGTACGAGGCCGAGGGCGTTCCGCTCGTGATTCTCGCGGGCAAGGAATACGGCTCGGGCTCGTCGCGTGACTGGGCGGCCAAGGGCACCGCGCTCCTGGGTGTCAAGGTCGTGATCGCCGAGTCGTACGAGCGGATCCACCGCTCGAACCTGATCGGCATGGGCGTCCTGCCGCTGCAGT
>JAOBWF010000204.1 GCA_025463215.1 Acidobacteriota bacterium | reverse complement strand
GCCTCGACAGGCATGCTCCACGAGATCACATCGATGCTGCCGCCTGCCGGGTGCCGCAACACGAGGTAAACGATCGGGAAGGTCGCCAGGAACAGCCCGATCACGAACCGCTCGGTCGCCGCAGAGAGCCGCGAGACGAAACGGAAAGAGGAAACAGCCTCGTACACCAATATCCCCGCGACGAACATCGCGCAGCGCAGGTATGGGGCCGGGTATCCGGCGAACGCCACTACGTAGGCCGCTCCCGCAGCCGTGAAGAGCGCGACCCGTGCCGACGACGGCCACCTTCGCAGCGACAGGCCGTACACCACCAGCGGAAGAACCGCATAGAAGCCGAGCTCATAACTCAGCGACCACGTGACCGTGATCAGCGGCGCGATGTTCAGAATGCCGGGAAGCAGCGCGGCATTCTGGAGGAGGTAGACGATCGCCGCCAGCGGTCGTCCCGGAATCTTGTTCTGATCAGGAAACAGGAACGACAGCCCCACGTAGAGGACGAAGACCACCGCAAAGGTCGGGTAGAGCCGCTCGATCCGGCGACCGAGAAACTCCGCGTACGGGACCTGCCGACGGAGGAGGGCGCCGTAAATCAGAAACCCGCTGAGCACGAAAAACAGGTCGACGCCACAGTGGCCGATCACTCCCAGGAACTGCGAGACGAAATGGCTCGCGGGGGCCGACTCGACGTAGCGACCAAAGAGCGAGTGATAGTGGACGAAGAACACCAGGACAATCGCGAGGCCGCGGATGCCTTCGAGCGCGTGCATCCGTGCGCCGCTGCTTGCCGGCAGATCGAACAGCCCGGCCAGCCGGGAGCGCATCGTCGATCGGACGGCCGGTGCGGCCAGGGTGGTCACGAGTGTGGCTACCAATACAGCCATTCATGGCGAAGGAGGATGTACGCGCCGAGCGCGGCATTCGTCGTCGCGTGCGCGACGAGCGCGGCGAAGAGACTACGCGTCTGCCGGAACAGCAATCCGTAGGCGCAGGCGGTGACGACCGCCGGCAGCCATTCGGGATGCGCCACGCCGAAGGCGGCCGCGACGAGGGCAAAGGCCGTCCACGAAAACGAGCCGAGCGGTACCGAGGTGAAGTCCGAGTCGGTCAGGTAGCGCAGCAGAAATCCACGCCAGAACACTTCCTCCATCACCGGCACCAGGGCCGCCAGGCCGTACAGCCGAACGACGATGAAGGCGATCGCGGTCGTGCGATCGGGAATCGCCGCAAACGGATTGAATGCCGTCCGCGCGCCCAGGTGGGGATACGGGACCGCTTTGTCGAGGTCGATCCATGCGACAAATACGGCGAGGCCGACGAGCAACGATGGGCCCACGACACGCCACGACGGCCGGATGTCGGAGAGGGTATGGCGGAAGAGCGCGAGGGTGATCGTGACCGCGCAGATCTTGATCACGTACAGGGCGGGGTACCACGCTTGAGGCAGTTCCGTTTCGAGGGCGGTGAACGCGAGAAATACTGCCATTGGCGCCGCATATGGGAGGGCGAGCCAGTACGAAGCGGCGCTCGTCTTCCGGTCGGTGTCGGCGGCTGGCGCCAGGTCCGTGGTGGTGGTCATGGTCACGCGTGGCAGACCCGGGACAGCTGCCTGGTCCTCAGTGCCTGTGTGTGTGTGACCCGGCAGGAGCAAAAGTCGCTCCCCGCCTTGCGGGCACAATCCCCTTTCTTTCGTGAAGCGAGTTCGTGTTCTTGGCGACTTTGTTCCGCCTTTTCGCTGCATCGAGAGACGCAGCGCCTTGCCGGTCTGATGCGGCGCCGCGGACGTGGTTATCGGCCGGTGGCCGGTTGGAGTCGGAGGCGGCCGCCGGGGAGGGGGCGCTTGGTGAAGAAGGCGTTGAACTGGGAGGGGCAGTCCCCGAGGCCGGCGGCAGCAACGGGCGCCAGCCGGTCGTGATCGATCCGGTACATCGAGTAGCCCTGGCCGGTCAGAAAGCCGACGAGAGCGGCCGCCGACGCGCCGAGCGCGCGGAGGTACTCGTCGGTGACCTCGACGATCACGTCCGGCGAATGACGGGTGAGACACCCGGCCATGCCCTCGAGGGCGGCCATCTCCGCGCCTTCCACGTCGATCTTGATCAGCGCGATGGGCTGGTCGGCGTCCCACAGGTCGTCGAGACGTGCGCGCATGACGCTGACCCGGGTGGACGCCGCCAGCGGCCGCAGCGACGCGAGGCCGCTGTCGTCCTGGGGACCGGTGAAGAACTCGGCCGCGCCCGACTGTGCCGACAGTGCCTCGTCGCGCACCGTGACGTTGGTCAGATCGTTGAGCTGCAGGTTGTACGTGAGCCGCTCGCGCACGCGGCCGACCGGCTCGAAGGCGACGACCCGCCCGCGCGGGCCGACGCGGCGGGCGCCAAGGATGGTGAAATAGCCGATGTTCGCGCCGACGTCGATCATCGTGTCGCCGGGAGCGAGGAACCGCGTCACGATCCGGGTCGTTTCGGATTCGTACTCGCCGGTGGCGTAGAGCATGCGGCCGGTCTGCGACGAGCCGTCGATCTGCATCCGGAACCCTTCACGGACGCGGATGGTCCACACCCGGCGCGTGTCCCTGAGTGCCGGCGCGAGCGCCACCGCCGGCTCGATCAGACGCCATCGACCGGGATGATCAGGCGCGTGCCGAAGGTAGGCGCCGAGGACGCTGACTGCGATCCGCTGCCAGGACACTACGTGGATGCCTTCGTCGCGGAGATGCCCACCAGCTGCTGATAGAGCCAGAAGTCGTCCCTGGTGAACTCGTCGGGGTCGTCGCGCACCGCCTTGATGTACGGCCCCTCGTAGACGGCGAGCTTGTCCATGAAGTCGGCATCGTCCCAGCGGTGCGGAAACATGTTGAACAGGAACCCTGGCACGCGGTCCCAGCGCGGGTTGCGCGCGTCGTGCTGCTTGGCCTGGGTCCGCCATTTCTGACGCAGCCGCGCGGGGCGACGCACGGTGCCGAAATGATGGACGTCGAAGGCGTCGCCGGCCATCGTCGCCGCGTCGTACTCACGATCCTGCAGACGCACGTTGGCGCCGTCGCCCCAGACCTCGATCTCGGGCAGGTTGCGGTGAATCCGCATCCCTCTCGAAGGGGTCACCTGCAGCAGCGACTTCATGTAGACGCGGTAGTTGCCGTAGAAGTGCACGAACTGCACCGGAACGATCAGCTGGTCGGTGGTCGCGAGGTAGGCGCGGAGGCGATCGAACTCCCATTCGGGAATGAACTCGTCGCAATCGAGCAGGATGCACCAATCGCCGGTGCACAGCCGACGGGCGCGATTCTTGAAGTCGCGATGCCAGGTGTCGGGGCTCGACTGATCCCAGTGCGAGCGGTGGATCTGAATCTTCGGGTCGATCTGGCTGATGGCTTCGAAGGTGCCGTCGGTGCTGAAGCCCTCGTTGACGATAATCTCGTCGGCGAGCGGCAGGTGGTGGCGCAGCATCGCCGCGACGTGGAAGTCGTAGAACAGTCCGTCCTTGACGAACGTGTAAATCGACAGTTTCATCGATGTTAAAGTAAGGCTTTGTCCCCCCAGACGCAAACGCCCGGTCTTGTCGAGCAATGTGAGGCTCACGAACCGTGCCTGTTTGTGCGTGGGTGCTTGCTGCTACTGGCTTTTTGTGCGTGGGTGCTTGCTGCTACTGGCTTTGTGGCGCCGCGTCGGTTCTCACGTCGGCACACAACGTCTCGGAACGGCGCGGGAAGCGCGGGAACATGCCGACGGGTGGAGGTCGTCGCGGGCGAGGTCCTGGTCCGGTTCCGCTCGAATGCCGCCGCGCCTCCGGACGTGCATTGTGATAATGACGCGGACGACGATTGTCGGGTCGGCGGAACCAATGCCAGGAGTTAGGAACTCGAGACGTGTTTGAACGAACGCTTCATTCTCTAATCAATGTCGTGGACCGAAGCATACCGATCGGACTCAAACGTCAGATAAAGAGCCTTAGCCCCGGCTTTGCTGACGGAGTCTACCGTCAGCTCACGCGATTCACGTCGGATCGCGTGGTGAACGTTCGTATTCAGGGTGGGCGGCTGGCGGGCCGCGGCTTTTTCTGCTCACTTCGTCATCAGCGGTCGTGCTTTCTTGGAAACTTCGAACCGCAGAAGGAAGCGATCCTCGTCCATTACCTGGCGCCAGGAAGCGTGTTCTTCGACGTCGGCGGCCACATAGGGTATTTCAGCCTAATGGCCGCCACCCTCGTCCGGCCAGCAGGGATCGTAGTCGCATTCGAACCATCACTCGCGAACGCCGCTCAGTTCAGGCAAAACCTCGAGGCGAATCCGGATCTGGCATCGCTCATCCAGTTCACTGAAACCGCCGTGGCGGACCAGGTGGGTGTCGCGTCATTCGACCGAGGCGGGAACTCCTACATCGGGCATTTGGTCGCCGATTCGTCCCCGATGGCGGTCAAGGTCGATACGACGACCCTCGACGCATTTGCGGCGTTACATGCACTGTCTCCTGATTTCGTGAAAATCGACGCCGAGGGTGCGGAGTCCCGGATCTTCCAAGGCATGACGCAGATACTCAGTCACGCGCGTCCCGTGGTCCTCGTCGAGATTCACGATCAGCCGTCGTACCAGTATTTCCTCGGCGTTCTCGCACGGTATTCCTATGTGAGCCGCTGTCTGGACGGGTCGCCGCAGTTCTCATCGTCTCCAGACTACATGCCCCAGGCCGAATATCTCGCGACGCCGGCTTGACGCCGCTCTCAGATTTCCCGAAGCAACTGCGCGAATCGAGTTTGAAACGACGCGCGGGTGCGTTCGTACCTTGCGCGCGCGGCATCGCGCCGCGCCCGCACCCCCGCCGCGCCGTCCCTCCACACGCGCGCGAGCACGTGGGCCAGGTGCTCGCGATCGACGAGAAAACGCGTGCTCGCTCCCAGCGCTGCCGTGCCTACGTGCGGAACCAGAAATCCTTCGTCGGGCGACACCAGCTCGTTCATCGGCGGCGCGTCGGTGGTCACGATGACGGCGCCGCAGCTCAGTGCTTCCATCAGCGTGTGGCCGAACCCCTCGACCTCGGATGGGCAGACATGAATCGCGCACCCGTTCTGAAGCCGGCCCATCCGTCTATTTGTGATCCGCGTCGCGAGCTGCTGGATGTTGCGGTAGCCAGGCATCGACATCGGCAGCTGCGACACGATTGTCAACTGCGGCCAGTCGGGATGCTGTGACCATGCATCGAACACCGCGGCCGTGCCCTTGTGCGGGTTCCAGCCGCCGACATGAAGCGCCATGTCCCAGCGCGCGTTGGCCGCCGGGTCGCGCCGGTCGGGCGACGAGAAACCGACGAACGCGGACGACCTCGCTTCGGCCTCGAGAATGCTCATCGCGTGACGGGTCTTGAACAACACCATGTCGATGTCGCCCAGCCGTCCCCGGTCCTCATCGGTCAGCCATTCCTGATTCGGAAACAGACAGTTGATCCGCGCGCACTCGAGGTACTCCGGCACCAGGCGTTCGAGGAAGATGTTGACGTCCCAGAAGCGCGATCGTTTCGCCCAGGCGCGCACCGGACCGTGCGTCGCGGATCGCACGAGCTGCCGCGCCAGCTCCGGCGCGTAGTTGACCGCGATGGGAAATCGTCGCGGCGCAAGCGGGGTCAGCCATACCCGGTGCCCCGCGAGCTCGAGGGCCTCGCGCACGACCATTGCGTCACGAGACAGGCCCGATCCGTTGTCCGCGTAGATCACGTTGATCCGGCGCCTGGTCACCACGCGGATTTCGCAACTCCCGGCGCGCTGGGCGACGCCGCGGCTGGATTGGCCGGCTGTCGATCCGGCGTCGTCGACGCGCCGCCGCCCGCAGCACCTTGATTGCGGAGCCATCGTTCGAGCACCCACGCCGCCCAGAGCGCATAGGCGTGATCCGATTGTCCGGTGCGGTGCACCGCCAATCGCCGTTCGAGCTCGCGGACATCGACGTGCTGCGCGATCGCGGCGCCGCGATCGAGCACTTCGTCGCGGAATTGCGCCGCGTTGGGCCCGGCAATCCATTCGCCGATCGGTGCGGTGAACCCGCGCTTGGGAAGCTGCCACAGTTTCCCCGGCAGGCGGCGGCGCGCCAGCGCCCGCAGCAGCGCTTTCCCTTGACCGCCTTGCTGCTTGCGCTCCGCCGGAATCCGGAACGCCAGCTCGACGACCCGCCGGTCGAGCAGCGGACAGCGGACCTCGAGCGCGTGCGCCATGCTCATGCGATCCACTTTCACCAGCGGATCGTTCGGCATGTAGACCTTGAGATCCGCGTACTCGGCGCGCTGCACCGCGTTGGTCGAGGGGCAGCGGCGGTACGGTTCGGTGACCGCGTCGTAGATCGGGCTCGACATCGGATCGCGGTGCGGCGGCAGCCCCATCAGCATGCGCGTGTCGGCCGGCTTCAAGAACGCCAGGTCGGAGTAGTAAGCCGCGGCGGGATCCCAACCCAGATTCTCCGCGAGGGTGCCGATCCGCAGCGGCCTGGGCAGCCGGCGCGATCGCGGCCAGTGCCGGCCGAGCCAGGCAGCGGCCGGCGCCAGCGCGGCCGGCATCCTCGCCCGCACCGACGCTTCGAGCGCGTGCGGCACGTAGCGGAAATCGTAGCCGGCAAAGCTCTCATCGCCGCCGTCCCCGGTCAGCGCCACGGTGACGTGCCGCCGCGCCGCGCGCGACACGTACCAGGTGGGAATCGCCGACGAATCGGCCAGCGGCTCGCCCAGGCCGGCGGTGACCGGTCCGATCACCTCGGACAGCTCGGGCTCGATCACGGACGGATGGTGCCGGCTGCCGAAGTGCTCGGCGACGATGGCGGCCGCTTCGAGCTCGTTGTGCGCGCGCTCGCCGAAGCCGACCGTGGCGGTCACGAGCCGATCGCCGAGGGCCTCCGCCATGTACGAGACCACCAGTCCCGAATCGATGCCGCCGCTGAGAAACGCGCCGAGCGGCACCTCGCTCTCGAGCCGATCGTGGACCGCGCGGCGCAGCGTCTCGTCGATCTCCTCGAGCAGCTCCGCATCGGGCCGCCGATCCGTGTCGAACTCGGTCACGTCCCAGTACTGGCGGGTCTCGACGGCGCCCGCGGACACCCGCAGCCAGTGCCCCGGCAGCAGCTTGTGCACGTGCCGATAGATGGTGGCCGGCGCCAGGAAGTAGCCGAGCGACAGATAGCCTTCCAGTGCGCTCAGATCGAGGTCGCCCACCCAGGAGGGGCTCCGGGCGAGCGCCGGCAGCTCGCTCGCGAAGTGCAGCACGCCGTTCAGGACGGCGAAGAAGAGCGGCTTCTTGCCGAGCCGGTCGCGGGCGACGAAGAGCTCCTGCCGGCGGCCGTCGTAGATCGCGAACGCGAACATCCCTTCGAGGCGCTCGACGCACGCTGGTCCGAACTCTTCATACGCGTGGAGAATCGCTTCGGTATCGCTCGAGGTGCGAAAGCGGTGCCCCTTCGCCTCGAGCAGCGGCCGCAGCGCGCGGTGGTTGTAGATCTCGCCGTTGAACACGATCCAGCACGTACCGTCCTCGTTCGCCATCGGCTGGTGGCCGCCGGCGCGGTCGATGACGGCGAGCCGCCGGTGACCCAGGGCGACGCGCGCGTCGTTGAAAAATCCGTCGCCGTCGGGGCCGCGATGGGCAAGCGCCGCGTTCATTGCCGGAAGCGCGGCGCGCACGTCGGGATCGAGCTCGCCGGTCAACGCGAAGACGCCGCAGATGCCGCACATGTCAGGCGACCGCACAATAGACGTCGCGGTACTGCGCGACCATCCGATCCAGAGTGAAGCGCTGCTCGACGCGTGCGCGCCCGGCCCGCCCCAGCGCGGCGCGCAGCGCGGCGTCGCCGGCCAGGGAGGCGAGCATGTCGCCAAGCGCCGCGGGATCACGGGCCGGCACCAGCCGGCCGCACGTGGCGTCGAGAATCTCCGGGGTGCCGCCGACGCGCGTCGCCACGACCGGCAGCCCGGCGGCCATCGCTTCGAGAATCGTCAGGGAGATGCCTTCGCTGATCGAGCTGTTGACGTAGAGATCGCATCCGGGCAGCAACGCACGCGCGTCTTCACGGTGGCCGAGGAAGCGGACCATGGACGCGGCGCCGGCCTCGCTCGTCCGCGCTTCGAGCGACTGGCGTTCCGATCCGTCGCCGATCACGAGAAGCAGGATGCGCGCGTGCAGTGGCTGGCGGGCGATTGCGCGAACGAGCGTGCCAAGGTCTTTCACGGGATCCAGCCGCGCGACCGTGACCGCGACGAGCGTGCCGCCGGGAATGGAGAGCTCCTCGCGCACCCGCGCGCGTGCGCCGGCGTCCGGCAGCCGCCCGACGTCGATCCCGTTGTGGATGACGCCGATTCTGCCGGCCGAGAAGCCCTCCGCCACGAGATGGTCCTTCAGGTCCGCCGAGACGGTCACCACTCGACTGGGCGCGGCGGCGAGCACGCGGTTCGCGATGCGCCGTTTTCGCGAAGGGGCCGCGTCCGACAACCGGCCATGTTCGGTAAAGACGATTTTCAACCCCGGCGTCCAGAGCTTGGCGATGGCGGCGTAGACAAAAGGTGAATAGTGATGGCAGTGGACCACATTGACGCGATGTTTCGCCGCCACCCGCGCGATCGCCCGGCCGAGCAGCGGTCTGAACCCCTCGGATCGCCGCAGTGCAGCCACATCAACATCGTCATTCCTGAGCGCGTCGCCCCAGCTGCCTTCCTCGTCGAGACAGCAAACCGACATCGAGAGCTCGGATCGCAAGCGTTTCACAAGCTCCACGACCAGGCGCTCGGTTCCGCCAGGATTCAGACTGAGCACCACTTGCAGTACCCGGGGAAGCTCGCGGCGCTTTTCCGGCAGCGCCCTCGCGGTCACCGGTCGTGGGTCCATGGTCTCAGAGCAGGAGCCTTTGCGCTCCATATCATTGCAGCGTCCGGCGTAACATCTGCCGCCTCAGCTATTAACGACAGTGTATGACGCGTGCGCCCACAGCAAATCATCGGATGGCAATCAAGTATAGGTGTTCCTCGGCGGGCGTTGGCGGACCTATCAAACACTCCCCGAGCACACTGTGCATTTTTGACAGGCTCTGTGAACTTTACACTGTCATTGTGTATGATTCTCGACAGTCGCCAGTAGAATCGCGTGTTTCCGGCGTCGGCGAACTGCAGCGATTATCGGCCAAGTCCGTCCGGACATGGCGGTTGTGGTTCATTCTCACATCCTTACGGATTCGGCACGGATCTAGAAGGCCCGTTGGTCACAACGCGGTCACCCAAGCCATCCCGTCGTTCCGAGCTGCTTAGGCAGAGCTCGGTTCAATTAAACGGAGAGCTGTTCGTTGATGATCTTCCAGTAGAGATTGTGTGTCCGCCGTCTGCTTCGAAGCTGGAGATTTGTCGAATGATGACCAGTACTCACCGCTGACACATTTGTTAGTGGTACGCGGCGTTTAGCGTACTCAATCGAGGCGGGCTGCGCGATCGGAGCGAACGGCCGCGACCCGTCCGGCAAGAGTGCCGCCGTATTACCCTCTCCGTAACCTGTTATTTCTTAATTATTTATCCCCCCTGGCTCGATCTCCACCGCTGAGCCGGCGACAGTATCGATGAGCTCACGGTACAGGCTTTGGAGTAGCGGTCACAGCGCTCTGAGCGGCCAAGTGGACGGCGGCGGACGATTCCGCCAAGGCCGCTGGTCAAAGCAGGCGCGGTCAACGGGGAAGATTATGCTGAGATTGATTGAGACAAGTATCGCGTCACTCGAGCATGAACTGATCCTGGTCGCTCCCCCCCGGGCTTCCTTCACCAGCGCCTTCAAGAACGTCATCAACGACCCATTCCGGAACCGCGAGCTCATTCACGAGATGCAGGCGCTTCGAGGCTCGATCTATCTCGAGGAGCGCAACGTTCAGCGCCACGAGCTCACCGCTGACGGCCGTCACCGAACGCCGGAAGACGACAAAAGCTGGCATCTCCTCATGACCAGCCCCGACGGCCGCGTCCGATCGTGCGCGCTCTATCTCGAGCACGAGGACGCCACCTCGATCCAGGACCTGCGGTTGCGCAACTGCCCGCTGGTCAAGCGCCGCGAATCGCGCGATCAGGTTAAAGTCGCTGTCGAAACCGAGATGAAGCGCGCACGCAGCGCCGGCCTGCGATTCGCGGAGCTGGGCGGCTGGGCCATCAGCAAAGAGCGCCGGGGGACGCCGGAAGGGCTCATGATGGCACTCGCGACCTATAGCCTCTCGCGGATGCTCGGGGGTGCGCTGGGAATCACCACCGCGAACGTCGCCCACTCCTGCTCCTCGATTCTTCGCCGCCTTGGCGGGGCCTACCTCGAAATCGACGGCGCCGCGATCCCGTCCTACTTCGACCCGAGGTACAACACCGAAATCGACCTCCTCCGATTCGATTCCCGCTGCCCGAGCCCCAAATACGCGGAGCTGATCGACGTCGTCGTCGCCAAGCTGGCCAACGTCTTGGTCGTCGGCTCCGCGCTCGAATCGGCACTCGACGGCCTCGAGTCGATCGGCCGCCTGGCTCAGCCGGTGTGCGCGGCATGATGGCGCTCCAGGCGGTGTCGCCGCGATCGCGGTCGTCGCGGTCGGTCGCGCCGGCGACGTTCTCCTATGCTGCCGCCTTCGATCGGAACATCGGCTGGCTGACGGAAGGCGAGCAGGAGCGTCTCAAGCACAAGCGGATTGCCATCGCCGGCATGGGCGGCGTCGGCGGCATCTATCTGACGACGCTCGCCCGGCTCGGTGTGGGCAGGTTCAACATCGCCGACCTCGACACATTCGAGCTCGCCAATTTCAATCGTCAGGCCGGCGCCATGCTCTCGACGCTTGGGCGGCCGAAGGTGGACGTCCTGGCGGAAATGGCGCAGGACATCAACCCCGATTGCGAGCTGGAGCTCTTTTCGAAGGGCGTTGACGCCAACAACCTCGAGCGATTCTTCCGGGGCGTCGATCTCTACGTCGACGGCCTCGACGCGTTTGCCTTCGAGGCGCGCGAGATGGTATTCGCCTATTGCGCGGCGAACAGAATTCCCGCGATCACCGTGGCGCCGCTGGGCATGAGCGCCGCGCTGATGAACTTTCTACCCGGCGGGATGACGTTCGAGGAATATTTCCAGTTGGCCGGGCATTCGGAAGCCGAGAAGGCGATCCGATTTCTGGTCGGCTTCGCTCCCTCGCTGCTGCATCGCACGTATCTGGTCGATCCGACGCGCGTCAATCTGAAGGAACGCCGAGGACCGTCGACCGGCCTGGCGTGTCAGCTCTGCGCCGGCGTGGCCGCCGGTCAGGCGGTCAAGATTCTCCTCGGTCGCGGCAAGGTCCGCGGCGCGCCTCACGCGATGCAGTTCGACGCGTTTCGCAACCGCCTGGCGCATACGTGGCGGCCCGGCGGCAACCGCAATCCCCTGAACCGCGCCGCCATCGCCATCGCCAAGCACCAACTCGGCATCTGAGCGCGTCTGTGATGCACGCCAAGTCGAGAGATGAGATCGCCGCGGCCTACATTTCTCCGCCGTGGTGGTACGACGTCCGCGGTTTTTTCATCCTCACCTTCGCCTACAACAGCACGCTGACGCGCCAGCTGCGCTTCTTCGGGCCGAACTTCGGCGCGCGCCACCTCGAAGTGGCGTGCGGCACCGGCACGCTGCTGGAGCTGGTTCTGAGATGGCGCCGCTGGCACCATCTGCCGCAGCGGCGCATCGTGGGGGTGGACTACGCCGAGTCGATGCTGGCCGGGGCCGAGCGGCGGTTCGCGGGACAGCCGAACATCGAGCTGCGACACGCTGACGTCGCCGCGTTGCCGTACGAAGACGACTCGTTCGACACGGTCAACATCGCGAACGCCATTCATTGCTTCCCGGATGTCGATGGCGCGCTCAACGACATCCGGCGGGTGCTGAAGCCGGGCGGCACGGTTGCGGCAAACGTGCTCCTCTACCCGCGAACCATCTGGCCCTTCAACGCGATCGCCGACTGGCTCGACAACTGGGGCATCCGCAAAGGCATTCTCGTCACGCCGTATCGCCGCGACGACATCCGGCAACGCATCCTCAACGCGGGCTTCGAGATTTCGTCCGAGGTCGTCTTCGGCAATTGCTACGAAGTGCTCATTCAGAAGCCGCTCGCCCGCTCTGTCAACCCTTGATCGTCGACAACGCGCGCTTGGCGTCCTCCGCCTCTCTGAACATCGAATTCAGCTTCAACGCCTCCTGCAGGGCCCCCCGCGCCTTGTCCTGGTCGCCGTTCTTCAGGTACGCCATCCCCAGCCGGTAGTGGACGCTTGGATTGGTCGGGTTCTGCCGCGACGCCTGCTCCAACGACGTGATCGCGAGGGTCGCGAGCCCCTTCCGATAATAGACCCAGCCAAGCGTATCGTTGACTTCCGCACTGTTGGGCAGCTTCGCCTTCGCGACCTGCGCGAGCTGCAGGGCCATGTCGAGGTTGCGGTTGCCTTGAGCGTCCTGCCACGCGATGTTGTTGGCGGCCACAGGCATGTTCGGGTCGACCGCCAGCACGTGCTCGAATTCCTTCCGCCCCTCGTCCGGTTTACCCTGAAGCGTCAGGATGGTCCCGATCATGGTCGAGGCCCATACCCAGGCCTTGGGTTGCTGCTTCCGCAGCTCTTCGTATTTCTGCCTGGCGTCTTCCAGCCGTTGTTCCGAAACATAGAGCCCGGCGAGCGTCCGGTACGCTTGAAAGTTGGCGGGATTCGCCTGAACGCTGCGCTGGTACATCGTCTCGGCCCCTCGCTTGTCGCCGGCGGCGAAATACGTGTTGCCGGCGAGCAGCAGCAGCGCCGCGTCGTTGGGAGTCTTGGTCATTTGCGCGTCGATTCGCGCTTTGGCCGCGTCCGGCCTGTTCTGCGCGATGTCCGCGCGAATCAGACCGGCCAGGGCTTCGGACGATCCATCGCGAAGCTGGAGGACGCGGGTGTACGCCGTCCTCGCATGAGGAACGTCACGCTTCGCCCAGTACAAATCGGCCAGGACGAGCTGCACCTCGGGGGAGTCCGGGCTGCCCTTGATCAGCCCCTGAATTTCGCGCTCGGCACCGGCGACGTTCCCCGTGGCGAGGAACGCACGGGCGAGCAGCATGTGCGCGACTCCCAGCTGCGGCTTGAGCTTGACCGCCTGGCCGAGGAAGTCGATCGCGGCGCGGGGATCGCCGCGTCCGAGGTTGAGCGCGGAAATCTGCAGCAGCGCGGGGACCGCCGACGGACTGAGGCGGAGCACTTCCTGGAACTCCTGGATCGCCTCGTCGGTCACGGCCGTTTCCCGCAGCGCCGCGCCGCGCGCGAAGTGACCGGCGATCGATTTGGGATTGCGCGTGACGACGGTGGTGGCGAGCTCCAGCGCCTCGGCCGGCTTCTGGTCGATCATCAGAAAGCGGCTCTTCTCGAGCAGCGCCAGTTCGTTCTTGGGCTCCCGCGTCAACACCTCCTCGAGCGTCTTGTAGGCCAGGGGCCGGTCGCCGCCGGCGAAGGCAACAGCGGCCAGCCGCAGCTTCGCGGGAATGAAGGCCGCTTTGACGCCGAGCAGCGGCTCCAGCACGCCTTTCACGCCCGCGGCATTGTTGTGAAGCATGTAGAAGTCGGCGAGGAGCAGCTTGGGGTCGAAATCCGGCGACTGGGTGGCGTAGGCCTTCAGATATTTTTCGGCCTCGTCGTTACGGCCTCCCATCATGTAAAAGACCGCGAGCGCGCGATTGACGACGGTCGATTTGGGATCGGCGGTCTCCGCGGCTTTCAGCTCGAACTCCGCCTTATCCCGTTCGTTCGCGGCCCAATAGAAGTTGGCCATCGCCAGGTGCGCCTGCGACGATTTCGGATCGCTTGCAACCGCGCGTGCGAATGCGTCTCTCGCCGCATCGCGGTTGCCTCTTGCCATCTCGAGAGCGCCGAGGTTGGCGTAGGTCAAGGTCCGCCGCGGGTCGGCGTCGATCGCCTCTTCGACCTGGGTGACCGCGCCGTCCAGGTCCCTCACCCCGGCCAGGGCATTGCCCATCAGGATCAGTCCGGTGACGTTCTTCGGGTCCAGGGCGAGCGCGGCGATCGCGCGAGCCTTGGCGTCCGGATATTGACCCGCGGTCAACAAACCGGTACCGGCGCGCAACTGGGCCTCGATGTTCTTGGGCATCAGGTCGGCCGCGCGGATATATTCCCTGAGGGCGTTGCGAAAGTCGCCCGTGCTGGCGTAGGCGTCGGCAAGCTTGAGCCGAGCCTCCCCGAAGCTCGCGTCCTGCGCCACCGCTTTGCGGTACTGGACGATGGCTTCGGCGACATCCTTCTTGGCAAGGTACTGGTCGCCGCTCTGGACGTACTGCACTTTCAGTTTCTGGGGATCGCGCGAGCACGACGCCGCGAGGACGGCGAGCAGGGCACAGAGCGCGGTGAGAGTCGATGGTTTCCTCATGCCCGTGTGTAGAGGCAATCGGCTCTCCACCTCGAGTCGTCGGCGGTACTCGCGTCGGGACAAGGTGTTAGGCGTCAGCTGGCCCCTGGCACCCGGACAAAAGTCGTCTTTCAGGAAGACAAAAGGCGCTGCCTATTCTGAAGGACCTGAGTATGAGCGGATGACGAGATGGGGGAATGGTCGAGAGGGGGAAAAGCGTAGACCCCGGCTGCGCCGTGCGCAACCGGGGTCTACGTCGAGCGGAACCGAAAGAGCTAGACGGTCTTGCGGCGATACCGCGCGACCGCGATGAGGCCGAAACCGAGCATGCCGAGCGTCGCCGGCTCGGGAACCGACGCGTCCGAGAACACGTCGCTGAAGTCGCCGGTGATGTTGACCGGGTTTCCCGGAGCCAGCGCGTCGATGTCGCCGTTGATTTCCGAGCGGAGCGTCAACAGCGTGAGGTCGGGCAGGTAGCTGATGCCGTTGCAGGTCGCGCACGGGCCGACCACCGTACGGGTCGGATCCGAGAAGATGAAGTCGAACTCCCTCGAGGAGATCGAACCGTGCGCCGTCACGATGGTGTTCGTGGTCAACACCGCGTAATCGTCTGAGTTGCCGGTGATGACCACGGCGTGCGTGATCGGATCGAACGAGAAGACGTCGTTTTCGTTCGGGTCGATCCACAGCGCCGCCTGCGCCGTGGTGGCGTCGAAGTTGTTGCCGTCCGTGGTGCCTTGGGCGGAGAACAGGGCATACAGCGAGTAGCCATTCGGCTCGCCGTTATTCAGCTTCGAGCCGATGACCGCCGTGTGGCCTTCGTTGAAGAAGAAGTTGCCGATGTTGCCGTACGCGGCCGAGCTGAAAGTGGTCGCTGACGTGAGGAGCAGCTGCTCCGCATAACCGCCATTGAGCTTGTCGACCGTGATGTTGCCACCGGTCGTCCCGGGGACACTTCCCTCGCTCACCGTGAAGTCCAAGAAGTCCGCGCTTGCGGCCCTCGGCGTCAAAGCGACGACAGCCATTCCGGCGGTCATTACGAGGCTTCGCAAGAGCTTCCGACTTGTTTTCTGCATATTCTCCGACTCCTAAAGTTTGCCAGCTCAGTGCTAATGCACTGTGCAGCAGCTTAGAGCATGTTCAATGCCCGTCAGCTCGAGCGGTGATCGAAATTGAGGCGTGTCTATAACATCTGGCCGAATAAGGACTTGCAGTTACGAAACTCCTGGAAGTCGCCGGCAAGCGATTCGAGAAGTCGCACCAGAGGCTGACCAAAGGCGACCGGCCTTGAAGCCGAGGAGAGTTTTCCCGCGGCGGCGCCATCCAGGGAATTTGCAGAACACTCCCCGGTCGGCCGATAACCTGACGGATCGATCACCCATGATCCTGCTGCGCCTCATCTCCTGGCCATACTTCCGAACGCACGTTCTCAGGACCGTTCTCACCACGATGGGAATCGTGTTGGGTGTGGCCGTGTTCGTCGGCATGCACACCGCCAATCAGAGCGTGCTCTTCGCCTTCTCCCAGACCATCGACCGCATCGCCGGCAAGACCGACCTGCAGGTCACCGCGGGAGAGAACGGCTTCGGCGAGGACGTCCTCGAAACGGTCCAATCGGCCCCGTCCGTCGGCGTCGCGGTCCCGGTCATCGAGGCGATCGTCGATCTGGATGGACAGGGCAGCCTGCTCGTTCTCGGCGTCGACATGACCGGCGACCGCAGCCTCCGCGAGTACGACATGGAAGGCGGCGACGATGCGGTGATCGACGATCCGCTGATCTTTCTCGCCCAGGCGGACTCGCTGATCGTGTCCCAGGCCTTTGCCGACCGGAACCGGCTCGCCAAGGATAGCCGGCTGTCGCTTGGCACCGCCGAAGGCGAGAAGGCCTTCACCGTGCGGGGGATCATGAAGTCATCCCACCTGGCGGACGCCTTCGGCGGCAACCTGGCGGTAATGGACATCTACGCCGCCCAGAAGATGTTCGGCCGGGGACGCACGTTCGATCGGCTCGATCTGGCGATGAAGCCCGGCGTCACCCCCGAGGCGGGCAAACGGGAGCTCGATGCGCTGCTCGGACCGGCGTTCGACGTTCAGCGGCCGGCGAGCCGAGCAAGCCAGGCGGAGGCGATGCTGTCCGGATACACGATGATGGTGAACCTCTCGAGCGCGTTCGCCCTGTTCATCGGCATGTTCATCGTCTACAACTCCTTTGCGACCGCGGTGACCCAGCGGCGGTCGGAGATTGGCATCCTGCGGGCGCTCGGCGCCACGCGGGGCCAGATCCGTTCGCTGTTTCTCGGCGAGAGCGTCGTGATGGGACTCTGCGGGGCGATCGTGGGATCGGGGCTTGGCCTCCTGATCGCGAGGCTCATCGCCTCGGCGATCAGCGTCCTGATCGGGAACGTCTACGGCGTGTCGCAGCAGGCGATGGCGATCGCGACCCGCCCCGCGGTGCTCGGCGCCGCGCTGGCCGTCGGCGTTCTGACCAGCGCCGCGGCCGGGATCATTCCGGCGCGCAACGCCGCGCGCGTCGACCCGGTGCACGCGTTGAAGAAAGGCAGCTATCAAGCGCTGTCGGCGAGACAGGGGTGGGTCCGCAGCGCGCTCGCCGGGGTCCTGATGGTCGTGTCGATCGGCTGCCTCGTCGCCGCGCACGCGCGGCCGATCTTCTATGCCGGCTATGCCTGCGCGATCGCGGCGGCGCTGTTGAGCGGACCGGTACTGTCGCTCGGGCTCGCCAAGGCGATGCGTCCGGCGCTGCGGTGGCTGCGTCCGATCGAAGGCGCGCTCGCGGCCGACAGCCTGATTCAGGCGCCGCGGCGCACCTCGGCGACGGTTGCGGCGCTGATGCTGTCGGTGGCGCTGATCTTCGGCTTCGCGGGCATGGCGCGCGCCAGCTATCGGTCGATCGTCGACTGGCTCGACAGCAGCCTCAACGCCGACCTGTTCGTCATGCCGTCGCAGCGGCTCGATCTGCGCACGACGAGATTTCCGGCGGCGATGGCCGAAGAGATCGGCGCCGTCCCGGGAGTGGGCCGGGTGCAGATGTTTCGCAATGGCCGGATCACGTTTCAGGGCGTGCCGATCATGCTCGTCGCGATTCAGATGGAAAGCGTGGCGGAGACCAATCGCCGCGCGCCGATCGCGGGCAACGCCGCCGAGATGTATCGACAGGCGGCGGCTGGCGAAGGGCTGATCGTGTCGGATAGCCTGGCGCAGCTGCACCGCCTCAGTCTGGGGCAGACCATCGAAGTGCCGGCGCCCCACGGCGTGATTCGCCTGCCCATCGTCGGGATCGTCCTCGACTACACTGACCAGCAGGGGGCCATTCTGATCGACCGGCGCCTGTTCGTCCGGTACTGGCGCGACGAGTCGGTCAGCGACTTTCGCGTGTTCGTGGCGCCGGGCGCGACCATCGCGCAGGTACACCAGCGCATCGTCGAGCGCTTTGCGAATCGGCGCCGGGTCTTCGTGCTGACCAACGAAGAGAGCCGGCGCTATGTCTTGAAGCTCACGGCACAGTGGTTTTCGCTGATGAACGTGCAGATTGCGATCGCGGTTCTGGTCGCGATTCTCGGCATTCTCAACTCGCTCACCGTGTCGATTACCGACCGGCGTCGCGAGCTCGGGGTGCTGCGGGCGGTGGGCGCGTTCCGCACCCAGATCCGGCGCACCATCTGGATCGAAGCGCTCGCGGTTGCGGCGCTTGGCCTGGTCCTGGGGTGTGCGTTCGGCGCGGTCAATCTGTACTACATGCTGCAGATCGTGCAGCGCGACGTCGCAGGGTTGCGGCTCGCCTACGAATTCCCGGCCGGCACCGCTCTCATGCTGGTGCCGACCCTGCTCGCCGCGGCGTTCGCCGCGGCCATTTGGCCGGCCGAGGCCGCAGTGCGGGGCCCGCTCGTGGAGGCGCTGGAGTATGAGTGACGACGCAATGAACCGGTCATGGGCAGGACCCATCCGCCGCGCGGCGATCGCGGTGATCCTGGTCGGCCTGTCGGCGGCGCCTCGCGCCGCCGACACCGCGCGGCAGGTGATCGAAGAAGCACAGAAGCGCACCAACGCGACATCGCAGCGATACGACGGACTGTTGCAGACCTTCGACGCCAGCCACAAGACCACCGAAAAGCGGTGGTCGCAAGAGAGGCTGGGGTCGCACGGCCTGAGCAGAACGGTGATCCGCTTCACCGCGCCGGCGGAGGTCAAAGGCGTCGCCCTGCTGGTGGTGAACCATTCCGATCGAGCGTCGGATCAATGGATGTGGACCCCCGCCATCGAGCGCGATCGGCGGATTGCGCTGCAGGATCGATCGACGCGGTTCTTCGGCACCGATTTCAGCTTCGAAGATCTCGAAGAGCGTGACGTCGACCAGTATGACTACCGCGCCCTGGGGGAGGAGGCGATCGACGGCGACGCGTGCTGGAAGATCGAGTCGACCCCTCGGCAAGCCAAGTCGTCGCAATACACGAAGTCGGTGGTGTGGATCCGCAAGGACAACTACGCGTTTGTGCGGATTGAGTCGCTGATCGGCAACCAGGTCGTACGCCGGTTGAATTACACGAACCTCAGCAACATTCAAGGCATCTGGACCGCGAGGGAATTGACGATGACCGACCTGCGAAGGGGCAGCCGGACCCGCCTCGCGCTCGACAAGGTCGAATACAATCTGCCGCTCAAGGACGCGGACTTCACCCTGCCGGCGATCCGCCGGCCATAACCCGCGGTCGCGGCGCCGCCCACCACGCGCCAAGCCACGCGCCCGAGACGTTGCAGACGACGTCTTGCAGCGACGGAAAGCGGGAGTGACTGTATAGCTGGGACGCTTCCGCCGCGAAGGAGAGCGCGGCGGCGATCGCCGCCCCCTGCCACGGCCGGCGTCTGGACGCGGACGCTCGGATGAACCCGTAACCAAAGGGGATGTACAGCAGAATATTCACGACCGTATCGAGCAGCTTGACCGGCGGGCTGACGAATGGGATCCACTGCACTTTCTGCCAGTGCGTGTGTCCGACGAAGTCGGTCCACGGAACGGTCGCCGCGACAATGGCCAGCGTCCAGACGCCCAAGCCGATCCGCGCCGGGCGAGTGGGTGCGCTATTGCGCGGGCGCATTCAGCCGGCGAAGCACTTCGTCGGTCGCATCACTGCCCGGAGCCGACCACAAGACGGCGTCCGAGTTCAGCACGATGTCGGCGCCATAGCGCTTGGCGATGTCGGCGAGCACTGGCGCGAGCTTGCCGCGCATCTCCGCCTGCAGCCGCGCCTGCGTAGTCTGAAACGCGACCTGGGCCTGCTGGGACAACTGCTGCAGGTCGGCGCGGCGTTGCGTCTCGTCCTTGAATAGCCGATCGCGCTCGGCCGCCGACAGCCCCTCGGCGCGGGTGAGCTGCCGGATGACGTCTTCCAGCTCTTTTTGTTTCGTCGCCAATTCACGGCCACGCTCGGCTCTCAGCGCGTCGAGCTCCTGGTTTGCGCGTTTGCCGAGGTCGGATTGCGCCGACACTCGCTGCAAACTGATCGTGACTGTCAACGGTGCGGCGGTGTGCGTATGCGCGACCGCGATCGCAATGACGATTGCGCCGGCGCCGGCGAGTGTAATGAGTTGTTTCATCATGCTGTTTCCGATTGGCCGCGGCGCGCGGTCATGGCCGACTCCGTGCCGATCATCGCCACGTCTTCTTGGCCTCCGTCGCGCCTGCCGCGAGCAATCCGCGTCGGATGGTCAGGTGCACGGGCCACATGACGGCAAGTACGTCGAAAGCAGCGGAAACATCGACCGGACAAAGGCGGCCGCCTGCTCTTCGGCGTGGGATTCCGCGTCGTTCAGGTTCGACGGAATCGGGACGATGACCCGCACGAGCGCAGCGTCCGTCCGGTTCAGCCGGACCGCGTCACGAATCAGATAGAACTTGCTCCAGTACTCGTCGGCGACAACGCGTCCGTGGCTTTGGTACCAGTACAGCACGAGCTGGCGATCGGGTCCCTTCTCGATGACGAAGCGATTGACCGCGATCGTGTTGTCGCGTCCCGCCCCCGGCACCGCGATCGATAACGCGCCCTTCGACACCGGCTCCCAGCCGGCGCCGGGCATGCAGTTCAACGGCGAGTGGATCGAATCGCCTTGGCGCTGGCTGCGATAGTAGCCGACATAGAAGCCGGCACCGTAACGCCCCGGCGCGGAGTACACACGGTTCACGTAATCGTCGACGCGGAGAACCGACATGATGCTGGCCGACAGCGGCGGCAGCATCGTGCCGCGCCACTCGCCAATCTGCATCGGGAACTGATCGAACGAGGTGCGAATCGGCACCGGTTCGATATGGCTCGCGCGTGCGATCACTCCGGTCGCGGCGACAAAACAGGCGAAGAGCACGGTCGCTCGTCCGATCATCTGACTACCTCTAAACGGCCACGACGACCGACGCGGCGGGTGACGGTTGCGGCGTGATGCGCGCGATCAGCTGCTGCAGCAGTCCGAGCAGCGCGAACGCCGAGATGAACACGAGCCAGCCGGCGAACTCATGGATAAGCCCGTCGGCCGCGCCCGCGCCGTAATAGTGCGCCGCGATGCCGGTGCCGGCCACGCGTGCGCCGTTCGTGACGACCGCGATCGGAATCGCCGACGCGGTAATCAACACGCGCACCCAGGACCGTGGGTCGGAAAAATACCCGAATACGATCGCGAGGGTGATCAGCGACACGAGCGATCGGATGCCGCTGCAGGCCTCGGCGACTTCGAGCGTCGTGTTGGCCAGAATCAACACGTTCCCCTCACGGAGCACCGGGATGTTGGCCGCTTCGAGCGCCCCTTCACCGACCCGCGACGCGAAAATCTGAAGCGGGAACGCCAGCTGGTTGAAGATGATCGCGGGGATCGGAATCATCAGGAGCAGCATCGCCATCGGAAAGAGCAGGACCCGTAACCGCGCCCAGCCGAACAGAAACAAGATGACGCCGACCAGCGATCCGACGATCGCGATCCGTGTCATGAACAGCTCGGAGCCGAGAATGCCGCCGGTCAGCACGAGCAGGCTGCCGACGACGATGACGAGACCGAAGATGTTCGGCGTGCCGGCGGCCGCCCAGAAGCGATCGCGGCGTTCCCACGCCAGGTAGGCGGCGACGGGAATGATCAGGAACCCGTGCGAGTAGTTGTCGTCCGTATACCACGCCATCACGAGCGTGCCGAACACGCGCCAGAACACGAGCGCGAACCCGGCTGCGACCAAGGCTCCGGCCAGGTAGTTTTTCTGCGAGGTCGTCATAAAATTCCGGAGTCCTAATACACGAGCGTCGCGAGGACCCGCTTCGCGTCCGCCGCGTCGTTGAAACGGGGTGCAACCTTCAAGGCACGCTCGAGCGCCGCGCGCGCCTTCGCATCGTCGCCCATCTGCGCGTATGCGAGGCCAAGGTGATACTGGAACACCGGATTGTCCGGCACGTCGCTGACCGACTCGCGCAGCGCCTTGATGGCTTCCTGATACATTTCTTTCTTGTAGTAGATCCAACCGAGCGTGTCGTTGATCTCCGGCCGCTCGGGCAGAATCGTCTTGGCGGCCTGCGCGTACTGCAGCGCCTGATCGAGGTTGCCGCCGTTCTCGAGATACATGCAGGCGAGGTTGTTCGCCGCCGCTGCCGACCCGCGCGGATTGATCCGCATCGCCTCTTCGTACCACTTCTGCGCCTCGGGGTGGTTGCCCTGTGAGTAGTAGAGCAGTCCGAGCATGGTCGCGACCGGCACCGACTTCTTGTTCAGAGAGGCGAGCCGCAGGAATTCTGTCGTCGCATCAGGCAAACGGCGTTCGGCCACGTACAACTGGCCCAACAGCAGGTAGGCGTCCATCGCCGCAGGTTCGGCGGCAATCGCCCGCTTGAGCAGCAACTCGGCCTTCTCCAGGTGCTTCGCATACAGCGCGGTTTTTGCCGTCAGGAGCAGCAACCCACCGTCCTCCGGATACGCCGCGACCAGCTTGTCGAGGCGCGCCAAGAACTCGGGCAACCGGTTGGCCGTCCCTTCCAACGCGAGGAGACCGGTCAGCGCGTCGACAGAGGTCGGCTTGAGCTGCAGAGCGCGCTCGAATGCTTTTCTTGCCCCGGCCGGATCGCGGTTCAGGATGCAGATGCTGCCCCACGCGGCGTGCACCGAGCCCTGCGCCGGAAAGCGCTCGAGGAGCGCGCGAACTTCCTTCTCGGCGCGCGGGTAATCCTCCGAGCGGACCATGAGGCTCCTGACGAGCGTCAGCCGCGCGTCGAGGTTGTCCGGCTGATTCTTGACGCCTTGTTCCGCGAAACCGATCGACGTATTGATCTCGCCGCGGCTCATGTGCAGACGCGCGAGCTCCATCGGCGCATCCACGCCGTAGGGCTCGATGGATAACGCGTCGTTGAAGGCTTTTCGTGCATCCTCCACGGAGTTCTGGGCGATCTTCACCTTGCCGAGCACGAACTGCACCGCCGCCGATCGCGGGTTGATCTGCAGCGCCTGCGTGACGACAGCCGCCGCTTCGTCGAGGCGGCGATCGGCCAGCAGCAGTCTCGCCTTGAAGGCGAAGGCGTTCTCGTCCTTCGGGTTCTTGACGATCACTTCTTCGATCGTCTTGTACGCGTCGACGCGCCGGCCGGACGCGAGCTGCACGGTGGCGAGCCGTGTTTTCGCCGCGCTGAATGCATTTTTGTCGGCAGCCAGGACGTTGAGGATCCGTTCGGCGTCCGGAAATCGTCCGCTCGCGAGGTAGTAGTCGGCGAGGGCGAGTCGAGACGGTGAATCCTTGCTCGAGTCCGCCGCCCTGGTGAAATATGCCTCCGCTTCAGCGGCCCGGTTGGCCTCGACGAGGAACGACCCCATCGCCCGGTTCACGCGCGGATCGGTGGGATCGATGGCGAACGCCTTCTTATAGGCCCCTTCTGCCTCCGACAGCTTGCCGGCGGCCCGATAGAAGGTGCCGAGCGCCAGGGCGGGCCCGACATTCTTGCCCGCGATCGCCACCGCCTTCTTGAACGCGGCCTCTGCCAGATCGCGGTCACCCTTGATGAACTGCAGCGTGCCCAGATTCGTCAACAGGCCGGGGCGCTCCGGCTCGAGCTCGATGGCGCGCGCGGCGACGTTCACCGCATCGTCCAACTGGCGAAGACCGGCCAGCGCATTGCCGAGAAGGACAAACGCCTTGAAGTTGTTCGGCTCCCTCTTCAATGCCGCGCGCGCCCGCGTTTTTGCGTCCTGAAACCGTCCGCCCAATAACAAAAGGTTTCCGGCCTTGAGCTGCAGGTCTACGTCCTCTGGCAGGAGGTCGGCGGCGCGCACATATTCGGGTAGGGCGCTTCGGATGTCGTCGGTTGCCGCGTAGGCCTCGGCCAGTTTGTACCGCGCCTCGCCGTATTTGGGGGCGACGACGACGGCGCGCCGGTATTCCAGAATCGCGTCGGGATATTGCTTCTGCTTGATGTACCCGTCGCCGGACTTGACGTACCGGACCTTGAGCACTTCAGGGTCGCTGGTACACGAGGCGGTCAGAGCCGCCAACCCACAGAGGAGCGCGATCGATTGAAGCCGGCGGCGTGTGACCCACGGAGCCATTGATGGAACCTGGGAGAGCAAGGATCCTTCCGGCCTCACGGTCAGTGTCTCTAAGATGAGTGGAATGATTGAGTTAGGAGGGAGATGCGGCGAAAATCGAAGCTGCCAGACGCGGGGAGTACTGCGTCTGGCAGACTTTTGTCAGCTGTTTGCTGAGACGGTCTGGAAATTCTTGGCCTTGCGCTTCAGTTTCCGGCCGGCGACGAGCAGACCTGACGCGAGAAGAATCAGACTGGTCGGCTCCGGGACCGCTGATGTCGACGTGGGCGGCTGGATGGGGGACTTGACCCACCATTCTTCGAAGCCCGCATCCGACGTCAAGTTGGTCGGCCCGGTCATGTTGGCGCCAAACTGTGAATACAGATAGACATACGTGCTGCCGCCGGCGCCGCCGAACGCCGCGTTCGGAATATAGGCGACCATGTCGCCGATGCCGCTGCCGCCGTTGTTCGTCGTGTAGTCCAACTTGATCCAGTTGTCGTTGTAGGCGCTGGACAGCCCGGTATCAAGGTCGTAAATCGGTGCGACGCCGTTCAACGTGCCATTGCCGTTCGCGCCGCCGGTCTGATAATTGTTGAACAACCCGTTCGGTCCAAGAAAAATCTCCAGCTTGTCGAGCGACAGCAGGTGTCCGTTGGTCGAGTTGTTCTCGTTGATATCGAGGTAAAACTGCCGATAGTCGATATTGTTGATATTGATGATCGGTACTTCGGCCAGCGTGATCGCGTGCGTGTAGTTGATCGGGTTTTTCTGATCCATTCCGGTCTGGAACGGTCGCGCATCGGTGTTGTAGCCCTCTTCGCTCGGGCTGTGCTGAATGCGCAAGAAGGAGTCGATGTAGCCGGTTCCTGTGGGCTGCGGGTTGATCTGCTGAAAAATCGCGGAACTGGCGAACGGTTGCCCGTTCGGAGAGTTGATCGGCGTATCGGCCCAGCCGACACCATTGGGACCGCAGCTCGACCCGGCGAGCGTCAGGTCGCAGACGTTGGCGCGCGCGGGTTGCACGCTGGCCAGCAAACCTGCGATCGCGATGAGGCTGAATCCACCAATACGACGGACCGACATTAGAAACCCTCCAACGAAGTGAACCGGCCGTAAGGCCCATTCGAGGTCCTCACGTTGTGCCGATGCTTACGCTAGAGCAAGCGCACTGCCACGTCGGTAAATCAGACGGCTGACCGTGGGCGCGACCGTGGTCCGGCGTAAGTGGTCTCGATAAACGGGTTTAGTGCCGACGATTTTCGTCAGCGCCATATTTCGAGATGACACAACCGCCCGAGAGACATCTGTGGAGGAGACTTTTCTCTTCAGACCGCATGTTCGCGGTGTTTTCCAAGTTTTCCAAAACGTGTGGCAGAATCACGCCCGGTGCAGGCTGCCGCCGAGTTCGTCAAAGAGTTCCTGGTCCCGGGCAGCGCCTGGTTTCTCATCATCGCGGCATCGATCTGTGCGATGTTGCTCTACGCGTCGGCGCGCCTCCGCCGCATCGGCCGTGTACTCCTTGCGGCGCTGGTCGTGATCTACTGGCTCATGAGCCTCCCCGTGGTGGCGGTCGCGTTACAGAAGATGAAGCAATCGCCGGCCGCCGCGGCGGCATTGCCCGCCCAACCGCTGCCCATTGTCGTTCTTGGCAACGGGTTGGGCGGATACGACGCCCTCGGCGGACATATCGAGGTGCCGCTCGGGCGGACGGCCATGAACATCCTGTTCGCGTTGGACCGCTACCGCCACTATCCGCAGTCGATGCTGATCGCGTCTGGCGGCCCGCCGCCTGGCGTGGATGGCGGAGCCTCTGAGGCCAGCGTCATCGCCGCCGCTCTGAGCCGCAATGGCGTGCCTTCGGACCATGTTCTGCTCGAAGCGACCTCGACGACGACGCGAGAGCAGGCCATCGCCACCTCTCGCCTGCTCGCGGCTCGCGGCGAGCCGCGTTGCATTGTCGTGACAGCGCCCCAGCAAATGGCTCGCGCCGTGGAGCTCTTCAGACACGAAGGGATTGCGGCGCTGCCGCTTGCCGCGGGCGCGATCCTGTGGTCTCCGGAAACGACCGCGCATTGGTGGCTGTGGCTGGCGCCCTCGACCGAGGCGCGCGCGGTAAGCCGGGATGTGGTCTATGAATCGATCGCCTGGCCCTACTATCGCCTGCGCGGGTGGGTCAGCTGACGCGGGGGCGATCGCGCCTGCCGCTGATCCTCTGGGCCCTGTCGGCAGCCTTCATCCTCTACGGCACCACCATCCCGTTCCGGTTCGTCACCGATCGGCAGATTGTGCTCGCCCATCTGGCGCGCGTCACGCTGAACCCGTTGGTCTCGCCCGACACCGGCGGCCGACTCTCGATTCCGGACGTGGTCAGCAACCTGTTGCTGTTCATGCCGTTCGGCTGTTTTGGTGTCTGGGCGCAAAGGCGTCCGCGCTCTGTTCCGGTGCAGATTGTGTTCCTGACGCTCCTCGGTGCAGCGCTCAGCGCCAGCGTCGAGACGCTGCAGCTGTTTACCCTGGATCGCACCAGCTCGGTCGCTGACGTGTTCGCGAACACCGCGGGGGCGTTTGCCGGCGCTGTTGTCGGCACGCTGTTGCGCTCGTCGGCGGGAACGACACTCGCGGCGCTGAACGAAAGCGGGCTCGCGAAATCGGCCACGTTCTATCCGATGCTCATTGCGGCGCTGCTCGTCTGCGCAACGGCGCTCGAGCCGTTCGACGTCACCTTGGATGTCGGCAGCGTCGTGTCGAAGGCACGAGGGCTCCTGCGCGACCCGTGGCAAGGGGGGGCGTTTACCGACGAAGGGCTGTCGTTTCTGCAGCATCTGCTGTTCGCGTCTACGCTTGCCGTGTGGATGCAGGAAGCGCGCTTCAACGGTGCCGCGCTGGGCGCCGCGATCGTCGCCGCCGTCGTGTCGGTGGCGCTCGAAGCCAGCCAGCTGTTTATCGGCGCACGCATGCCCGGCGCGCGCGACGCACTCGTCGGCGTGATTGGATCGCTCAGCGGCGTCCTGGTGTCGTTCGCGCTGCCGACGGTCAGGCGGCCGGTGTTCTGGTGTGCCGGCGTATTCGTGCTGACCGCGATCGGCGTCGCCCTGCAGCAGTTGAGCCCGTTCAGCCTCGCTGGGGAGGCACACGCGTTTCAATGGGTGCCGTTTCTGAACTACTACGCGTTCACCACCAGCGAGACCGTCAGCCACTCAGCGGAGTTGCTGCTGTCGTACTTTCCGCTCGGGTTTGCGATCGCGATGGCGGTCCGCGGCCAACGCGCGCAGCTGCTGGCCGTCATTGTCGCGGCGTTGCTGATTGCGGCCCCCGTGGAGTACCTGCAGACGTTCATCGGCGCCCGTTATCCCGATGTCACCGACATCGCGTTGTCGGTGGCCGGGGCATGGTTCGGCCTGTGGGCGGCCACCGAGGGCTGGCGTCTGTTCGATGAGGAACTCGCGCTTATTTCCCGGGCGTGAGCCGTTGCCGGACGCGTTTCACTTCGTCCAGTTCGGCGAGATCCGGCTTCACCTTGAGCGCGAGATTCAGTTCCGCCGCGGCCTGCGGTAGATCGTTCACGGCCGCGTAGATGACCGCGGCGTGCCACAGCAATTCCGGATTCTGCGATCCCCCGCTGCGCGCGCGGCGCATGGTGACGACGGCCTCGGGATCGCGTTTGAGCAGGTGCTGAATCCAGGCGAGCGTATCGAGAAAGAGCGGGTTGTCCTTGACGATCGCGCAGGCGCGCTCGGCGAGCGGCAGCGCTTCGTCGGCTTTGCCGGCGTGAACGCTCAGGTCGTACGCCAGGTTATTGAGTGCGGCCGCGTCGTTCGGGCTGTACGCCAGGATCGCCCGGTACTGGCCAATCGCGCGATCGAACTGCTGGTCGCGATCGTCCATGGTCGCGAGCTCCAGCCGAACCATGGTGAAATGCGGTTCGGCAGCGACCGCGGCTTCGAGCGCCTCGCGCGCGCCCGCCTCGTCCTTGCGCAGCTTGCGTCCTTCCGCCCGCACATACGCGATGGCGGCGGCGCGGTTGAGGCTCGCCGTCACATGCTCGAGGCGCCGGCGAGAGAATAAGGCCGGCAACCCGGTCCCCTCGTCCAGACCTGAATCGACATCGCGACCGTCCAGCGGCTTGTGCGGAAACGGCGCGCACAACGGATCGCCGACGATGATCGTCTGCCAGCTGAGATAAGGCATCGCGGCGTAGTAGGACTCGGCGAGATTCCGGCCGCTGACGTAGGCGGGGAACAGGATGTCGGGCCGGATGGTCGCGTCAAGAAACGGCTCGTCGACGTGCCCCGATGCTCCCGTCACGCCTTCGCGAATCAGATCGGCCATCAACGATTGATGCGATCCGCCAAACACCCCATTTTTCGCATCGTCAGACGGCGTCCACGTCGGCGGCGGCTCCTTGAACGTGCGGCCGTCCGTGCTGACGAACATTCCGGCCAGCGCACCTGGAACGAACGTCATCTCGAGATGTCGTGTCCTGATGGCGGAGTCGTTGGACCCCCAGGAGTAGTAACCCAGGACGCTGGTCTGCTTCGTCAGCATCTGGGCCGATTCGTCCAACACCACGCGTTCGCCGACGCCTTGGGCCCGCAAGCGCTCCGCGGCGCGACGAAGCCACCGATCGCCGCCGCTGTCCACCAGAGCGCTTCGCTCGTCGAGGACGAAGCGACCCTCGGAGACGGCGGCGGCCGCCTTGTCAATCAATCCGAGTGCGTCCTGCACCGTGTAGCCGTCGAGACGCGTCACCAGGTAGATGTCGTGCGCCTGATGGCTGAAGGGCTTGAGGCTGGCAATGGGCGCGACGCCAGCAAAGTACGGGTTGGGGACGAAGCCGGCGATCGGGGCGACCTGGCCCGTCCCGCGCCGGTACAGCAGCGTCAGTTCCGAATCGACGCTCGCATTCGTCCCTGCCCGCCCGCCGGTACCGCTGATTCTGAGTGGAACGCCCTTCGTGAGAACGATGTAAAGAATGCGATCCTGGGCACCGGCGGCTGCGATGCAGCGCCAGATCGGCGCCTCGATGTCGTTCTCGTACGCACCGCGCGAGATCGATTCGGTCTCCGGAGTCACGATCCCGCAAACGTTGGCCTGCGAGATGCCGCGGCGCGCGATGTACGCGCGCGAGACCGTCTCACTGGCGGCGCTCGACCGGTTGGTGATCACCAGGACGTTCGCTGCCGATTGCGCCTCGGCACGATAATTGCCAATTGTCGAGCTGATCGCGAACACGAGCGCGGCCGTCCGCAGGGAGGCGCTACAAGACGGGCGCGACGGGGCGATCGAGTGTCGCATCATGTCGCCCCCGCCAACCAGTGGACCCATAGACCGTTAGGTCGTCGTGACGAGAGCCTCCGTCGCAATTCGTCACGCCATAATCGCATGAATCGTAACTCTTCTGCCGATTGTGGCGAGGTTGCGGTGCCGGCGGGCTGCGCAAAGGCGGGCAATCAAGGGTCAAAAGTCACCGTGTCCGCCGAGTTTGCTGAACCTTCAGAATGAACGCATCGAACGACTCGAACATCAGAATCCTGTCGCCCGCACAGACGCAGGCGCTGACCGCGGCTGCCGTCGCCTGCGAAGGAGACCAGGACGCCGACCGGTCCGTGCGCCTGCTGGTGTCGCGTGCACGCGCGATTCTCGGCGTCGACGTCGTGGTGTTCTGCCGGCGGGCCGGGGTGTGGTCGGAGGTCGCGGCACAGCCATCCAGTCACCCCTTCGCGCGCAGCGTGGAGAGTTCGCTCGATCAGGCACGCGAGGCACTCGTCGCGCAACGGATCGGCGGCGAGGAGTGGACGCTCGTGCTCGGGGGGGACGAAGCACCGCGGGCCGCCCTCGCGGTGCAAGGCGATTGGACGCTGTCGGCGAAGCCGCTTCTCCTCATCGCCGGTCTGCTGCGGAGAAAGCTTGACCGGGAGGGGACGCGGGCGGCGGCCCGCGCCGTGGCGCGGCTGAACTACCGGATGATGCACGCCCTTGCGCGCGCGCGCGGTGTCGCCAACGTCGGCGACACGGTGCTTCGGCACGCGGCGCGCGCTGTCGATGCGCGCGTGGGTGCCATTGCCGTGACCGAGTCGGGGAGCGATCGTGCGTCGATCGTGGCGACGTTCGGCTACCCACTGATTCTCGTCGAGCACATGCAGATCGAGCCGGGTGCTGGCGTGATCGGCGCCGTCCTGCAATCACGCCGGCCGATGCGGGAAAGCGGCATCGGGTCGATGCCGCGCGTTCTCCGGCCGCGGTATCGGACCAACTCCTTCGTGGCGGTGCCGATCCTGTCGGGTCGAGACACGCTGGGAGTTCTGTGCGTCACTGATAAGCGCGGCGACCGCCCGTTTTCAACCCTCGACGTGACGACGCTTCGTACGTTCACGGCGGGAGCCGCGCTGGCGTTCGAACGCGAGCGCGCGCTCCATGCGGCGCAGATGTACGAGCACGCCGCCGCGGTCGATCCGGTCACCGGGCTCTTCAACCGCCGGTATTTCCAGGTGCGATTAGATGAAGAACTGCAGCGATCGATCCGTCACGAGATGCCGGTGGGATTGCTGCTCATCGATCTGGACGATTTCAAGGCCGTCAACGATTCGTATGGACATCTCGCCGGCGACACTGTCCTGTGGGATATCGCGGACATCCTTCACCGCTGCGTTCGCATCTTCGACGTGTGCGCGCGGTTCGGCGGCGAGGAGTACGTGATTGTCATGCCGGCGGCGACGAACGGTACGGCATACCGACTGGCCGAGCGCGTCCGACAGTGTGTCGAGGCCTATCGGCCTGCATCGGCGGCGCTGGCGGACTTGCGGATCACCGTCAGTATCGGCTTCGCGATCTCATCGTCGAACACCACCGTGCACGACCTGCTCGACGAGGCTGACAAAGCACTTTATTCGGCCAAGCAACAAGGGAAGAACCGCATCGGCAATCCGCAACCGTCCCCCCCGTCCGAAGGTTGAGAATGGGTTGAGGGCGTTGTGGTGTATTCAGAACACCCGCCCTCGATCCACGAGATCACCGGCTGCATGACGGACGATCGATCGAGAGCGGCCGTCCGCACCGTGAGCCGAGCGTGCAGCGGCCCAGACAGGTTCAGCTGGACCCAGTTCTGATTGTCGGTCGAGTGTATTCCGCAGACCTCGACTTTCCAGCGGTTGTCGTCGACAACCAGGATTTGACCGTCGAGATTGAAGAACAGTTCATCCGCTGAGGATACCGACTCGACGCGAGTCGCGGTGTGCCTACCCGGACGGTATGCGCGGTTCATGATCACGCCGTTGCACCGGCAATTTCCGGGCCATCGTTTAATGACTGCTCATCCTTAACAAAAACACACAGTCGTATGCCGATGTAGCAACCTGATGCGCAAGTATTACACGGTGTGCAGAACTACATGGCGGCGCGATTGGCAAATCAGTTGCTCTAGCGCTGATCGTGAACGGATCCAACGTCTTCCCGCGGACCGCGACGTGGAACCCAGACGGCGAGCATGCCGCGGAAAAAATCGTGGATCTCCGTCCGGATGTCGAGACGCGCCCCGGACACCGTCTTATTTCGCGGTATCTCGTGCGCCTGGTTTGTGCAATCAATTCCTATTTTTTGGAATAGGCACGACCACGTTCGCCGCCTGCCGACCGATGAGTTGTTCCTTGCGCGCCCGGCTGCGCTGCTTGAGTGCGTGCTCCCTGCGTAGCGCGTCACCGACGGTGGCGCACGACTCCGTGTACACCAGCGTTACAGGCCGCCGGCCCGCCGTGTAGCGGGCGCCGCGGCCGCTGTTGTGCGCGTGCAGACGCGCTGCAAGGTCGCCCGCGTAGCCGGTATAGAGGGTGCCGTCCGCGCAGCGGACGATGTAGACGAAGGGCACGCCGCGATTGTAGTACGAACCGAAATGGTGGAGGCGGGGGGATTCGCACCCCCGTCCGAAGATGTAAGACCGAAGGCCTGCTACGCTGCATAGCCGCTCCTGTTGTTTCGCCCCTGGCGTGAAGGAGCGACGGAAACCGCCAGGGACTAGCCTCGAAAGATCTCGTCGCCGCCGTCCGAGACAGCCGGCGGCAACCAGCCTACTGAATGACGTTCGACCCGTGGCGCGTAGGTAAGCCACGGCGAACGCTCACAGGTTATTAAGCTGCGAGAGCGAGCTGCGTGTTCGCAGTTGTGTTTTTCCACCGGATTTACGAGTCAGTGGGGCTCGGCAACGCATCCTTCGACCATCAACCTCCGTCGAAACTAGTCGCCCCCGTGCGAAATTCAATT
>JAOBWF010000397.1 GCA_025463215.1 Acidobacteriota bacterium | reverse complement strand
TCGAAAAACACTCCCGGCCGGCTGCGGTCGCTGACCCATTCATGCGCCCGCCGCTCGTAAAGACCGATGATGTCGTCTGCGCTCATCGCGGCCTAGCGCGGCGCCATGCGCAGCGCGCCGTCGATGCGGATCACTTCGCCATTGAGATAGCCGTTGGCGATGATGTGCAGCACCAGCGCGGCGTACTCATTGGGCTCGCCGAGCCGCTTGGGATAGGGCACCGACGCACCGAGGGAATCCTGCGCGTCCTGCGGCAGCGCTTTGAGCATCGGCGTGCCGAAAATGCCCGGCGCGATCGCCATCACCCGGATGCCGAATTGCGCGAACTCGCGCGCCGCCGGCATCGTCAGCGCGGCGACGCCGCCTTTGGATGATGAATAGGCGGCCTGGCCGATCTGGCCTTCGAAGGCCGCGACCGAAGCCGTCGAGATGATGACGCCGCGGTCGCCGCCGGGCAGCGGCTCGAGCGCCTGCATCGCGGCGCCGGCGAGCCGCAGCATGTTGAACGTGCCGGTGAGGTTGACGCGGATGACGCGTTCGTAATCGGCCAGCGGCTGCGGCCCATCGCGGCCGACGATGCGTTTGGCGGGGCCGACGCCGGCGCAGTTGATCAGCACCCGCGCCGCGCCATGCGCTTCCGCAGCTTTTTTAAAGGCTGCCTCGCCTGATTCTGAATCACCCACGTCGCAGGTGATGGCTATGCCTTTTATCTCGGCAGCAACGGCGGCTGCGGCTTGCGCGTTGACGTCGAAGATCGCGACCCTGGCGCCGGCGGCAGCCAGCGCGCGGGCGGTGGCGGCGCCGAGACCCGATGCGCCGCCGGTAACAATCGCGGCCTGTCCTTTAACGTCCATTAGTTTGTTCCTTCGACCTGAATGACGCGCGACGATAGCGGCGTTGCATAGAGCTCGTCCACCAACCCGCTGCGATTCTTTAACACCGCGCGCTGGTTGATCGAACCTTTGTCGGTCATCTCGCCTTTGTCCATCGACGGCGGCTCCACCATCAGCAGCGTGCGGGCGACGCGGGTCGATGAGCCAGTGCTTTGTGCAGCCAGTGCTGCGAACCGCTCGCTAAACAGCGCACGTACGTTCGCGTCGCCGATGACCGCCTCTGGCGTCGCTTCAGCGCCGAGCCCCGCGAGCTTGCGGCAGGCTTCGATGTCGGGAAACACCAAGGCGGCGATGTCGCTGCGGTCGGCTCCGGTGAGAACGACGTCGCGCACGTATGGCGACAGATAATCGACCACGCGCGTGCGCAACGGTCCGACGCTGACCCACGTGCCGGTCGAGAGCTTGAAGTCCTCGGCGATGCGGCCGTCGAACAGCAGGCCCTGCAGCGGGTCGTCCGGATCGGCGAATTTCAGGGCATCGCCGATCTTGTAGAAGCCTTCGGCGTCGAAAGCCTCGCGCGTGAGATGCTCCTGCCGCCAGTATCCAGGCGTGATGTGCGGGCCGCGCAGCCGCGCCTCGAGCTTGCCCTCGTTGGGCACAAGCTTGAGCTCCGAGCCTTCCATCGGCAGGCCGATGTTGCCGGCGTGGCCGAAGTCCCAGGTGCAGGCCAGCGAAGCCGGCGCCGTCTCGGTCGACCCGAGCGAGGATATGAAGATGATGCGTTCGCCGGTCGCCTCGACGGCAAGGTCGGTCAGCGCGTTCCAGGTCGGCTGATTAAGACTCGCCCCGGCGTAGAAGAGAACCTTGAGCCTGTTGAAGAAGGTGTCGCGCAAGGCTGTGTCGGCACGCAAATGCGGCACCAAAGCCTCGTACCCCTTCGTCACGTTGAAATAGATCGTCGGCGCGATGTAGCGCAGATTGCGCACCGTCTTCGGCACGCCCGGGGGCGTCGGGTTGCCGTCGTCGATATAGAGCGACCCGCCGTTGACCAGGACGAAGTTGAAATTGTGATTGCTGCCGAAGGTGTGGCTCCACGGCAGCCAGTCGATCAGCGTCGGCGGCTCGTCGGTGACGAAACGAAGTCCACCGCGCAGCATGGCCTGGTTGGCGCACAGCATGCGCTGGGTGTTGATGACGCCCTTCGGCGTGCCGGTCGAGCCGGAGGTGAAAAGGAACTTGGCGATCGTGTCGGGCGTCACAGCGGCGTGCGCGGCAGCGACACCCGCGGCGTCCTCGCCGCCGAGCAGATCGGAGAACATCGTGACCGGCCGGTCGCCGAGCGGATTGCGCGTGACCACGAGTTCGACGTCGTCGGGTACCGTCGCATAAAGCGCGCGCGCAAACGGCAAGCCGTCATTGGCGAATACCAGACCCGGCGTAATCAGTTCGAGTATGCCCCGCAGCTTGCCGAAGTCGCTCGACATCAGTGAATAGGCCGGCGAGATCGGCGCATAGGGAATACCGACAACCATGGCGGCGAGGCCGAGCAGCGCCTGCTCGATGTCGTTGCCCGACAGAATGGCGATCGGCCGCTCGGCCGAGAGCCCCCGCCGCAATAAAGCGGCGGCGATGCGTTTTACGTTGTCGAGCGTCTGCGCGTAAGTCAGTTCGCGCCAGCGGTCGCCGGCATCGCGCTGCGCCAGGAAGACGCGGTCGGGCGTTTCGCGCGCCCAGCGCTCCAGCGCCTCGCTGATTTTTCCGTGGTATTCGCCCAGTGGCCGGCCGCGCAGATACAAAGTCCCGTCGGAGCGCCGTTCAAGGTCGG
>JAOBWF010000197.1 GCA_025463215.1 Acidobacteriota bacterium | reverse complement strand
GCCGGCCGCCGAACGCTTTTTTTAAGGAATTGAGATCGCTGGCGTGTTTTTGTTGCAGATTGTGCCTGGACCGCGGGCGTGGGGATCGCAATTCCTAAACCTTCCGTTCGTCCTCCGTTGCTCCGTTTCTCCGTGTTGAACCCGTTGCCTCTGTCCCCTCAGTGGCCGTGACCTCCGTAACCGTGACCTCCGTGACCGTGACCTCCGTAACCGTGACCTCCGTAACCGTTAACTCCGTCCCCTCCGCGCTCTGAACCGCATCACCGTTGCTCCCGTCACCAGCAACGCGCAGCCCTCGACGTACACCTTCTCCGCGTCGATGTAGTCCGGCGGCCGGTTCTGCAGCAGCGGATCGGCGGCGACGCCGTGGACGTAGAACACCGCGGCCGCGGCATAAGCGACATAGTGCAACTGCTTCCAGCGATGACGGCCGAAGATGCGGCGGAAGTACGACGTCAGGATGACGAAGGCAATCAGGTAGAAGCCGATCGCGCCGAGCGTGTTCGGGAGCGGCTGCACCGGCGACCAGATCGGTACGACGATGTCGAACAGCCGGAATGCCGGACCTTTCACCTCCGCCGCGAGCAGGAGGAGCGGGTGGATCGCCGCGACGGCCAGGGCGATGTACCCGAGCCAGTTGTGAAGCGTGAACAGCTTGATCCAGCGCTGGCGCGGCCACTGGCGGATCGGGTTGTAGCCGACCGACAGCAGCAGCCCCATCAGGATTTGCGCGGTGAACATGCCGAGCGCCGTCAGCCCGAGGGCCGACGAGACGTCGATCGCGGTGGGCACGGCCGCAGTTTACTCGACGGTTCAGCGTGCAGCCTACGTGGCAGAGCTGGCGCGGCATCTCATCTGGCCCGGCTCATGCAGCAGACGCCGGCTGGAAGAGGTGTTTGTGAAGATTATTGGTATTTGCCTGATCGTCGTCGGCGTGCTCGCGTTGGCGTTCGGTGGGTTTAGCTACACGACCCGCGAGCGGGTGGTCGATCTCGGACCGCTCAAGGTCGACGCGGACAAGCAGCACAGCCTGCCGGTCGCCCCGATCGCCGGCGTCGCGGCCCTGGTTGGTGGCATCGCCCTCGTCATGATGGGCAGCAAGTCCCGGGCGTAACGTCACGCGCAGACGAAAGCGCGGAGGCCGCGGAGAACTGTGCGGTTCCTTCTTGCGGTCTATGGCTTGGGTCCGAAGACCTCGTCGATCCTCATCACCGTGATCGGTCCGAGGTTCAGCGCGCGGATGCCCGGTTCGATCACTTTCTGGTCGCCGACGACCACGACGGCGAGGTGATCGGGTTTGATGTACTTCTGGGCAACGCGCTGGACGTCGCCGGCGCTGACCGCCTGGATGTTCTGCACGTACTTCGCGAAGTAGTCGTCCGGCAGTTTGTAGACGAGCGCCTCTTCGAGCCGGCGCGAAATGTCCGCGGTGGTTTCGAAAGCGCTCGGGAACCGCAGCGCGACGTAGTTCTTCGCCCGCGCCAGTTCCGCGGCCGGCACCGGCTTGAGAATCGCATTCAGCTCGTTGAAAAACTCCTTCAGCGCCTCCGACGTCTTGTCGGTCTGCACGCCCGCTGACGCCGAGAACGGCCCGGCCTCCGCGCGCATGTCGAACGACGAGCCGGCGCCGTAGGTGTAGCCGTGGACCTCGCGCAGGTTGTTGTTCAGGCGCGAGCTGAACGAGCCCCCCAGAATCGTGTTCAGCACCTGGATCGGGAAATAGTCGGTGGTGGAGCGCGGCACGCCGACGCGGCCGATCCGGATCTGTGTCTGCGCCGCCCCCGGCTTGTCGATCAGGTAGATCGTTCGTGCCGGCGGTTCGCCGGTCGCCGGCAGTTTCTCCGCCGGCACGGCGGCCGTCCCCTTCCAGGCGCCGAAGCTCTTCTCGAACAGCGGCATCACCTTGTCCGCGGTAACGTCGCCGACCGCGAGCAGCACCGCGTTCTCGGGACGGAACGTCGCGGTGTAGAACGCGCGCAGATCCTCGGACGTGAACGTCTTGATCGTCTCGGCGGTGCCCATCTGCGGCGTGCCGTAGCGATGGCCCTTGCCGTAGAGAACGCGCGAGAAGGCGACGGACGCAATCGTCGGCGGATCATCGCGTCCCTGCAGCATGCTGGTGAGCCGCTGCTGGCGTTGACGCTCGAGCTCGTCTTTCGGAAACGTCGGCCGCAGCGCGACATCGGCCATGATCGGCAGCGCGTCGGCCAGGCGCGCGACCGGCACGTGCAGGCGGACCGCCGACAGATCAGACGTCGTCGCGGCGCCGAGATCCGCACCGAGGTAATCGACCGCGTCGGCGATTTCGAGCGCCGAGCGCGAACCGGCGCCTTCTTCCAGCAGCGCGGCGGTGAGGCTCGCCGCGCCGTACTTGCCCGGCGGATCGTTGGCGGTGCCGCTGAAGACGACGAGGTTCACCTGCGCCACCGGGACCTCGTGCAGCTCGACGATCCACACCGGCAAGCCGTTGGACAGCGTCTGCTTCTGAATCGACGGCAGGTGCAGCGGCGGCGGCGGCCCCGGTTGCGGCGGATGCGAGCGATCCGGCGCCTGCTGCGCGACCAGGCCGGTCGCGAGCGCCGCGACCAGCGCCATCGCCGCGCCGACGCGCGGCGTCACGTGCGAGCGCCTCATTTGTCACCGCCCTTCGCCGGTTCGACGATCAATTCCACGCGTCGGTCGAGCGGCAGGAACTGCGCCGCCGCGGCGGTAATATCGCCGACCGACAGCGCGCGGTACCGTGAGAGATCCTCGTTGAACCAGTCGGGGTCGCCGGTCGCCGTCAGGTAGGCGTTCAGCTGATCGGCTTTGCCGCCGAATCCGCCGACGCGCTCCATGCGGTTGTAGAACGACGCCTCGATCTGGTTGACCGACCGCTCGAGCTCGTGCGCGGTCGGCGGCTCGTGCTGCAGCTTCAGAATCTCCTCGTCGATCACCTTCTGCAGTTCGGCGACGGTATGCCCCGGACGGGGGGTCGCGACGATCTGGAACGACGACGACAGCGCCTGTGATCCCTGGTTCGCGCTGACGTCCTGCGCGATCTGCATGTCGTAGACGAGCCGTTTGAACAGCCGCGAGTTCTTGCCGCCCGCGAGCACGTCGGCGACTATGTCGAGCGGGGCGTCGCCCGGCTCGAAGTGCCGCGGCGTCAGCCACGCGAGGTAGAGACGCGGCAGCTGGACGCGATCCGTGATGGTCTTCTTCGTGACGCCCTTGAGTGCGACACCGGGGATGGTCATCGGATCCGGGGGCTCGGCCGGCTTGACGTCGCTGAAATATTTCTCGACCAGCTTGCGCGCCGCGCCCGGCTCGAGATCGCCGGCCACCACGAGGCTCGCGTTCGATGGCCCGTAGTACTTCTTGAAAAAGGCCACCACATCGTCGTAGCTCGCGGCGGAGAGATCGTCCATGTAGCCGATCACCGGCCAGTGATAGGGATGGCCCTCGGGGTAGAGCATCTCGCCGAGCGTCGGCTCGGACATCCCGTACGGCTGGTTCTCGTACGATTGCCGCCGCTCGTTCTTGACGACGTCGCGCTGGAGGTCGACGGTTTTCGGGGTCATCGAATCGAGCAGGTAGCCCATGCGATCGGACTCGAGGAAGAGCGCGAGCTCGAGCGAGTTCGCCGGCACGTTGATCCAGTAGTTGGTGCGGTCGTTCTCGGTCGAACCATTGTTGTCGCCGCCGGCCGCTTCCAGCCACTCGTCGAACTCGCCCGGCTTCACGTGCCCCGAGCCCATGAACATCAGGTGCTCGAACAGATGCGCGAAGCCGGTGCGCTTCGGCAGCTCGCGCGCCGAGCCGACGTGGTACCACATGTTGACGCTGACCATCGGCACGCTGTGATCCTCGTGAAGGACCACGCGCAGCCCATTCGGCAGCGTGAACTGGGTGTATTGCAGCTCGATTTTCGGCGGCGTCGTGGGAGTGGTCTGCGCGGCGGCCGGCGCCGCGAGCGCCAGGAGGACGAGAACAGCAGCGCGCTTCATGTCTGGATGATAACCCTCGGGAGGCAGAACGGATAAAATGTACGCGTGGCCCAGCCCCCGGCTCCAAGCGCCCATTCCCCGCTCGTCGGCGTGATCATGGGAAGCAAATCGGACTGGGACACGATGAGCCAGGCCGACGCGATTCTGACCGAATTCGGGATTGCGCACGAGTGCCAGGTCGTCTCTGCGCACCGGACGCCCGCGTGGATGGCCGAGTACGCCACCACCGCGGTCGAGCGGGGGCTGCAGGTGATCATCGCCGGCGCCGGCGGCGCCGCGCACCTGCCCGGCATGGTCGCATCGCAGACCGTCCTGCCGGTGATCGGCGTGCCGGTGCAGAGCGCCGCGCTGAACGGCCTCGATTCACTGCTGTCAATCGTGCAGATGCCGAGAGGGGTGCCGGTGGCGACGGTCGCCATCGGCCCGTCGGGTGCGGCCAACGCGGCCTTGCTCGCGATTGCGATTCTCGCGACGTCTCGCCCCGAATTGCGTGCCCGGCTCAAGGCATACCGCGACAGGAACACCGCCGACGTGCGCGCCCAAACCCTGTGATCCTTCCCGGCTCCACGATCGGCGTCCTGGGCGGCGGGCAACTCGGCCGCATGTTCGCGATGGCGGCGCGCCGTCTCGGCTACCGCGTCCACACGCTCGCGCCCGATCACGACACCCCGACCGGCCAGATCGCCGACGTCGAGATCAACGCGTCGTACGACGACATGGACGCCGTCCGCGCGTTCGCGCAGGCGGTGGACGTCGTCACCTTCGAGTTCGAGAACGTGTCCGCGGCCGCCGTCGCGGAAGCGGAGCGGCATGCGATCGTGCGGCCGAATGGACGATCGCTGGCGATCGCGCAGCACCGTCTCAGGGAGAAGTCGTTTCTCGCCGATCACGGCCTGCCGCTGGCGCCGTTCGCGCCGGTGCGGACCGACGCCGACCTGCCGGCGGCGATGGCGGCGGTCGGCTGCCCGTCGGTGCTGAAAACCGCGACGTCCGGTTACGACGGCAAAGGGCAGATCAAGATAGAAGAGCCCGACGATCTGAGCACCGCCTGGACCTCGCTCGGCCGGCGCGAAGCGGTACTCGAGGCGTTTCTCGATCTCGACCGCGAGATCTCGGTGATCGGCGCCCGCGGCGTCGACGGCGAGTGGTCGTTCTTCGGCCCGATCGAAAACGCGCACGCCCGGCACATCCTCGACGTCTCGGTACTGCCGGCCCATGTGCCCGCTGAAACGGCCGCGCTGGCGGTGGACGTGACGCACCGCGTGATGGACGCGCTCGAGTTCATCGGCGTCCTGTGCGTGGAGTTTTTCGTGACGCGGGACGGCCGTCTGGTCGTCAACGAGCTGGCGCCGCGGCCGCACAACTCCGGGCACCTCACGTTCGACGCCTGCCGGACCAGCCAGTTCGAGCAGCAGCTGCGCGCCGTGTGCGGCCTCCCGCTCGGATCGCCGGACCTCCTGCAGCCTGCGGCCGCGATGGCGAATTTACTCGGCGACATGTGGGACGCGGGCGAACCGAACTGGGCCGCGGCGCTGGCGATGCGCGACGTCAAACTCCACCTGTACGGCAAATCGTCACCCCGGCCGGGCCGGAAGATGGGCCACCTGACTGTTCTTGCCGGCTCACCAGACGAAGCGAAACGCCGCGTGTTACAGGCTCGCCGGGCGCTCCTTTAACGGCGCGGGAATTGCTGTAATCGGGGCATGACCCCGGGGCTGAGCCGTAGCCTGTTGGCGATAACCGTCGTCGCGCTGCTGGCCGCCCACGCCGGCGCCGCGGGGCGGGAACATGCGGCCCTCACGATTCTCCAGCGATTCCTTTCCCTCGACGATCCGACCCCGACGCAGTTCCGCGCCCTGCGTCATCTCGAGGCACGCAACGAGAAATTCGAAAAGAGTGCGTGGATGGACGTCTGGACCGAAGGGGACGCCACCGGTTTCCGCTATCACATCGTCTCGGAAGACGGATCCGACTACATCCGCTCGAAAGTGTTCCGCGCGTCGCTCGAAACCGAGCGCGAGATGTGGGCCGCCGGCGCACCGGACGAGGGCGCGCTGACGCCGGCCAATTATGTGTTCGAAGATCGCGGCGCACAGCCCGACGGCCTGACGTCACTGGCGGTGAAGCCGCGGCGCAAGAACGTCCTGCTGGTCGACGGATCGATCTATCTGAATCCAGACGATGGCGAGCTGGTGAGGATGGAAGGGCAGCTCTCCAAGACGCCGTCGTTCTGGACCAAGCAGGTCGAGATCGTGCGCTGGTATCGACGCATTGCCGGCTTCCGCATGCCGACGGCGCTCCAATCGGTCGCCAACGTCCGCGTCGCCGGCGTCTCCACCTTCCGGATGACCTACGAATACGAGAGCATCAACGGTCAGCGGGTCGGCAGTCCTCAGCCCAGAACGCTCGCGCGCGTCATCACGCGCTGACCTATAATCCGCGGCATGCACCGTCTTGTCCGGCTTGCCGCCGGCATTATCGTGGCGTGCGCCGTGGTGAACGTCCACGCAACCCAGACCAGCCACCCGACGGTGCTGCAGCGGTTTCTCGCGCGCGGCGAGGAGCCGCCGGTCGAGTACCGCGCGCTGCGCCGGCTCGAGGCGCAGAACCCGAAATTCAACCACAGCGCGTGGATGGTCGCGTGGACCGAGTTCGACCACGCCGCCGGATTCCGCTATCAGATCGTCGACGAAGGGGGCTCCGGCTATATCCGATCGAAAGTGCTGCGCGCCGCCCTCGAGGGCGAGCAGAAGATCTGGGACAACCACGAACCGCAGAAAGCGTCGTTCACCGGCGACAACTATCTGTTCGAAGACGGCCCCGCGGCGCCGGACGGCCTGGCGTCGGTCGCGGTCCGCCCGAAGCGCCGCGACGTGCTGCTCGTGGAGGGCGCGATCTTCGTACAGCCGGCCGACGGCGAGCTGACGCGGATTGAAGGCAAGCTGTCCAAGGCGCCGTCATTCTGGACCCGGCGCGTCGACGTCGTGCGCCGTTACGAGCGCAAGGCCGGGGTGCGTGTGCCGATATCGATCGAGTCGGTCGCGCACGTGCTGATCGCCGGGCGCTCGACGTTCAAGATGACCTACGAATACCAGACGATCAACGGGCATCACGTGGGTGAGCCGTCAGGTTTCAGGTGAAGCTTTTGCACGTCGTGCGTGGACGATGCGAGCGAGCTCGTGAGCGGATGGTCGGCCGTCGGTCGGTGCGTGGCTAGCCGCGCGGCTCCATCAGTCTGAGCGCGATCGCGAACAAAAGAAAACCGACCGCGCCGCGCCAGAACCCGACCGGCTCCAACAGGATCACCTGATGGCTGAACGCCGCCACGGTCCCGATCCCGAACGCGAGCGCCGCAAGACCAATCAACAGCCAGCACACAGACCGCATCGCTGCCTCCGGGACGGAGTTATTGTCGCGCAACATGCGCGATAGTTTTTTGGACGAGCCGCAGGTAGGCGCGGATCGTCGTCTCGAGGTGCGGACCCGGCGTGTCTTCTTCCTTGCAGTGCGACAGGCCGTTCGACGAATACGCAAACATCATGACCGCCGGCATGTGCGGCACCATCTCGGCCGCGTCGTGCAGCGGGCCCGACGGTAGTCTCGGCGCGTCCCCGGTTTCCTCGCGCACGGCCTCTTCGCACAGCCGCACCAGCGCCTCGTCGAACGGCCGCGGATTGATCCGCCACAGCTCGCGCCACTCGACGGTGACGTTGTTGGCCTGCGCCGCCCTGGCCGCCGCCGCCTTGGCGTCGCGCAGCATCGCGGCGAGGACCTCCGCGCTCAGCGCGCGCTGGTCGAGCGAGATCTCGCACACGCCCGGCACTGCCGTGACGATCTTCGGCTCGACGTTGACGATGCCGACGGTGCAGACGACGGCGTCGCCGGGCGTCGGCTTGGAATGACGGAGCCCGATCTCCCGGCATTCGAGCGCTGTCTGCGCCGCGGCGAGGAAGGCGTCGCGCCGCATCGGGATCGGCGTCGAGCCGGAATGCGCCGCCTGACCGGTGAACCGGATCATGTGGCGCTCGACGCCGAAGGTGCCGAGCACCACGCCGGTTGCCTTCTGCATCGACTCGAGCACCGGTCCCTGCTCGATGTGCAGCTCGAGATAGGCGCGCGCGTCGATCCGCTTCAGCTCGTCGCGGGCGTCGAGCATGCGATCGAGCGCGACGCCGTTCTCCGCCAGCGCGTCCACCAGCCGCGTCCCCTGCCGATCCTTCAACTCGCGGACATCGTCGATCTTCAACGCGCCGGCGGCGGCGGCGGATCCCAGCAGGCTGCGCCCGAACCGCGCACCCTCCTCGTCGGCCCAATCGACCAGCCGCAGCGTCACCGGCGGCGTCGCGCCGGCGTAGATCCGCAGCGCCTCGAGGCCGGCAACCACGCCAAGCGTTCCGTCGAGCCAGCCGCCGTTCGGTACCGAGTCGAGATGGCTCCCCACGATCACCGTCTTCGGCGACGCGCCGGGCAGCGTCACCCAGTTGTTCCCGGCCGAGTCGGTCTCGACGCGAAGCCCGAGCTCCGCCACTTTGCCCCCGAACCATTCGCGTGCATCACGCCACACGGGACCCCAGGCGAGGCGCTGCGCACCGTCGGGTGTGGACGTGCGCGCCGCGAGCTCGCGCAGATCGGAAACGACGCGCTCGGCGTTCATGCGACGCATTGTAACGCGGTGCCCTGGCGACGAAGGCACGATAGAGGGCGTTCGTCCGGCTGATGAGGCTCATGTCGACACTCCGGCGTACCACACGGTATCGGCGCCGGCGGTCATCGCACGCGCAAAGCGCGGGTGCTACAATCGCCCGTCCTCATCCAGACAAGGATTTCCCATGAGAAAACTGCTCCTGCTCACCTCCGCCGCGCTGGCTCTGATCGTGTTCGGTGACCCGCGCTCGGCCACGCACGTCCTCGCGCAAGCCAACGCCAACACGATCGTCAACCCGAACACGTATCAGGATCTGCGCTGGCGCTCGATCGGCCCGACGCGCGGCGGACGGTCGACCGCGGCGGTCGGCGTGCGGACCCAGCCGAACGTGTTTTACATGGGCGCAACCGGCGGCGGCGTCTGGAAGACGGAGAACTACGGCCTCAGCTGGTCGCCGGTGTCCGACGGCCAGATTCCAACCGGATCAATCGGCGCGCTCGACGTCGCCGACTCGAACCCAAACATCGTGTATGCCGGTACCGGCAGCGAGGCGATCCGATCGAACGTCATCGTCGGCCGCGGCGTCTACAAGTCGACCGACGCGGGCAAGACCTGGCAGTACGCGGGGCTGAAGGAAGTCGGCCAGATCAGCCAGCTCAAGGTTCATCCGCGGAATCCGGACATCGCCTATGTCGCCGCGATCGGCCAGCCGTTCGGCTGGGGCCCCGACCGCGGCATCTACCGCACCAGAGACGGCGGCAAGAGCTGGCAGAAGGTGCTGTTCATCAACGACCAGACCGGCGTCGTGTCGATCGCCATCAACTGGTCGAACCCGAACGAGGTCTATGCCGGCGCGTGGCGCGGACAGCGCAAGCCGTGGACGATTATCAGCGGCGGGCCGGCGGCCGAAGGCGGCGTCTACAAGACGACCGACGGCGGCGACAAATGGACGCGCGTCAGCAGCGGCTTCCCCGACGATCTGATCGGCAAGGTCTGGGTCGACATCGCGCAGTCCAATCCGAAA
>JAOBWF010000176.1 GCA_025463215.1 Acidobacteriota bacterium | reverse complement strand
CGTCGAGCGGATTGCTCACGCCGAACAGCGCCGAGCGGAGAGCCAGTTCCGTGAGGTCTGCCGGCGAGCGCCCATTCATGCTCATCTCGATGAAATGGTCGCGCTGCGCGTCGCGGGTTTCCAGCCTCAGCACAATCGTCTTTGAGCGCGAGGTCGTCGTGGTAGTCGTCATTGACGCGACGCGCACGAAACGGCTGCGCCCACCCCACGTGAAACGAGCGTCGTCACCGCGGATTCCCCTCTCGCCGCGGAGGCTCTCCAGAGCATGCGCGACTTCGTCGCTTCGCACGCGGGCTGTCACTTGCAGTTCGCCGCCGTGGTCGGCAACCTCGCTCGCACGAAAAACGACGAGGCCGAGCTTGCACCAGGGTGCGAGATCCTCCGCGGCGATGGTCTTGAGCCTGTCTTCGATCTGCGCCCGCAGATCGTCCGGCGTCGAAAACGTAGGGACCACGTGGAACGCACGCAGTTCATCAAGGAAGGACTGCTCATGGCCTTCGCGGTCGTCCGTCTTGAGGCACCAGACGGCGATGCGCAGGCCTGACTTTTCGGCATGCAGATATTCCGTGTGGGTGGCAGAGTACCGGGTCCGCAGAGGCTTGCCGTAACGGCGGCCGAGAATGCCGACGTAGATGTCCGAACTCTCAACCTCTCCGAGGTACGCATCCTCTGGATCGGCATCGCGCCCGCCAAACATCTCGAACATCACCGGCGTGGCGCCAACCGCGCGAACGCCCGCTCCCGCTGCTTCGCGCTCCGCCGGCAACTCTGCCATCACGCTTGAGATGAAACTGCGCTTGCCGCGGGACCACTCGGCGACGGCCTGGGGGGACGGAATTTCTGCCGCCGCCGCGCGGTCGATCAGGAGCGGTTCAACTCTGGCTGTCTGGTGCCGGGCCATCTCAGGATTCTACTCTGGACGGTTCGCGGGAATCGGCTCTGTGAATGACGCTTACAATATTCGCGACAGCAGTCGATGTCAGGAAGCCCTCGGACTCTGATTCTTCGTGCGTGTCGCCTCGCTCAGCGCGATTAGATTGTGCGTCGCGCTCGCTCACGATTCGATCGTGCGGAAGCCGACTCGACGCGGGTCCCGCGGACGCGATCGTGACCAGCCACAAGATCTCCTGGATCTGAATCCATTCCGCGGCATCGCGATACTGACTCCCGCCAACTATCTCGCGCGCGAAACGTAACAGACTTCCGCATTAGAACCCGCCTCATTTCCGCAGCCGACTTCGACCGCGCATCGGAGTCGCAGTCGTGAACGGATTCCGGCGCAACTTGTCGTGCGTAATAGCCGCTCGAATGGAGCCCGCGGGCAGGAGCGACCTCCCGGTCGCCGGCCACCCAGCGGGCCGGCGATGCGTCAGCAAGAGGGGGTCGCTCCTGCCCGCTTCACTGACTCTCAACGATGTGCCAAACGGCACAATGCGCCGTTGACGTTCTTCGCACCACCTAGCTTTCAAATCTCGGCAGCACTTGTATCTATCGGCCGTTGTTCGATTTGCCTGGGCACCAAGAGTCTCCGCAGCTTTCGCGATCAACACGCTGGCCGTCACACTCGTGAACGTTGAGCGTCGGAGCAAGGGGGTCAACGCTCCCCTGGAGCGTTGACCCCTGCTCTGACTCCCTTCGGACCGTCGCAGTCTGCCGCCAAGTCCTCGATCATCCGCCAGCTGCGCACGCCGGCTCTCTGCGCGAACGTGACCAGGAAGTCGAGCAGTCACGAATCTTGCTCAATCCGTCTGCAAGGTCGCATCGCGATGAACAGAGGTGAAACGCACTGTGGCCGCGCGCGACCGCGTGAAAACGACGGCGCAGCGCGAACATCCGTCGCGCACCGCTACACCGAGCGTTGATTCAGGGACGACAACCATCATGAACAGAGCACCCGAACTGCTGTCTCTTCGTAGCGACGTCGAGCCATTACGCGACACCGTCGATAGCAGCGCCGGCGCGGAGCTCCTCACCGTCCGCGACGCGGCAAGGATGCTCAACGTGACGGTGTCCTGGGTCTATGAACACACGCGCGGTGACGCCGACGACCGCCTGCCGTTCGTCAAACTGGGCAAGTACATTCGATTCGATCACCGCGATCTGCGCGCCTACGTCGACGCCAAGCGGCCCGCGGCTCGCGCCGGGGGCCGCCGACGTTGACGACGCTCCCCCACCGCGCTACCGTGAAGCCACAGAAGGCAAGGCGAGCCACTCCGTGAGAGGAGGCACCGGTGGCTCGAAGACGGTATCAAACAGGCTGTTTGTTCAGGCGTGGACAACAGCGCAAGGTCTGGGTGGCGCGGTGGCGGGAGGACGTGTTGCTGGAAGGCGGACAACTCGGTCGGCTGCATAAGTCGGTGGTGCTCGGCAGTGTTACGGAGCTCCCCACGAAGCGGCATGCGTTGACGAAGCTGGAGGAACAACTCCGGCCCGTCAACCAGGGGGCGACCAAACCCGAATCGTCGACGCGCTTCGGGATGTTCGCTGAGAGTCAGTGGTCGGTGCTCGTGCTGCCGACGTTGAAGCTCTCGACGCAGCATGGCTACAAGAACGTGCTGAACAAGCACGTGCTCCCTTACTGGCGCGAGTGGCGCCTGCGGGACATCGGCAAGCTCGATGTGCAGCAGTTCGTTGCCGACAAGTTCCGTCAGCAGCTTGGATGGCAGACCGTCCGCAACTCATGGACGCTGCTGTCCGGCATCCTCGAGACCGCGGTCGAGTACGGCTATCTCGCGGTGAACCCTGCGCGCGGCGTCAAGTTCCCGCAGCAGGCGGAACGTGCGGCGCCCGCGATCCTCGCCGGCGACGACTTCGGGAAGCTCCTGAACGAAGTCGTCGAGCCGTATCGGACGATGGTCGAGCTGATCGCGGCGACGGGTTTGCGAATCGGCGAGTTGCTGGCGGTGCGGTGGCGAGCGCTGGACCTAGAGGTCGGAACCCTGGCCGTTCGTGAGTCGGTGTACGAGGCCAAGTTCCAGCGACCGAAAACGCACAAGTCGCGGCGAACGATTCCGCTGGGACCGCAGGCGGTCAAGTCGCTGAAGGAACATCGCGAGCGATCGACGCGCCAGGGCGACGACGACCTGGTGTTCCCGAACAAGGCCGGCGAACCTCTCCGCGAATCGAAGCTGCTGGAGCGGATCCTACAACCGGCGGCGGAACGTGCGGGGCTCGGGCGCGTCACGTGGCATCAGTTCCGCCACATTCATTCGTCGCTGCTCGACGATCTCGGAGTCCCGGTAAAGATCGCGCAAGAGCAACTCGGGCACGCCAGCATCCAGACGACGCTGAACATCTACACGCACGTCGTGGGCGGGTCGCATCGGCGTGCGATCGAACAGCTCGAAGCCCAGTTGTTCCCAACTGGTCCCAAATCGTCGATCGAAGAAACGCCGTCAACGACGGCAAGTGTTAGCAAGGGAGTGAGTTAGTGAGTGGAGGCGCCGCCCGGATTTGAACCGGGGGTGGAGGTTTTGCAGACCTCTGCCTTACCTCTTGGCGACGGCGCCCCATAGAAAGACGAATGGCGGGTCTTGCGACCCGCCCTGAACCCCTGGCGAGAAGAAAATGTTGGAGCGGGAAACGGGATTCGAACCCGCGACTTCGACCTTGGCAAGGTCGCACTCTACCACTGAGCTATTCCCGCCCGCGAACCCTCAAAGTACCACACGGCCGGGTCGGCTTTCAAGTTATAGCCGTACGGCCCGGAGCACCTGCGCCGCCTCCTCGGGCGGCGTCGGGTTGATGTAGAACCCCGTCCCCCACTCAAACCCGGCGACGCGGGTCAGCTTGGGCATGATTTCGAGGTGCCAGTGATACACCTCGTCGACCGCATCGGCGAACGGCGCGGTGTGCAGCACCAGGTTGAACGGCGGCGATTCGAGCGCGCGGTCCATCCGCTGCAGCACCGCCTTCAGCAGCCGCGCCAGGCTCTCGTACTCCTGCCGCGACGCCTGCTCGAACCGCGCGCCGTGGCGCCGGGGCAGCAGCCAGGTCTCGAACGCGAACCGCGGCGCGTAGGGCGCGATGGCGACGACGTCGGCGTTCTCCTGAATCACCCGCCGCTCGTCGCGCCGCTCCTGCGCCACGATGTCGCAGAAGATGCACCGCTCCTTGACCGCGAAATGCCGCCGCGCGCCCTCGATTTCGTCGCGCACGAAGTCGGGGACGATCGGCAGCGCGATCAACTGCGCGTGCGGATGCTCCAGCGTCGCCCCGGCCGCGGCGCCGTGATTCTTGAACACCAAAATATATTTCAGCCGGAAGTCGCGCTTGAGATCGAGCATGCGCTCGCGCGCCGCCCACAGCAGCCGCTCGATCTCGGTCTCGGATTGCAGCGCCAGCCGCCGATCGTGATCCGGCGTTTCTATGATCACCTCGTGCGCCCCAATCCCGCTCATCCGATCGAACATCCCGTCGCCCTCGCGATCGACCGTCGTCCCCTCGACCTCGAGCGCCGGATACTTGTTGGGCACGACGCGCAGGTCCCAGCCGGGTGTGTTGGGCGCGCCGCCCCCAGGCCGGTAGGCGAGGACTTCCGGCGGCGTCATCGCCTCGTGCCCTGGGCAGAACGGGCAGTGCTCGCGCCCCGCCGGCGCGGCGCGCTCGAAGTGAAAGTCGTGCGGCCGCTTCTGACGATCCGTGGAGATGATCACCCAGCGTCCGGTTACGGGGTCTCTTCGTAATTCAGGCATTTACACGTAACAAGCGACAATTCACAGAGCGTCAGAAGGCATCGAAGGCGTTCTGAAACACTTCGATCCGCGCGTTCCCGTCGTCGAAATGGATCGCCACGACGTCGAACCGGCACGGGCAATTCAACAGGCGATGGCGCGTGGCGTAGTCGATCGCGAGCCGCGCGATGCGGCGGCGCTTGGACGGCGTGACCGCCTCCACCGCTTCGCCGAACTCATGGCTGTCGCGCGCCTTCACCTCGACGAAGACCCACGTCGCACCGTCCTTGGCGATGATGTCAATTTCTCCACCCCGCTGGCGATGGCGCCTGTCGATAATCTCGTAGCCGCGCTGCTCCAACGCCGCGCACGCGAGATCTTCGCCGGTCTTCCCCAGTGCAATGCGGGCGTCGGTCATCGTCCGACAGCACCAGCAAGACTCCAGCCACGTACGAAGAAGAAGAAACCGTGAAGCCTCCGGAGCACGCAGGGTAAAACGCCGGTTATGCAAATCAAGGCGCGCGTTGCGTTCTCTGCGGTGTCATCTTTGCCGTGTCGCCTCGATCTCGGTCAGCGCTTCGTCGAAAATCCTGACCGCGGTGTCGGCTTCGCCGCGCGTGAGCACCAGCGGCGGCGAGAAGCGGACGGTATTCTTGCCGGCGCCGAGGATCAGGAGGCCGCGGTTGAACGCCGCGGTGACTACCGCGTTGCGCTCCTCGGCCGCGCGTTCCTTGGTCTGCCGATCGCGCACCAGTTCGACGCCGATCATCAGGCCGCGCCCGCGGACGTCGCCGATCAACGGATGCTTGTCGGCGAGCGCCTTCAATCCCGCCATCAGGTGGGCGCCGACATCGGCCGCATTGGCGACGAGACGATCCCGCAACAGCGCGATCGTCGCTAGCGCCGCCGCGCACGATACCGGGTTGCCGCCGAACGTGCTCGCGTGCGACCCCGGCGGCCACGCCATCAGCCCGGCACGCGCGACGGCGACGCCGAGCGGCAGCCCCGACGCGATCCCTTTGGCGATCGCGATCATGTCGGGCTCGACGCCCGTGAACTCGATCGCGAACATCTTGCCCGAGCGCCCCATGCCGGACTGCACTTCGTCGACGACCAGCAGGATGCCATGCCGCTTCGTCAGCTCGCGCAGCCGCTGCAGGAATTCGTCCGGCGCGACGTTGTAGCCGCCCTCCCCTTGAATCGGCTCGACGACGATGGCGGCGACTTCGTCGGGCGGGACGAGGCTCGCGAACAGCTGGTGCTCGATGAAGTCGACGCACGCGGCCGAGCAGCTCCCGGCGGTGGCGCCGAGCGGCGGACGATAGCAATCCGGGTACGGCGCGTGATACACGCCGGGCAGCAGCGGCCCGAAGCCGCGGCGCTGGATCGCCTTGCTCGCCGTCAGCGACAGCGATCCCATGGTGCGGCCGTGAAACGCGCCGAAGAACGCGATGATGTTCTGGCGGCCGGTCGCGTAGCGCGACAGCTTGAGGCACGCTTCGATCGCCTCGGTGCCCGAGTTGCCGAAAAACGATCGCACCCCGCCCTGAATCGGCGTGATCGCCGCCAGCTCCTCCGCGAGCCGCACCTGCGGCTCGTAGTAGAAGTCGGTCCCCGACATGTGCAGAAATTTCTGCGCCTGCTCGATAATCGCCTTGACGACCGCGGGGTGCGAGTGCCCGGTGGAGTTCACCGCGATGCCGGCGGCGCAGTCGAGGAAGACGTTGCCGTCGACATCCTCGACGGACGACCCGGTGCCGCTGGCGATGACCAGCGGATATCCGCGGGTGTATGACGGCGAGACGACCGCGTTATCGCGAACGATGATCGCTTTGGCCCTGGGACCGGGGAGCGCGGTGGTGATGGACGGGACGGTCATAAACACCTGGAACTGACAGCTCGGCACTGAAGACTGAATTCTCAGGTCTCAGTTCTCAGTTCTCACTTCTCAGTTCTGAGCTCTGAGTTATTTCCTCTTCCAGCGGGTCCCTGAGGCGTTGTCTTCGAGAAGCACACCGCGTTCCGCCAGGTCCTGGCGGATGCGGTCGGCAGCGGCAAAATCACGGCGCCGCCGCGCCGCGTGGCGATCCTCGATCAGCTGCTCGATGTCTACGACCGGCACAGGCGGCTTGGCGTCCTCCGCCTGGCGGAGACTGACGACACCCAGCACGCGATCGAAGCGATCGAACGCCTCGTTGATCACCGCGACGTCGCCGGTGCCGATCGCCGCCGCGTCGATTGCCGAGTTGAGGTCGCTCACCAGCTCGAAGATCGCGCCGAGGGCGGCGGCGGTGTTCAAGTCGTCCTGCATCGCCTCCGTGAACGCGCTCTGCGCCGCGGCGACGCGCGCCGTGACCTCGGGATGCGATCCCTCTCGCGTCACCGCGTCCAGCCGTGCCAGGCAGTCGGTCAGCCGCTGTAGCGCCTTCTCCGCGCCCGACAGGCTGTCCCAGGTGAAATTCAGCTGCTTGCGATAGTGCGCCGACAGCAGCAGGTAACGCACCGCCGACGGCCGGAAGCCCTTCGCGACGACGTCGGGAATCGTGTACGTGTTCCCGAGCGACTTCGACATCTTCTTTTCTTCGACGATCAGATACTCGACGTGCATCCAGAACCGCGAGAACAGCTTGCCGGTCGCCCCCTCGCTTTGCGCGATCTCGTTCTCGTGATGCGGGAAGATCAGGTCGATGCCGCCGGCGTGGATGTCGATCGGCGATTCGCCGAGCAGCCGCAGCGCCATCGCCGAGCACTCGAGATGCCACCCGGGTCGACCCGGCGGATCGACGACGGTCCAGGTCGGTTCGTCCGGCTTGGTCGCCTTCCACAGCACGAAGTCGCGCGCGTCTTCCTTGGCGTAGTTGTCGGAGTCGACCCGCGCCCCGGGCTGCATCCCTTCGTGATCGAGGTGCGCCAGCTTGCCGTAGGCCGGCAGCGTCGAGATCTTGAAGTAGATCGATCCGTCGCTGACGTAGGTGTGGCCGTTCTTGTCGAGCGCGCGGATCAGATCCGCCATCGCCTGCAGGTTCGCTTCGTCGGTGGCGCGCGGCGTCTCCTCGACCTGCTCGAGACCGAGCGCCTTGGCGTCCTCACGGAACATCGCGATGTACTGGTCCGTGTAGGCGCGCAGCTCCATCCCGGCCTTCTGCGCGCCGATGATGGTGCGGTCGTCGACGTCGGTGAAGTTCATCACCTGCCGCACCTCGTACCCGAGCAGGTACTTCAGCGTCCGGCGCAGGACGTCGACGCAGATGAAGGTGCGGAAGTTGCCGATGTGGCCGCGCGCATACACCGTCAGCCCGCACGTGTACATGCGCACGCTGTTGCCGGGGCCGGGCGCAAAGTCTTCCTCGCTGCGGGTGAGCGTGTTATAGAGGCGCATGGTGGATTAAGACACCGGCAGCGGCCAGGTGGTGCGCCAGTCGGCGCGGCCGGCGCCGGAGACGACGATCTCGAGCTGCCCCCCTTCGGACCGGAAGCGGACCTCGCAGCGGCGCTTGCCGTCGCCGACCCGTTCCACCAGCGCCGTGCGCAGCTCGCCGGTCAGGGCCTCGATCGCCGACTTGGCGTACCCCGCCTGTCCGAGGACGGTGCGGGTCAGCTCGCCCAGCATCTGGTCGGATCCCGGGTCGCCGGACACGTCGAGGGCGAAGAAAAAGTCCCGATCGGACACGGACAGGATTCTACAGTGAAAGGCGGCCGAACAGCACGCGCGCGCGCCGGCAGTCGGCGTCGATCTGCGCGCGCAGCAGATCCACCGACGCGAACGCGCGTTCGTCGCGCAGCCGCTGCACGAAGCCGACGCGAAGCGCGCTGTCGTAGAGATCCTTGTCCAGGTCGAAGATGTGCGTCTCGACCACGGTACGGCCGGACCGATCGACGGTCGGGCGCGTCCCGATATTGGTCACCGACGCATACACGATCTCCCCCACCCGCGCGGTGGTCGCGTAGACGCCGTGCGGCGGCAGGAGCTCGTTCTCGGTGCACAGGTTCGCGGTCGGGAACCCGAGAGTGCGGCCGCGCTGATCGCCGCGCATCACGGTGCCGTCGAGACAGTACTCGTGGCCGAGCAGCGCGCCGGCTTCATCCATCCGTCCCTCGCTGACCAGGCGCCGGACCCGCGTGCTGCTGACGACGAAATCCTTGTAGCGGACCGGATCGATCTTCTCGGCCTTGAAGCCATAGCGCGCGCCGAGGTCGCGCAGCATCGAGAAGTTGCCGGTGCGATCGTGGCCGAACAGAAAATTGGCGCCCACCCACACCTCGGACACGCGCAGCCAGTCGACCAGCACCGTGCGCACGAACGTCTCCGGCTCCCAGCGCGACAGCTCCTGGGTGAAGCGGACGATCGCCGCGCCCTGGACGCCGGCCTCGGCGATCGCGTCGAGCTTCTGCGCCTTCGTCATGAGCAGCGCCGGCGCCTTGTCGGGGCGGACGACGCGCGGCGGGTGCGGATCGAAGGTCATGACTACCGACGTGGCGCCGCGCTCGCCGGCGACACGGTGCAGGCGATCGAGGATCTTGCGGTGGCCGCGGTGGACGCCGTCGAAATTGCCGAGCGCGAGCACCGGATGCACCCAGCGCGGCGGCCGCGGGTCGTCGGGAAAGTGGATGATGTCCAAATTATTCCGCGACCTCGATCACCAGACCATCATAAGCGAGTTCAACACCCGCGGGCAGCGCCGCGGTCGTCGCGGCGTGGCCGAGATCGTGGGAGATGTGCGTGAAATACGCGCGCTCGACCCCGAGCCGCGCCGCCACGGCCGCGGCCTCGCCGACGCTGAAGTGGGTCGGGTGAGGACGCCGGCGCAAGGCGTCGATGATCAGCGTCTTGACGCCGTCGAGCAGCGCGAACGACTGGTCCGGAATGCGATTGCAATCGGTCAAGTAGGCGAACGACCCCAGCCGAAAGCCGAGGACCGGCAGGACGCCGTGAAACAGTGGAATCGGCACGATCTCGACGCCGCCGAGCGAGAACGCGCCGGCGATTGGAAAATTCGACAGCTGCGGCAGACCGCCGCCGACCTGCTTCGGCGGCTCGAAGATATAGGTGAACATCCGGTGCAGGCTGGCCAGCGTGCCGGGGTCCGCGAAGCACGGGATCGCCGCCTTCTGCATCTGGTTGAACCGCCGCACATCGTCGATCCCGAAGACGTGGTCGGCATGCGTGTGGGTGAACAGGATGGCGTCGATGCGCCGGACGTTGTTGGCGAGCGCCTGCGTACGCAGATCGGTGGAGGTGTCGATCAGGATCGCGCGCACCGCGCTCGCCAGGCGCGTCGTCATGTGCGCCGGCGCCTCCGGGGCAGGGACGATCTCGATCAGGATCGACGGACGCGTCCGCTTATCGCGCGGATCCGTCGATCGGCAGACGTCGCAGTCGCATCCGATCGCGGGCACACCGTGAGAGGTGCCGCTGCCGAGGACGGTCACACGGATCATGGCTGATGGCTATCGGCTGAAGGGTGACGCTGACAGGTTCCTATGGCTCGATGATCCGTTTGCCGCCGCCGGTGGCCTCGACAAACCGCATGCGCAGCTCGTACAGGACCTGGCCGAGCACTTCGCGCTCTTCCGCCGTCAGGTTGCCGCGCGTCTTCAGCTCGAGCAGCGAGAGGATTTCGATCATCTGGGCCGCGCCTTCGAGGTTCGGCTCCCCCTGTTCGCCGGAGATCGGATCCGCGAGGTCGCCGAAGTGGATCGCGGCCGTGCTCGCGAGCGAGAGCACGAACGCAGTGAACGACAACTGGGACTGCGGCTCGGTCATTTGGTTAAGATTACCAAATGTCCGACGCGTCCGGCGCCGCCGCAGAGTTCACCCGTCTGATCGAGATCATGGCGACGCTGCGCGGCCCCGACGGCTGCCCGTGGGATCGCGAGCAGACGATCGACTCGCTGAAGCCGTTCGTGCTCGAAGAGGCCTACGAAGTGATCGACGCGATCGACGCTCACGATCACGACGGGCTGCGCGAAGAGCTCGGCGACTTCGTATTCGAGGCGGTGTTCATCGCCCAGCTCGAGGCCGAGGCCGGCCACTTCACGATCGCCGATTCGATCAGGAGCATCGCCGACAAACTGATCCGCCGGCATCCGCACGTATTCAAGCGCGGCCAAGACGAACCGGTGCTCGACTCGGCGGGACAGGTCAGAGTGCGGTGGGAGGAGATCAAGGCGCAGGAGCGCGGCGGCAGTCCGAAACCACAAACGCTCCTCAGCGGCATCGCCACAGCGCTCCCGGCGCTGCTCCGCGCCTACCACATCGGCATCCGCGCGGCATCGGTCGGTTTCGAATGGAGCACGACCCGCGACGTCGTCGCCAAGATCCAGGAAGAAGTCGACGAGCTGCGAGAGGTCGTCGCGGCGCCTGGCCCGGTGGACGCCGTGCGCGCCGAGGAGGAGATGGGCGACCTGCTCTTCTCGATCGCCCAACTCTCGAGGAGGCTCGGCATCGAACCAGAGACCGCCCTCAGGAAAGCCGACGACAAGTTCACGAAACGCTTCGGCCGGCTGGAACAGTCCATCACGGCGTCTGGCCGGACGATGAAGGAGATGACACTCGACGAGCTCGAGGCGGAGTGGCAGAGACTCAAGTCGGTACAGCACACGGACTAGTGATCCATGGAATCCAGGTATCGGGTTTCGTCACCTTGTCTCGGCTAGGGTACGAACGTCGTTCGTCCCGTAAAGGTGTGCACTTCGATTGACGCCCCGTCTGTCGTCAAGGTCACGGCTCCGTCCTGGTCGGTTCTGAAGATCTCGGCGCCGATCGATCTGTAGCGGTCGAGGATCTCGGGGACCGGGTGGCCGAAGTGGTTCGCCCTTCCGGCGCTCGCGATCGCGACTTGGGGACGGAGGGCAGCGACGAACGCGGGTGTGCTCGACGTGAGGCTGGCGTGGTGCGGGATCTTGACCACGCGCAGCCGCGCCGGGGGGATGGCCGACGCCACGCTCGGCTCGACCGCCCTGCCGATGTCGCCGGTGAGCACGACCGAGACATCGCGCCAGCGCAGCTCGAGCACGAGCGAGTCGTCGTTGCGCACCTTCTGACGCTCCCAGTCGGCCGGCGCGGGATGCCGCGCGATGACGTCGACCTCGTCGACCGCCACGCGATCGCCGCGATACACGTTCGCCCAGCGCGCGCCGCCGGCCTGGACCGCGACCCGCAACCGGGTCAGCGGATCCGAGCGCGGCACCGGAATACCTTCCCAGACCTCGCGCGGCCGGAACTCGCGCACGATCGAGGCGGCGCCGCCGATGTGATCCGGATCGCCGTGCGTCAGCGCGACATAGTCGATCCGGCGAAACCCGGCGCCGCGCAGCACGGGAGCGACGACGCGGTCGCCGATGTCGAATGACGAGGAGGCCGACAGTCCGCCGGCGTCGACCAGCAGCGTCGAGCCGTGAGGAAAGACGACGAACGCGGAGTCCCCCTGGCCGACGTCGAGGAACGTGACGTGCAGCCGTCCATCGCCGCGGGAGGCGGCGAGCGTGCGCGGATCCGCCAGGATCCAGATCGCTGCGGCGACCGCCAGGCCCGCGCCCCATCTGGTGATCGCGCGGCGATGAGGCCAGGCGAGCCGCGACCGCGCGTCGCCGGTGGTGCAGAGCCAGCAGACGGCGGCCGCGGCGTAGTAGAGGCACACCGCGATCGACGGCGGCGGCGCAACCCGATACGTCAGGGCCGGTGCGAACCTCACGAGCTCGGCCGACCACACCAGGCCGGCGGCGCCGACGTGTGCGATCCAGCCGGCACCCGCTGCCAGCGTCCGTGACACGAGCGCCAGCGGCACGACCGCCATCCCCGCGATCTGAGCGACACCCATCATTGGTATCGCCAGGAAGTTCAGCGCGAGCCCGGCGAACGTCACGCGCGAGAACGTCAGCGCGCCGACCGGGAACAGCAAGGCTTCGGCCGCGACTGAGGCGAAGAACATCGGTCGTAGAAAGGAAGCAAGGGCAGAGATCGCAGAGGGCGCAGAAATATATTGTTTCTGTTTTGCGGCCTCCGCGCTCTCTGCGGCTGCTGTTTTCGTGATCGCCGGGACGATGGTGAGAATCGCCAGCGTCGCGCCGAAGGTGAGGACAAATGCGGGCTCGGCGACGCTCAGCGGATCGGCGGCGACCAGCATCGCCGCGACCAGCGCCAGCGCATTGAGCGGCGGACTGCGCAGATCCGCGGCGCGCGCACCGAAGTAGACGACCGCCATCAGCGTCGCGCGATCGACCGACGCGCCGTGGCCGACCAGCGTGGCGTACGCGAGCAGCACCGCAATCGACGACAGCATCGCGGTCCGCCCGAGCCAGCCGGCGAGACGGAACGCGCCGAGCAGCAGCCCGGCGAGGATCGCGATATTGCCGCCCGAGATCGCGATCACGTGATAGGTTCCCGCCTCCTGCAGCCGCTGCTGCACCTCTTCGTCGAGTCCGGCGCGGTCGCCGAGTACGATCGCCGCCACGATCGCGCCCGAGCGAGTGCTCCATCGCCCGACGCCGTCGGCAATGGCCCGGCGGGCGACGGAGCGTGACGCGGCCATCGCTTCGGCGAACCAGCCGCCACGCGCCAGCAGCTCGACGAGGGCGCCGCTCTTGACTGTTCCGACCAGCCGCGTGCCGCGCCGCGCCAGATCGCGCTCGTGATCGGGGACCCCGGGATCGAGATACCGCGACGGCCGCCGAAGCGTGACCGGCACACGCACGCGCCGGCCGGCGCGCCAGTCGCCGAGCCGCTCCGCCGCGAGCGAGCCGACGACCGTCACCGCGACGCCGCCGGAGATCCCCTCGGCTACAGCGGTCGCGCTACCAGCATCCCGCCCGTTCGGCCGTTCCTGCCGCTGTCGCCCTTCCCGCCCGTCCTGCTCCGCCATCGCGTCAACGTCGATGCTGAGTGACGCGCCCGAGGCGCCGAGCGACGCATCGCTCCGGAGGACGCCTTCGACCACCGCGAACGCCTCGTCGTCTTCGGGCAGCCGACGCCCGTCCGCCTCGGCTTGCGCGCGCTGCACCCGCGCCATCTGCTCGAACGCGGTCCACAACGGCGGCCGCCACGCACGCTGCCACGCGTCGGCGGCGAGCAGCGCGCCACCCGCGAAAAAACCGACCGCGACCAGCGCGGCAAAGATCAACGGGTGAACGGCGCGCCAACTCCACAGCGCCAGCGCGCCGCAACAGATCAGAATGGCAGACGTCGGGATTGCAGGAAGGGAAGGAAGACGAAGGCCCGCGGCCGCGCCGGCCAAAAGGGCTGTCGCCGGGACGGCGGCGATCGTTCGCACACGCCGCCGTCTGCAAACGGCTCACCTCACGCGGCCGCACAAACGCCACGAAGGAGAACCAAGGGCACAAAGATCAGAGCGGCAACAGTTTGCGCCTCTGTGCCCTCTGAAACGCTTTGTGTCCTTGGCTGCGAGCGATCGCAGTTTCTGAGCGAGCCTAGACCTTCTCTGCTGAAATTCCTGCGTAGTAGTCCTGCAGCGCGCGGACGCCGAGACCCTGCTCGCGCAGCGCGCGGATCGCGCTGACCGCCGCGGCGGCGCCGGTGAGGGTCGTGATGCACGGCACCTGGTGCATCATCGCGGCGCGGCGCACGGTGCGATCGTCGAAGAACGACTCGCGCCCGAGCGGCGTGTTGACGACGAGGTCGACCTTGCGATTGACGATTTCGTCGGCGATGTTCGGGCGGCCTTCATTGACCTTGTAGATCACGTCGACCTCCAGGCCGTAGGCGCGCAGGTAGGCGGCGGTGCCGCGCGTGGCGATCAGGTGGAACCCGAGCTCCGCCAGGTCGCGCGCGATCGGCAGCAGGTTCGCCTTGTCGTCGTTGTTGACGCTGACGAACGCGGTGCCGTGCTCCGGCAGCCGCTGGCCGACCGCGAGCTGCGCCTTCGCGAAGGCGACGCCGAACGACGTCGATCCCCCCATCACCTCGCCGGTCGACTTCATCTCCGGTCCCAGAATCGTATCGACGCCGGGGAACCGGACGAACGGGAACACCGGGCTTTTCACGAACACGCCGGCGACCTGGATATCGTCGGTCAACCCGAGCTCGGCGAGCGTCCGCCCCGCCATCACCTTGGCGGCGATCTTCGCCAGCGACACACCCGCCGCCTTCGACAGGTACGGCACCGTGCGCGACGCCCGCGGATTCACCTCGAGCACGTAGACCACATCGTCCTTGATCGCGTACTGGACGTTCATCAGGCCGATCACCTTGAGTGCGCGCGCGACCCGGCGCGTGTAGTCGCGGATCGTCGCGAGGTGGCGCTCGGGACAGATGAACGGCGGCACGACGCAGGAGCTGTCGCCCGAGTGGATGCCGGCCTCCTCGATGTGCTCCATGATCCCGCCGATGACGACGGCGCCGGTGGCGTCGGCAATCGCGTCGACGTCGAACTCGAAGGCGTCCTCGAGGAACTTGTCGACCAGCACCGGGTGCTCCGGCGAGGCGTCGACCGCATTGGTCATGTAGCGATCGAGCGTGTTGACGTCGTACACGATCGCCATGCCGCGGCCGCCGAGCACGTAGGAGGGCCGCACCACGACCGGGAAGCCGATCGACGCCGCCACCTCACGCGCCTCGAGCCGCGAGGTCGCGGTGCCGCTCGCCGGCTGCGTGATCTTCAGGCTCTCGAGCAGCGCCGAGAAGCGCTTGCGATCTTCGGCGAGGTCGATCGAATCGGGCGACGTGCCGAGAATCCGCACGCCCGCGTCCTGCAGCGCGAGCGCGAGCTTCAGCGGCGTCTGGCCGCCGAACTGCACGAGGCACGAGACGTCGCCGCCGGCCGATCGCTCGGTCTCGATCACCGCCATCACGTCTTCGAACGTGAGCGGCTGGAAGTACAACCGGTCGGCCGTGTCGTAGTCGGTCGACACCGTCTCCGGGTTGCAGTTGATCATGATCGTCTCGAGCCCTTCCTCTTTCAGCGCGAAGGACGCGTGGCAGCAGCAGTAGTCGAACTCGATCCCCTGGCCGATCCGGTTCGGACCCGATCCGAGGATGACGACCTTGTCGCGCCCGTTCGGGTTCGACTCGCAGACCTGCTCGTACGAGCTGTACATGTAGGGCGTGAACGACTCGAACTCCGCCGCGCAGGTGTCGACGCGTTTGTAGACCGGCTTGAGCCCCTGGCTCTCGCGCTGCTGGCGGACGGCGCTTTCTTTCTGGTCGACGGCGAGCGCGAGCTCCTGATCGCCGAAACCGGCGCGCTTCAGCCGCCGCATCTGGCCGGCGTCGATGTTGCCGAGGCCGGCCGCTCTGGCCGACTGCCGCATCGCCGCGATCTCGCTGAACTGGCGCAGGAACCACGGATCGATGTGGGTGATCTCGTGGAGCTGCTCGGTCGACCAGCCGCGGCCGATGGCGCGGAACAGATCCCACATCCGGCGGTCGGTGGCAATCGCCAGCCGCTTGCGCAGCGCGGCATCGTCTTCGTCGTCCATGTTCGTCGGGGCGAACATCAGCCCGCTGCGACCGAGCTCGAGCGAGCGCACGCCCTTCATGAACGCTTCCTTGAAGGTGCGGCCGATCGCCATCGCTTCGCCGACCGACTTCATCTGCGTCGTCAGGGTGCGATCCGCCTGCGGGAACTTCTCGAAGTTCCAGCGCGGAATCTTGACGACGACGTAGTCGATCGCCGGCTCGAACGAGGCGGGAGTGAGCCGGGTGATGTCGTTCTTGATCTCGTCGAGGTGATAACCGAGCGCGAGCTTGGCCGCGATCTTGGCGATCGGGAAGCCGGTCGCCTTCGACGCCAGCGCCGACGATCGCGACACGCGCGGATTCATCTCGATCACGGTCATGCGGCCGTTCTTCGGATTGACCGCGAACTGGATGTTGGAGCCGCCGGTTTCGACGCCGACGCGGCGGATGATGCGGCGCGCCGCGTCGCGCATCCGCTGATATTCCTTGTCGGAGAGCGTCAGGATTGGGGCGACCGTAATGCTGTCGCCGGTATGGACCCCCATCGGGTCGATGTTCTCGATCGAGCAGATGACGACGAAGTTGTCGGCGCAGTCGCGCATCACCTCGAGCTCGAACTCTTTCCAGCCGATGACCGATTCCTCGACCAGGATCTCGTGCACCGGGCTGAGCTCGATGCCGCGCTCGGCGAGGTCGCGGAACTCCTCGATGTTGTAGGCGATGCCGCCGCCGACCCCGCCCATCGTGAACGACGGCCGAATCACGAGCGGAAAGCCGAGGGTCTTGGCGAGCTCGATCGCCTCGGGCAGCGAGCGGGCGACGCCGCTCTGCGGCACGTCGAGGCCGATCTCGCGCATCGCGTCCTTGAACAGCTGCCGATCTTCCGCGACCTTGATCGCCTGCACCGACGCGCCGATCAGCTCGACGTTGTACTTGTCGAGGGTGCCGGCGGCGGCGAGATCCATCGCCAGGTTGAGCGCGGTCTGGCCGCCGACGGTCGGCAGCAGCGCGTCCGGCCGCTCGCGCTTGATGATCTCGGCGAGGATCTCCGGCGTCAGCGGCTCGACGTAGGTGCGATCCGCGAGATCCGGGTCGGTCATGATCGTCGCCGGGTTGCTGTTGACGAGGATGACCTCGAGCCCCTCGGCGCGCAGCGCCTTGCACGCCTGGCTGCCCGAGTAGTCGAACTCGCACGCCTGGCCGATGACGATCGGTCCGGAGCCGATGATGAGGACGCGTTTCAGGTCGGTTCTGCGTGGCATCTTTGTAGGGGCTCGTTGCTGGGAGCTGGAGGCTAGCCGTGGCGGCTAGCGCCGAGTACCGAGCACCGAGCGCCTGTCCCCCTCGATAAGGTTCAGAAAATCGTCAAACAGGTAATCGGCGTCGTGCGGACCGGGCGACGCCTCCGGATGGTACTGAACGCAGAACACCGGATGGGTCTTGTGCCGCAGCCCCTCGACGGTGCCATCGTAGAGATTGAGGTGCGTCACTTCGACGTCATCCGGCAGCGACGCCGGGTCGACGGCAAAGCCGTGGTTCTGCGAGGTGATCTCGACCTTGCCGGTCGCCAGCTTCTTCACGGGATGGTTGCCGCCGCGATGGCCGAACTTCAGCTTGAACGTGCTGCCGCCCATCGCGAGGCCGAGTACCTGATGACCGAGGCAGATGCCGAACACCGGAACGTTCGATGCGATCAGCGTCTTCGCGTTGTCGATGGCATATGTCAGCGGCGCCGGATCGCCAGGGCCGTTGCTCAGGAAAATGCCGTCCGGTTTGGTCGCGAGCAGCTCCGATGCCGGCGTCGTCGCGGGATAAACGCGGACGTCGAAGCCGTGCGCGCTCAGCCGCCGCAGGATGTTCCACTTCATGCCGAAGTCGTAGGCGGCGATCTTCAGCCGCTTCTTCGGCAGCCGATCGGGCGTGACGCCGAATTCGTCGGGGTCCTCTTCCGGCCAGTCGAACGCCTCGGCCGGCGTGACACCGCGGACCAGGTCGGAGCCTTCCATCGGCGGAATGGTGCGGGCGCGCTCGATCAGCGCCTGCGGATCGAGCTGATCGCCGGTGGCGATGACCCCGCGCATGACGCCGCCGGAGCGCAGCTGCCGCGTCAGCGCGCGCGTATCGATGTCGGAGATTGCGACGATCTTGTTGGCGACGAGATACTCGCGCAGGGTCATCTCCGACCGCCAGTTGCTCGCCATCGGCGACTCGTCTCGGATGATGAACCCGGCCACCTGCGGCGCGCGCGACTCCATGTCCTCCATCGACACGCCGTAGTTGCCGATCTCCGGACAGGTCATCGTGACGATCTGCCCGGAGTAGGACGGATCGGTCAGCACTTCCTGATAACCGGTCATGCTGGTGTTGAACACGACCTCGCCGCGCGCCTCGCCTTGTGCGCCCGCCGCGGCGCCGCGAAACCAGGTGCCGTCTTCCAATGCCAGAATCGCTTCCATGTGTCCCTGTGGTTTTACCGCGGAGGGCGCAAAGATCGCAGAGAAAATATTTACTCGGCGGGCTCGGCGGTCTCTGCGGTTGCTTCTTATCGTTCCAACGACGCCGTGACCCGGTTCTGCTCGCTCGCGACGACGCGCACGGATGACGACCAGCGGCGATAACCGTCGTGTTCGAGCCTGATCGCGTGCGAGCCGGCCGGCACCAACGGCAGCGACACCGGGGTCGTGCCGACGAGCGTGCCGTCCATGAACACTTTCGCGCCCGCCGGACGCGAGTCGACCGCGAGCCCGCCGGTAAACCGCGCGGCCGGCGCGGCGGCAACCGGCGCGCTTCTCGCCGGCGCGTTGGTGCGCGCCAGCGGCACGGTAATCGATTGCGCCGGCCGTGCCGTGCTGATGACGACGCGCCGCTCTTCCGGCGCGTAGCCATCGCGCGTGATCCTGACGCGGTGCGCGCCGCGCGCGAGATCGCGGACCGCGGCCGGCGTCACACCGGCGTCTTTGCCGTCGATGGTGACGCGTGCGCCTGCCGGCTGCGAGCGCACGAGGATGCGGCCTGGCGCCGAGGGGGCCGATTTCGGATTGCTGATTTCAGATGGCTGAGTCTTTGGTTCTGCGGTCGGCGTTTTCAGTTCTGAGCTCTGAGTTTTCAGTTCTGCGTTCTGACTTGTAGGTTCTGCGTTCTGCCTTGTCAGTTCTGAGTTCTGACTTGTCAGTTCTGAGTTTTTCTCTGAGTTTTTCCCCTGCGCAGCCGCGGCGACGGCTGCCGGCGGTTGCTCCCGCGACCCGGCGAAGAATCCGCCGGCGAATCCGATCGCGATGCCGACAACGAGCGCGAGGACCAGCGGCCAGACGGCGGAACGCGTCCGCTGCAGCGCCGTCATCGCATCGGGATCGTGGCCGCTGATCGATCCAGCCGCGACCCCGGCGGGCGATTCGTACGTGGCCGCGTCCTGCCGAAGATCGGCCGCCGGCTGGTAGACGATCTCGGGCTCGGCCGGCGCCGGCGGCGCGATCTCGAGATCGACCGGCGCGTCGAGATCCGGCGGCCCGAACGTGTGCGACGCTTCGGCGCGAGCGACCGACGGCTCCACCGGCTGCACATCCGCCGGGCCGAAGCCGTGCGCCGGATCGGCCAGCGTCAGTGGTGCGACCTCGTCGGCGATCTCGTCGGCTACCTCGTCGGCGACATCGAGCGGCAGACGCGGCTCGTCGTCGCGGGCGACGCGCCGTTTCGAGGCCGGCGCCGGCTCGGGCGCGATCGCGACGTTGGGACACGCGAGCCGGAGCGCCTCGGCGAACTCGAGCGCCGTGGCGAAGCGGTCGTCCGGCGATTCGGCCAGCGCGCGCGCGAAGACCTGCTTCAGCGCGGCCAGATCGCCGCCGTCGATCTCCGTGAGGTGCGATGCCGCCTTCGCACCGAGGCCGCTGACGCGGCGGCCCCAGATCAGCTCGTGCATCAGCGCCGCGAGGCTGAAGACGTCGGCGCGCCGATCCCACTCGGCGCCCGCGATCCGTTCGGGCGCGGTGTAAGGGCGACGAACTGGCGCGACGACGCCGATTTTCTCGAGCGCGCGGGTGATGCCGAGGCCGGTCAGGCGCGTATCGTCGGACGACAGCAGCACGTCGCGCGGGTGCAGCGCGCCATGCGTGATCTGCACCGCCGCCGCGAAATCGAGCGCGCCCGCCAGTTGCGCCGCGACCCGCAGCGCGCTGGACGCCGGCGCCGGGCCGTACTCGCGCACCGCGAGATCGAGCGAGTCGGCGGCGACGTACTCCTGCGCGAGGAACGCCGAGACGCCGCTGATCCCGGTCGCCAGCGGCGCGGCGAGCGCCGGGTGCGTCAGATCGGCGGCGATCAGACGCTCGAATTCGGCGACGAGCTGATGACCGCGCTCCGGCGGCAGGTCGAGCTTGAACAGCTTGACCGCGACGAGCCGCTCCCGCGTCGCGTCGTACGCACGAAACACCGGGCCGAGGGTTCCCGCACCAATCTGATGAAGAACTCGAAACGGTCCGAAGGCGTCGGGCGGCGCAGCGCCAGCAGCGTCAGTGTGCAGTGAAAAACTCCTCGGGAAGGCGTGTTCATCGTAACACGAAAAACGCGCAACCGAGCCCGTCCGATCGGCGTCTTAGTGCTGTTGCATCAATCGAATAGCGCGTCCGCGTGCTTGACAGTCCGCGCGGCGCTTTGAGAGAGTAGGCGTTCCGGTGCAGGTCAACTCAGCCGAGCCTTCAACTTCCGCCCCAGACGGCCCTTCCGTGCGCATTCCGGTCGACGTCCGGAGGTTTCCGTGGATTCGGCGTCTCGCCGCCGATTACGCGTACGATTTCCGATCGGTGGCGCCGTTTTTTTCCGGCGACCCGGCCGATCGGACCGCGTGGGCCAATGCGATCGCGCGCACGCAGCAGCACGATCGCCGCCGCGACGCGATCGCCGCGGTTCTCGCGACGCAGCAGGAGCGCCGCGGCGCGCCGGCGCGCGCCCGCGACGCCGCCAGGCTGCTCGCCGACCGCAGCACGGTGGCGGTGGTCACCGGTCAGCAGGCCGGGCTCTTCGGCGGCCCGCTCTTCACGCTCTTCAAGGCGCTCACCGCGATCAAGCTCGCCGAACAGGTGTCGCGCGATCACCACGTGCCGGCGGTCGCCGTGTTCTGGATCGACGCGGAGGATCACGACTGGGAGGAAGTCCGGTCGTGTACGGTGTTCGACGAAGCGCTGACGCCGCGCAGCGTGTCGCTGCCGGCGCGGCCCGGCGCCGAACCCGCCCCGGTCGCGACCATCACCCTCGATCAAACCGTCCTCGCCGCGCTCGACGAAATCGAACAGCTCCTGCCGCCGACCGAATTCCGCGCACCCCTGATGGAGTCGCTGCGGCGCGCCTACGCGCCCGGCGTCGGCATGGCGGACGCGTTCGGCCGCTGGATGGAAAGCGTCCTCGGCGATCGCGGGCTGATCGTCTACGACTCGTCCGACGCGGCGTCGAAGCCGCTGGTCAGCCAGGTGTTCGCGCGCGAGCTGTCGATGCCGGGGACGACGGTCAAGCTCGCCGCGCTGGCCGGATCGGATCTGACCGCGCGCGGCTATCACGCACAGGTGCACGGCAACGACGAAGGGCTGGCGCTGTTTCACCTCGACGGCGGCCGCCGCGCCATTCGTCAGCAGGACGGCGGCTTCGTCGTCGGCGACCAGCAGTTCGCCGCGCCGGCGCTGGTCGAGCAGGCGACCTCGCAACCGGCCGGGTTCAGCCCGAACGTGCTGCTGCGGCCGATCGTGCAGGACACGATCTTTCCGACGATCTGCTACGTCGCCGGCCCGAACGAGCTGGCGTATCTCGGCCAGCTGCGCGGCGTCTACGAACACTTCGGCGTGCCGATGCCGCTGTTCTATCCGCGCGGGACCGCGACGATCCTCGACTCCGCGGCGCTGCGCTTCCTCACCAAATACAAGCTGCCGCTCGAAGCGCTGCAGGCGCAGGACGAAGCGGCGCTCAACGAGCTGCTCAGGACGCAGATTCCGCCGGTGGTCGAAGAATCGTTCACTGAAGCCGAGAAGGCGATCGAGGCGCAGATGTCGCGCGTCGTCCAGGCGATGCCGGCGCTCGATCCGACGCTCGAAGGGGCCGCGCGTTCGACCCTCGAACGCATGCAGCGCGATCTGCAGAACCTCCATGGCAAGATGATTCAGGCCGCCAAGCGCCGCGACGAAACGCTGCGGCGCCAGTTCATTCACGCCCGGGCGCTGGCGTTTCCCGGCGGCCACGCGCAGGAGCGCACCATCGGGTTTCTCTCCTTTCTGAATCAGTACGGCCCCGCGCTCGTCCACCGCCTGGACGAGGAGTTGCCGCTCGATCTCGGGCGGCACTGGATTGTCACGATCTAGCAGCTCGAGGCTGGGAGCTGGGGGCTAGGCTGGCGAAAACCGGTTCGAAGAGCGCGCGCTACCGGATACGGATCCTCGGGCTGTGGCGGAAGCGCTGGGTGCGCCTCGCCGCGGTCGCGCTCGCGATCCCGACCGTCCTGCTCTGCCTGGTCGCCGCCTACTACTACGTGCGCTTCGCGCGACTGATCGACGCGCGCCTGCACGGCGAGCGATCCACCGTGTTCCCCCGCGTCCTGGCGCGGCCGCTGGAGCTGCGCCGCGGCCAGGGCATGACCGAGCAGCAGCTCGTCGATCGGCTGAACGAGCTGGGCTACGCCCATCGCGATCGGCTCGAGAAGGCCGGCGAGTTCGCGATCGGTCAGGGCGCCGTCGCGATCATGCCGCGGGTGCCGGAGCTGAAGGGCCGGGCGGTGCGCGTCGTGTTTCAGAAGCCGCCGGATCCCAAGCCGGTGGCCAGGGGCAAGAAGGCGCCGCCGCCGCGTGTTGCGGATCGGGTGCAACGGCTCGAGCTCGACGCCAAACCCACCGATCGGGTATCGCTGGACGCGCCTGTGCTGACCGCGCTTGGCGGCGAACGCGAGAAGCGCCGCCCCGTCGCCCTGGCCGCAATTCCCGCGCGGATGCAGCAGGCGGTGCTGGCGATCGAGGACCGCCGTTTCTACGAACATCCCGGCTTCGATCCGATCGGCATGGCCGGCGCGGTGATCTCGAACATGCGCGGCAAACAGAAGTACGACCGCGGCGCGAGCACGATTACCCAGCAGGTCGCGCGCAACGTGTTCCTGCCGAAAATGTTCCCCGGCATGACGCTGCAGGAGGCGCGGCAGAAATCACTGCGCCGCAAGCTGCTCGAAATCTGGGTGTCGTTCATCATCACCACCCGCGCCTCGAAGGACGCGATCCTCGAGATGTACCTGAACGACATGACGCTCGGCCAGCGCGGGTCCTTCGGCATCGTCGGCGTGCCGGAAGCGGCGCGGCTGTTCTTCAGCAAGGATGTCAGCAACATCACGCTCGCCGAGGCGGCGACGATCGCAGGCGTCTTCCAGTCGCCGTCCGCGCTGTCGCCATTCAACAACCCGGCGCGCTGCAAGGAGCGGCGCAACCTCGTCCTGCAATCGATGGTCGACGCCGGCTACGTGCCGCAGGATGCCGCCGATCGCGCGATCCACGAGCCGCTGATCGTCGTGCAGCGCGCGCTCGAAGCGGAGGCGCCGTACTTCGTCGACTTCGTCGGCCAGACCCTCGCGGAGCAGTATCCCGGCCTCACGACGACGACGACGCAGGCGGTCGATGTGTATACGACGCTGGATCTGCACCTGCAGCGCCTGGCGCAGGATGCGGTCCGCGACGGGCTCACGCAGGTCGACAGCCTGCTGGCCAGACGCAAACGCGGCAAGGCGGAAGCGGCGCTGATCGCGGTCGATCCGCGCAGCGGCGAGATTCTCGCGTTCGTCGGCGGCCGCTCCTACAACCAGTCGCAGTACAACCGCGCGGTGGTGTCGCGGCGGCAGCCGGGATCGGTGTTCAAGCCGTTCGTCTTCCTCGCGGCATTCGAGCGCGCGCTGAGCGAGGGGCGGACCGACGTCACCCCGGCATCGATCACGAACGACGAGCAGGAGACGTTCGAGTTCGACGATCAGGAGTGGACGCCGGAGAATTACGAGCACGAGTACGACGGGCCGATCACGTTCCGGCGGGCGCTCGCGCACTCCCGGAATCTGGGGACGATCCACGTCGCCCAGGCGGCCGGCTACGACCATGTCGCCGCGTTCTGGAAGAAGCTCGGCGTCGGCGCGGCGCCGAAGGCCTACCCGTCGATCGCGCTTGGCGTGTTCGAGGCGACGCCGTACGAAATCGCGACCGCCTACACCCTGTTCCCCAACGGCGGCATGCTGCGCTCGCTGCAGCACATCGCGCGCATTACCAGCGGCGGCAAGGACGTCACCAAGCGCACGACCGTCGTCGCGCGCGAGGTCGCGAAGCCGGAGACGACGTTCCTCGTCACGAACATGATGCGCAGCGTGCTGAACGAGGGGACGGCGGCAAGCGCGCGCTCGGCCGGGTTCACCCTGGATGCCGCCGGCAAGACCGGGACGACCAACGACCTGCGCGACGCGTGGTTCGTCGGCTTCACTCCCGAGCTGCTGACCGTCGTCTGGGTCGGGTTCGACGACAACCAGCCGGTGGGGCTCAGCGGCGCCCGGGCGGCGCTGCCGATCTGGACGCAGTTCATGAAAAGCGCACTCGCAGGCCGCGCCAGCGTGCCGTTCACGGTCCCCCAGGGCATCGTCTTCGCCGACATCGACGCGCAAACCGGCAAGCTCGCGACCCCCAATTGCCCGAAGATCATCTCGGAATCGTTTATCGCCGGTACCGAGCCACACGACGTGTGCGAGCTGCATCGGTGAGCACCGGGGCCTCGACAGCCAGCACGGGCCGCCCAGACCGGACGGGTGTGGGTCGACGTCGACGTCAGTTCCTGCCCATCCTGCCCATCCTGCCCTCGTATAATCGTCAGAGATGAACCGCGAAGTCTTCGCCGCCGTCGCCGATGCGCTCGATCGCGGCGAGCCGGCGGCGCTCGTGACGATCGTCGCGACCACCGGCTCGACGCCGCAGCGCGTCGGCGCGAAAATGCTCGTGTTCGGCGACGGCCGGATCGTCGGCACGATTGGCGGCGGCTGCTACGAAAACGATGCCTTCGGCAAAGCGCGGGAAGCGATTCTCAGCCGCGCGCCGCAGCTCGTGCACTACGAGCTCGACGATGATTTCGCGCAGGAGACCGGCCTGATCTGCGGCGGTCAGATGGACGTCTACATCGAACCGATCGAGCCGTCGCCCGAGCTCTACATCGTCGGCGCCGGGCACGTCGGCTTTCACCTGGCGCGCATCGCGGAGGAGGTTGGCTTCCGCGTCCACGTCGCGGACGACCGCGAGAAATTCGCCAACCCGGAGCGCTTCCCCACCGCCGCGGAAATCGTCGTCGAGGACATCCCTGCGTGGATCGCGCGCGCGGCGATTCCGGCGCACGCCTACGTCGTCATCGTGACGCGCGGTCACACGAACGATCTCGAGGCGCTGCGGGCGCTCGCGCCGCGCGAGCTGCGCTATCTTGGCCTGATCGGCAGCCGCGCCAAGGTGGCTCGAATCTACGACGCGTTGACCGCAGACCGGATGCCGGCGGAGACGCTGAAGCGCGTCCACGCGCCGATCGGGCTGGACATCGGCGCGGTCACGCCCCAGGAGATCGCCGTCAGCATTCTGGCGGAGCTGATCGCAGTCAAGCACGGCAAGACCCAGCCGGGCTCGCTTCGCTGGACGCCTCCGGCGCTTCGCGCGGAAGTCAATAGTTAGCAGTCTCAAGTCCGAAATCACGAATCTGAAATGTCGTCGCTCCTGATTCGTGGCGGGACTGTGCTCACGCTGAACGATGCCTGGGAAATCGTCGAGGGGGACGTGTCGATCCGCGGCGGGCGCATTGCCGCCATCGGACGGAACCTCGGCGGCGCTCACGACCGCGTGATCGAAGCGCGCGGCGGCTACGTCCTGCCCGGCCTGATCCAGACGCACATTCATCTGTGCCAGACGCTGTTTCGCGGCTATGCCGACGATCTCGCGCTGATGGACTGGCTGCGCACCCGCGTATGGCCGATGGAGGCCGCCCACAATCCTGACTCCCTGCGCGCCGCGACGCGTCTGGCGACCACCGAGCTGCTCTGCAGCGGCACGACCGCGGTGCTGACGATGGAGACGGTGCACGACACGGACGTGGTGTTCGAGGCGGTGGCGGAGAGCGGTCTGCGCGCGACCATCGGCAAGTGCATGATGGACTTCGACGCGCAGGTGCCGCGCCGGCTGCAGGAAGAGACGCGCCACTCGATCGACGAGAGCGTCGCGATCCGCGCACGCTGGGAAGGCGCGGCCAACGGTCGCCTGCACGCCGCATTTGCGCCGCGGTTCGCGGTGTCCTGTACGCGCGAGCTGCTCGAAGCGGTTGCGGGGCTGTCGCAGCAGCACCACACGCTGGTGCACACGCATGCATCGGAGTCGCGCGAGGAGATCGCGATCGTCCAGCAGAACACCGGCGCGCGGACCAACATCGAGTATCTGGCGAGCGTGAATCTGGCCACGCCGCATCTCTGCGCGGCGCATTGCGTCTGGGTCGACGACCGCGATCAGCAGCTGCTTGCCGATCATGACATCAAGGTGATGCACTGCCCCGGCTCGAATCTCAAGCTCGGATCCGGGATCGCGCCGGTTCCCGAGATGCGGGCGCGCGGCATCACCGTCTCGCTCGGCGCTGATGGCGCGGCCTGCAACAACCGCCTCGACATGTTCGAGGAGATGCGCCTCGCCGCCGTCCTTCAGGCGATGCGCAAGAAGCCGGGTGTGCTTCCCGCTCGCGAGGTCCTGTGGATGGCGACGCGCGCCGGCGCCCGCACACTGGGTCTCGAGAACGACATCGGCTCGCTCGAAGTAGGGAAGAAGGCCGACATCATCGTGGTCGATCGCGACCGCCCACATCTGGCGCCCGGCCCCGATCCGTATTCAACCCTCGTGTACGCGGTGCGCGGCAGCGACGTCCGCACCACGATCGTGGATGGGGTTGTTCTGGTCGACGATTTCGCGGCCACCCGCGTCGATCGTATTGAAATAGCACACGAGGCGCGCGAATCGGCCAGAAGACTCGCCGCTCGAGCTCACCTGTAAATCCGCTGCTGGCCCATCCACCTCCTCCCGCCGGTCGGCCGGGCCTCAGCCGTTCGTGACGACGCGCGAGCGCCCCGGTGAGCTCGCGAGGATTTGGCACGGCGGACGTTGTATAATGTGGATTAGCAGTCATCGATGAGGACTGCCAACCCTAAATGACACAAGACGCCGCAGATAGGTCGAAGCGGGTGCTCGCGGCGCTGGTCCGCGAATACATCGCGTCCGGCGAGCCTGTCGCCTCGTCATTACTGGTGACGGCCGCCGGGCTGGGCGTGTCTTCCGCGACGGTCCGGAGCATCCTGGCGCGCCTCGAAGAAGAAGGCTACGTTCAGCAGCCGCACACGTCGGCCGGCCGTATCCCGACCGACCGCGGCTACCGCTTTTACGTCGACCTGCTGCTCGATTCGAAGCGCCCCAACCGCTCCGCGACCGCGGTCGAAGCGCGGCTGCGGCGCGAGAGCCCCAACGGGCTGCTCGACTCGCTGCTGCCGCAGGTCTCGCACATGCTGTCGCAGGCGTCGCGCGGCGTCGGCTTCGCGGTCCGCCCCGCGCACGAAGCGGCGGTGTTCGACCGCGTCGAGTTCGTGCCGCTGAGCGCGCTGCGCGTGCTGGTGGTCATCGTCGCCAGCGGCGGCCACGTGATCCAGAAAGTCATCGACCTCGGCGAGCCGCTCGGCGGCGACGACTTGCGCCAGGCCGCCAACTATCTCAACGAGGAATTTTCGGGGCTGCCGCTGCATCGCGCCCGCGAAGCGGTGCTCGAGCGGATCAACGCCGAGCGCTCGCTCTACGACGCGCTGCGCGATCGCGCCCTTCGGCTGGCGACCTCGACCTTTTCGGACCTGCCCGACGACCGGCCGATGTACGTCGAGGGCGCCTCGTCGCTGCTCGACGACGCGACCGGATTGACGGTGCAGACGCTGCAGGCGCTGCTCCAGATGATCGACGAGAAGCAGAAGCTGCTGCAGCTGCTCAACGAGTACATCGACGGCCCCGGGCTGACGGTCGTGATCGGCGCCGAGCATCTCGATCCCAGTCTCCGCCCGTTCAGCCTGGTGCTGTCGACCTACGACGATGGCTCGGGAATCGGAACCGTCGGCGTGATCGGGCCGACCCGTATGCACTACTCGCGCGCGATCGCCGCGGTCGACGGCGCGGCACAGGCTGTGTCGCGGCTGCTGCGCGATCCGAATTAATCCCGCGCTCTGCGGTCAGTCGTCAGCTCTTCGATAGAGCGGCGCTGAACGCTGAGAGCCGATACCTGAGAGCTGATGTATGGCTGATGAATCTGTCACCGACAAACCGGACGCTTCGGTCGAGACCGCCGAGAGCGCTGAACCGACGCAGATGCAGCGCGAGCGCGACGACTACAAGGACCGCTGGCTGCGGAAGAGCGCCGAGTTCGACAACTACCGCAAACGGATCGAGCGCGAGCGGCGCGAACAGGCGGACCAGGCCGTGGTCGACCTGCTCCAGGAGCTGCTGCTCGTCGTCGACGACTTCGATCGCGCGCTGACCGTCAGCGGCGACGAGGGCGGCGCCTACCGCAAAGGGGTCGAGCTGATCCACGCCAAGCTGCACGACATGCTGCGCAAGCAGGGCGTGCAGGCGATGGACGTGCTCGGCACCGATTTCGATCCCAACGTCCACATGGCCGTGATGCACGAGGAGAGCCCCGAGCATCGCGAAGGCGAAGTGATTGGCGAGCTGCAGAAGGGCTACATGCTCCACGACCGGCTGCTGCGTCCCGCGATGGTGAAGGTGGCGAAGGCGTGAGCAAGCGCGATTATTACGAAGTCCTCGAGGTCACCAAGACCGCGAGCGATACCGAGATCAAGAGCAGCTACCGCCGGCTGGCGATGAAGTTCCACCCGGATCGCAACCCGGGGGACGAGCTCGCGGAAGAAAAATTCAAGGAGTGCGCCGAGGCCTACGCGATCCTCGCCGACGCCGAGAAGCGCAGCCTCTACGACCGCTTCGGCCATGCCGGCGTCAAGTCGGCGGCGGGGGGCGGTGCCGGTTTCGATCCGTCGGTGTTCCAGGAGTTCGGCGACTTCGCCGACATTCTCGGCAACATGTTCGGCTTCGGCGACATGTTCGGCGGCCGCCGCCGCGGCGGACCGCAGCGCGGCGCCGATCTGCGCTACGACCTCGAAATCTCGTTCGAAGAGTCGGCCAAGGGCGCGGAGACGACGATTCAGATCCCGCGTCAGGAGACGTGCGACACCTGCAGCGGCTCCGGCTCGGCGCCCGGATCGAGCGCGAGCAACTGCCCGCAGTGCAAGGGCCAGGGGCAGGTCCGCTTTCAGCAGGGCTTCTTCACCGTGGCGCGCACCTGCCCGCAGTGCCGCGGCGCGGGCAAGATCATCACCAAGCCGTGCCCCGACTGCCGCGGCGCGGGGCGGATCGCCCGCGATCGCAAGATCACCGTCAAGATTCCGCCGGGGATCGCGACCGGGCAGCAGCTGCGCCTGATGGGCGAAGGCGAATCGGGATCCGCCGGCGGTCCCGCCGGCCATCTCTACGTCGTCGTCCACGTCCACGAGCATGCGTTCTTCCGGCGCGACGGCGTCAACCTGTTCTGCGAGATCCCGGTGAACTTCACGACGGTGACGCTCGGCGGCGAGATCCAGGTGCCGACGCTGGACGGCAACGAAACCGTGAAGGTGCCCGAAGGCACCCAGACCGGCACGACGCTGCGGTTGAAAAGTAAGGGCATGCCCGACGTCAACGGCCGCGGCCGCGGCGATCTGTTCGCCACCGTCCAGGTGCAGACGCCGCGCAAGCTGACCAAGGAGCAGCGCAAGCTGATCGAACAGCTCGCGCAGGCCTTGCCGAAGGACAAGTTCGAGCCGCGCGCGCGCGGCGAGGACGAGCAGGACGAGCGCAACCTGTTCGACCGCGTGAAGGACATGTTCGCGTAACCTCTCTCCGTCCTCCAATGAAGCAGTACCCGGCGATCGACGTCCGCACCGACGCCCCGGATCTCCTGCTCGCGCTCGTCGACGACTTCGGTCCGACCGCGGTCGAAGAGCGCGGCGATACCACCCGCATCTTCTTCGCGTCGACGGCCGATCGCGACACCGCGGAGCGGGCGCTCGCGCCGCGCTTCGAGGTCGCCGCGGTCGACGTCGATGACGAAGACTGGGCGAGGCGATCGCAGGAAAACCTGAAGCCGATCACCGTCGGCCGGATCACGGTCGTCCCTGGGGTCGCCTCTCGATTTTCGCACCAGGTCGAACCCGCGCGGGATCTGACTCCGATGACGATCGTCATCGTCCCGTCGATGGGCTTTGGCACCGGCCATCACGCGACGACGCGGTTATGCCTGGCCGCGCTGCAGACGATCGATCTCAGGGGTGCGGTCGTCCTCGACGTGGGCACCGGCTCCGGTGTGCTGGCGATTGCGGCGGCCCGGCTCGGTGCGGCTCGCGCGCTCGGCATCGACTACGATGCCGACGCGATTCAGTCGGCTCGGGAAAACCTCGACCTGAATGCCGATGCCGCGCACGTGACGTTTGAAACCGTCGACCTCGCGGCACGCGCGCTGCCGGTCGCCGATGTCCTCACCGCCAACCTGACCGGCGCGCTGCTCGTCCGCTCGGCGGCCACGCTGCTCGAGGCGGTACGTGCCGGCGGTACGCTGATTCTCAGCGGCGTGCAGGCGCACGAGCGCGACGAGGTCCGCGCCGCGTTTGCGAACGCCGCCGTCTGCTGGGAGCGTGAGGAGGACGGCTGGGTCGGACTCGCGGTGAAAAAACCGTGACAATCAACCTCCGGACGCAAATTCCGGTCTAATAAGGCGTCATGCTTCGGGCCTTCTCGATCTCCACGCTGCTGGTTGCGCTGGCCGTCGCGGTCGGGGCGCAACAGCCGCCGACCGCGCAGCGGCCCGGACAGACATCGGGCCAGCCGGCGCGCGACACCTCCGCGCAGCCGAAGGAGGCGCCCCCGCCGCCCGGCGGCCGGATCTCTGGGCGCGTGCTCGCCGCGGACAACGGCCGTCCCGTGAAGCGCGCGCGCGTGTTCGCGACCGCCGCCGAGCTCCCCGGCGGGCGCGGCATGCTGACCGACGACAGCGGCATCTTCGATCTCACTGAATTGCCGGCCGGGCGCTACACGCTGACGGTGTCGAAATCCGGGTTCGTGGCGCTCTCGTACGGGCAGCGCCGGCCGCTCCAGGCCGGCACGCCGCTGCAGCTCGCCGACGGCCAGCAGCTGAAGGGGATCCAGTTCCAGCTGCCGCGCGGCAGCGTGATCAGCGGCCACGTCCTCGACGAAGACGGCGACGCGATGCCGGGCGTCACGGTGCGCGTGATGCGCTATCAGTATCTGCAGGGCGAGCGGCGGCTGACGCCGGCGGGCAACGGCCAGACCGACGACAAGGGTCAGTACCGCGTCTGGGGACTGATGCCCGGCGACTACTACGTCAACGCGATCGCGCGCGGCGGCGGTCAGGGTGGTCAGTTCGGCGGACCGGGTGGATTCGGCGGCCCCGGTGGATTCGGTGGACCCGGCGGATTCGGCGGCCGCGGCGGACGCGGCGGTCCGGCAGGCGGCGGCGCCGAACAGGAGCAGGTCAATTACGCACCGACCTACTACCCGGGCGTGCCGTCGGTGAACGACGCCAAGGCGATCAGCGTCGGCCTCAGCCAGGAAGTGCTCGACATCAACTTCGGCATGCAGCTGGTGCGCGTCGCGCGGATTACCGGCATCGTATCCAACCCGGACGGCACGCCGGTGACGAGCGGCACCATCAACCTGATGCCGGACACGGGCGGCGGCGGCAATCAGATCGCGACGAACTTCGGCGGACGGATCCAGTGGGACGGCTCGTTCACGATCGGCAACGTGGCGCCCGGACGCTACATCCTGCGGGCGCGCGGCGACGACTCGGACACGCCGCAGTTCGCGGCGCAGCCGATCAGCGTCGCCGGCGACGACCTTGCCGACGTCACGGTGGTCGTCTCCGCCGGGGCGACGATCAGCGGCACGCTGTCATTCCTGCCCGGCGGCTCGCCGGCGCCGGACTATACGCAGTTCAGGATGACGGCCCCTTCGACCGACCAGTCCGATTTCGGCCCGCAGCCGAACGCGCGCGTCGATAAGGACGGCCGGTTCACGCTCAGCGGCATCTCCGCCGGCGCGCATCTGATTCGTCCGAGCAACGGGTCGCGCACGTGGGTGCTCAAGTCGGTGACGGTCGGCGACCGCGACGTGACCGACGTACCACTTCAGGTCCGCAGCGGCGAGAATCTCGGCAACGTCACCGTCGTCTTCACCGACAAGCAGAGCGAGATCAACGGCACGCTGACCACCGAGAACGGCACGCCCGTGCCGGAGTTCACGGTGCTCGCCTTTCCGGCCGATTCCTCGCTGTGGCGTCCGCTGTCGCGGCACATCATGACCGCGCGTCCCGACCAGACGGGCAGCTACCGGATCCGGGGGCTGCCGCCGGGCGAGTACTACCTCGCGACGGTCGATCCGTCGCAGCAGGGCGAATGGTTCGAGCCGGCCTATCTCGACGAACACCGAACGGGTGCGGTGCGGGTCGTCCTCAGCGAAGGGGACGTGAAGACGAAGGACTTCAAGGTGAGCCTGAAATAAGGCGCCGTTCAGATTTCAGAGTTCGGATTCCCACAGGAAATTCAGCACGCTGATCGCGGCGATCGGGACCGCGTCGGCTCGCAGCGTGCGCGGACCGAGCGACATCAGGCGGATGCCGTGCGCCGCCGCCGCCGCCCACTCCTCGGCCGCCCAGCCGCCTTCCGGTCCGACGAACATCACCGCGTCCGAAGGCACTGGCGTGCGCCGCAGCACCGACAGCGGCTCGACATCGGCGGACGCGGCCGGCTCGACCAGCATGAGGCGCAGCGCCGGCGCCGGCTCGGTGAGCGCGGTTTCCAGCGTCAGCGGCATCCGAATCTCCGGCACCACGGCGCGCCGCGACTGTTTCACCGACGCCAGCGCCACCCGCCGCCAGCGCTCGACCCGCGCGCCTTTCATCAGCGCCGCGACCGTCGTCTCGCTGCGGCTGGTGACGATCGGCTGGATCGCGGCGACCCCGAGCATGACCGCGTCGCGGACGACGTCGTCCATCTTCTCGCCCTTGAGCACCGCCTGGGCGAGCGTCAGCGCGACCACGGATTCCGCCGCCGGCTCGACCCGCGACACGATCTGGACGTGGACGTCGCGGCGCACCGCGCTCGTCACGCGGGCCAGGAACTCGTGGCCGCGGCCGTCGAACACCGCCACGATGTCCCCCGCCCCGAGCCGCAGGACGCGCGTCAGATGCTCGCCTTCGTCGCGCGGCAGCGCGACATTGTCGTCTCCGGCATCGAGCGCCGGCGCGAAGAATCGGTGCACGGGCGGATTATAAGGTGCGAGGTGCGAGGTGCGGGGTGCGGGGGTGCGGGGGTGCGAGGTGCGAGGTGCGGGGTGCGGGGTGCGGGGTGCGGGGTGCGGGTGCGGAGTGCGGGGTGCGGGTGCGAGGTGCGGGTGCGGGGTGCGGGTGCGGGGTGGGGGGTGCGGGGCGTCTATGCGGCATGCGCCGTGCCTGCGTCAGCGTTCATCGTCGCACGACACTATAAGGAGCTCGATTGCTGGCAGCTCGCGCACGAACTGAAGTGCGAGGTGTTTGCATTTACGGCGAGGCTACCCGCGAAAGCCGATCGCGATTTCTGCCAAGATATCCGCCGATCCTCACGCTCGGCACCATCAAACATCGCGGAGGGGTTCGGACGTGAAACGCATCGCGACTTTGCGGGCTTTCTTGCGATCGCGCGCGCCTCGCTGATGGAAACCGAAAACCACCTGCAGGACGCTTTTGACTGTGAATACCTTACCCGCGCCGAGCACGAACGACTCGTGATCCTCGCCCACCGCGCGATCGGAGCGACGAGCGGCCTGCAGTCATACCTTCTGAGGACGCCAGACGACCGCCGACAAACGAAGCGCACGGCCCGACGCAGCCGGACGTAACCCTCGAACCGTCGCACCTCGCACGTCATACCCTCGCACGCGCACGTCGCACCTCGCACGGCCGCACCTCACACGTCGCACCCTCGCACCGCGCACGTCGCGCCCTGCTCCACGCACCCGCGCACCGCGCACCTCGCAACCTCGCACCTCGCAACCTCGCACCTCGCACCTCGCACCTCGCACCCCTCTCTCCCCTCAAAATCCCACAACCCCTCTGATATACTGCGCGCACAGCATGTTCTTTCGCGGACAGATCATCGGGAAATACAAGATCCTGTCGACGATCGGCAGCGGCGGCTTCGGCACGGTCTACCTCGCGGAAGACACCTGGATCGACAAGAAGGTCGCGCTCAAGGTTCCGCACAAGCAGGGGGTCGACTTCGGCGAGCTGCTGCGCGAGCCGCGGCTGCTCGCCAGCCTCAATCACCCGAACATCGTCACCATCCTGACCGCGGAGAAGCAGGAGAACGTCTTCTTCATCGTGATGGAGTTCGTCCCCGGCGAGACGCTCGAGACGATCATCGCGCGCGAAGGGCCGCTCGACGTCACCCGCGCGCTCGACTACACCTGCCAGATCAGCAACGCCGTCGACCACGCCCATCGCCAGGGCGTGCTGCACCGCGATCTGCGGCCGTCGAACGTGCTGGTGGCCGACAGCGGCATGCTCAAGGTCGCCGACTTCGGCACCTCGCGCTTTCTCGAGATTGCCGCCCACGGCACGACGGTGATCGGCAGCCCGCCGTACATGGCGCCCGAGCAGTTCCACGGCAAGGCGGTGTTCGCCTCCGACATCTACTCGCTCGGCGTCACCATGTATCAGATGATGACCGGCGTGCTGCCGTACGACACGCCGTCGCCGGCCGATCTCGATCGCCTGATGAAGGGGGAGCTGCTGACCGCGCCGCGGCTGAAGAACCCGAAAATCCCGAAGTCGATCAACGACATCGTGCTCAAGGCGATGGCGCCGGACATCTCGGCCCGGTATCAACGCGCCGGCGAGCTGCTCGACGACGTGCTGGCGGCGCGATCGACGAGCTCGCGCCGGACGCCGCGCGCCGGCGGCGCGTCTGCCGACACGCCGGAGCCGGTCGTCGGCGACAGCGTCCAGCAGGACATTCATCTCCGCCTCAAGGCGCGCGAAGCGCCGCTGCCGCGCTTCTGCTGGCACTGCCGCAAGCCGCTCCACGCCCGATCCGATCGCTGCCCGTTCTGCGGCGAAGGCCAATAACGGACGCCTGCCGGACCCGGGCGCGAACCGTCCAATGTGTCTCTGGACCGGTTGACTGTCCGCATCGCGCGTAGCATGGCGATATGGACTCCCTGGCGGCGGCGATCGCGCGCGACGGCTACGCGTTCGTCCATGCCGCGCCGATGCGGGAGTACCTGACGCGGGCGGGCGCGCTGTCCGACTGGGACGCCTTCGCCGACAGCTGGGATCGTCTCGAGCTCGATCGCTACATGGCCGACGGCGGCCGCTATCGGCGCCGACGCCACGCGGTGTTCGTCGCCGGCGACGAGGGATCGATCCTCCGCGCATCGCATCAACCGCATTATCAGAGCCGCGACTACAACGCGTTGAACGGCGGCATCGCCCGCTGGTTCGAGCCGATGGAAGACGCCATCGGCAGCGGCGCCACCATGCGCGCCATCCTCGCGTTCTCGCGGAGGCTGTTCGAACGTCTGTCGCCCGCTCGGGCATGGCACGTCGAAGCGCATCAGTTCCGCATCCAGGCCCAACGCGACGAACAGGGGCAGCCGACGCCGGAAGGCATCCACCGCGACGGCGTGGATTACGTCCTCGTGCTGCTCGTGAACCGCGAGAACGTCGCCAGCGGCACCACGACGGTCCACGCGCTGAGCGGCGCGGAGCTCGGCGCGTTCACGCTCGCGGCGCCGCTGGATGCGGCGCTGCTCGACGATGCGCGGGTCGCGCACGGCGTCACACCGATCGAGCCGCTCGACCTGGATCGGCCGGCGTCTCGCGACGTGCTGGTGGTGACCTGGCGGAGGGTAAGGCCAGATGCGATAGAATCGCCGTAAGGAGTGGTCGTCATGGCGTTTCCGGGCACAGGCAAGATCTGGATGAACGGCAAGCTGGTCGAGTGGAGGGACGCCAACATCCACATCGCGACCCATGTCATCCATTACGGCAGCGGCGTGTTCGAAGGCGCGCGCTGCTATGCGACGCCGAAAGGCTCCGCCTGCTTCCGGCTCGACGCGCACATGCGCCGGCTGCAGCACTCCGCGAAGATTTACCGCATGGACTACGCGCTCGATCTCGCCGGCTGGAACAGCGCCGTGCTCGAGACCATCCGCGCCAACGGGATGAAGGCCTGCTACATCCGGCCGATCCTCTATCGCGGCTACGACTCGCTCGGCGTCAACCCGCTCACCTGCCCCGTCGACGCCGCGATCCTGCTATGGGAATGGGGTGCCTACCTCGGGCAGGAAGCGCTCGAGCAGGGCGTCGACGTCAAGGTGTCGTCGTGGTCGCGGATGGCGCCGAACACGCTCCCGGCGATGGCGAAGAGCGCCGCCAACTACGCCAACTCCGCGCTGATCAAGATGGAGGCGCTCGCCGACGGATACGCCGAAGGGATCGCGCTCGACGTGTCGGGCAACATCAGCGAGGGCAGCGGCCAGAACGTCTTCGTGGTGCGCGACGGCATGATCTACACGCCGCCGCTCGGGTCGTCGATCCTCGGCGGCATCACGCGCGACTCGGTGATGACGCTGGCGCGCGACCTCGGCTACACCGTGACCGAGTCGATCATCCCGCGCGAGGCGCTCTACATCGCCGACGAGCTGTTCTTCGTCGGCACGGCGGCGGAGGTCACGCCGGTGCGCTCGGTGGACAAACTGACGATCGGCGCCGGCACACGCGGCCCGATCACCAAAGCGCTGCAACAGGCCTTCTTCGACGTCATCAACGGCGACGTACCCGATACACACGGCTGGCTGACCTATGTCTATCCGGCGGAGAGCTCGCTGCGCGAACCGCGCACGGCCGCGGGAGCGACGCGCTAGGGCCGGACGCCAGGTGCCAGTCGCTCGGTGCTGGTCGCACGTGCTGGTCGCTAGCGCCTAGCATCGAGCCCCTCGCCCCCGAATCAATATGCACGTCAACGATCTCCTGAAAATCGCGGTCGACGCCGGCGCGTCGGATCTGCACATCAAGGTCGGCAGCTATCCGATGATGCGCGTCCGCGGCACGTTGACGCCGGCCAACCAGGACAAGAAGCTCGATCACGAGGACGTCGTCGCCATGGGTACGGCGATCATGTCGACGACGCAGCGGCAGAAGTTCACCGAATCGCAGGAGGTCGATCTCGCCTACAGCGTTCCCGGGCTCGGCCGCTTCCGCTGCAACATCTTCCAGCAGCGCGGGACCGTCGGCCTGGTCCTGCGCGTCATTCCGATGCAGATCCGGACGATCGACGAGCTCGGGCTGCCGCCGGTGCTGAAGACCATCGCGCAGGAAGAACGCGGGCTGGTGCTGGTCACCGGCACGACCGGCAGCGGCAAGAGCACCACGCTGGCGGCGATGATCGACTACATCAACCAGACGCGTTCCGCGCACGTGATGACGGTCGAGGACCCGATCGAGTTCCTCCATCGCGACAACAGGTCGATGGTCAACCAGCGCGAGGTGTCGGTCGACACCCGATCGTTCGCGCAGGCGCTGCGCAGCGCGCTGCGCCAGGATCCCGACGTCATCCTGGTCGGCGAGATGCGGGACTTCGAGACGATCGAAACCGGCCTGCTCGCCGCCGAGACCGGCCATCTCGTGTTCTCGACCCTGCACACGCTCGACGCCACCGAGACGATCAACCGCATCATCTCCGTCTTTCCGCCGCACCAGCAGAAACAGATCCGCCTGCAGCTCGCCAGCGTACTGCGGGCGGTCATCTCGCAGCGGCTGATGCCGAAAATCGATGGCAAGGGCCGGGCACCGGCGGTCGAGGTCCTGATCAGCACGCCGTTCATCCGCGACTGCATCGTCGACAAGGACAAGACGCACCTGATTCACAGCTCGATCGGCGCCGGCACGTCGCAGTACGGGATGCAGACGTTCGACCAGTCGATCTTCAGCCTGTTCGAGCAGCAACTCGTGTCCTATGAGGAAGCGCTGCGCTGGGCGAGCAGCGTCGACGAGTTCAAGCTGCGCGTCCAGGGCATCTCGACCACCTCCGACATGAGCCGCGACCAGATGGCCAACGCGGCGATGAAGAACCCGGACATCTCGCGCTTCGGTTCGTGACGCACGTGTCCGGCGGCCGCTGAACCAGTCGCCCCCATGCCTTCTGCCTACATCGACGGCCTCAAGATGCTCGGACGCCGGGAGCTGTCCGAGCAACAGGTGCGCCAGCGCCTGGCGCGCAAGGAGTACCCGGCGGACGAGATCGACGAGGCGATCGCGCGGCTCCGCGAGGAGCGCGCGATCAACGATCAGCGCGTCGCCGAGGCGATCGCGCGGATGGAGACCGGCATCCGCAAGCGCGGCAAGGTCCGCGTCCGCATGCAGCTCGAACGCGCCGGGATCGCGAAGGACACCGCGAAGCAGGCGATCGAGAGCGTCTTCGAGAACATCGACGACGAGGCGCTGCTGGAGTCGTCGCTGCGAAAGCGGCTGCGCGGCCGCGAAACGATCGCCGACGATCGTGAATTCCAGCGGCTGTTCCGCTATCTGGTCGGACAGGGCTTCGAGATGGACCGGGTGATGCAGGCGCTGCGGACGAAGCGCAAACGCTCGTAGTGGTCAGGCACCGGCGAGGATCAGGCGATCGAGCGATCCGAGTTGGGTCGGCAGGCCGGCGATCGTCCGGACGCCCGTCCGCTCTTATAGAATGACAGCATGACCGCGAACGAGATCCGGGCGTCCTTCCTGAAATACTTCGAGCAGCACGGCCACCGCGCGGTGCCGAGCTCGCCACTCGTCCCCGGCGACGATCCGACGCTGCTCTTCACCAACGCCGGGATGAATCAGTTCAAGGACCTCTTTCTCGGCCGCGAGACGCGCGACTACACCCGCGCGACCACGTCGCAGAAGGTGATGCGGGTCAGCGGCAAGCACAACGATCTCGACAACGTCGGGCCGTCGCATCGCCATCACACCTTCTTCGAGATGCTCGGCAATTTCTCGTTCGGCGACTACTTCAAGAAGGAGGCGCTGCCCTTCGCCTGGACGCTGCTCACCGACGTCTGGAAGATGCCGGCCGACAAGCTGGTCGTGTCGATCTTCAAGGGCGAGAACGGCATCCCGCGCGATGAGGAAGCCTACGACATCTGGCGCGGTCTCGGCGTGCCGGCGGATCGCATCCTCGAGCTCGGCGCCGAAGACAACTTCTGGCAGATGGGCGACACCGGGCCGTGCGGCCGCTGCTCCGAGATCTACTTCGTGCGCGGCGGCACCGGCGCGGATCCGGAGATCGAGATCTGGAACAACGTGTTCATGGAGTTCGAGCGGAGCGCGAACGGCGTGCTGACGCCGCTGCCGGCGCCGTCCATCGACACCGGTATGGGGCTCGAGCGGATTACGGCGGTGCTGCAGAACAAGGAGTCGAACTACGACACCGATGTGTTCATGCCGCTGCTGACCGAAATCGGCCGGCTGTCTTATCTGTCGTCGGCGTCGCCGAGGCACACCTACACCGGCGGGATGACCCCGTCCGACGTCTCGCTGCGCGTCGTCGCCGACCACATCCGGGCGACGACGTTCCTGATTGGCGACGGCGTGATCCCGTCGAACGAGTGGCGCGGCTACGTGCTGCGCAAGATCATGCGGCGCGCGATGCGGCACGGCAAGCACCTCGGGTTCACCGAACCGTTCATGCATCAGCTCGTGGGCGTGCTCGATCGCGAAATGGGCGACGCCTACCCCGAGATCCGGCGCAACCGCGAGATGATCGAGAAGTCGATCCTCGCGGAGGAGAACCGGTTCGAGGCGGTGCTCACCGACGGGTTGCCGCGGCTCGAAGCGGAAATCGCGAAAGTGCTCGGCACCAGATCGAAAACGCTGCCGGGCCCGGTCGCCTTTCAGCTGTACGACACGTTCGGCGTTCCCTACGACTTCATCGAGGACACCGCCGCGACGCAGGGCGTCACCGTCGACAAGACAGCGTTCGACGCGGCCATGGCCGGGCAGCGCGACAAGGCGCGCGCGGGCAGCACGTTCGGCGGCAAGAAGGGCGAGGAGTTCGCGATCGGCGCCGAGCCGATCGGCAGCGCGCTCGCCGGCGCCGGCGACCATTTCGAGGGCTACGCGTCGACGCATGTGGCTGGCGTGCCGGTGGTGGCGCTGTTCGACGACAGCCGGCAGCCGGTCGACGCGCTGGCGACCAACCAGCGGGGCTATGCGGCGCTGGCGCGCACCCCGTTCTATGTCGAATCCGGCGGCCAGGTGTCCGATACCGGCCGCATCATCAACGAAGGCACCGGCGCGACCGCGATCGTCGAGGGGCTGACGCGGATCCGCACCGGTCTGCCGCGCGCGCATCGCGTCACGGTGACGTCCGGCGAGCTGCGCGTCCGCGACATCGTCACCGCGGAAGTGGACGCGGATGTCCGCAACGCGACGCGGCGCAACCACACCGCCACCCATCTGCTCCATGCGGCGCTGCGCGAGGTGCTCGGCAGCCACGTCAAGCAGGCGGGCTCTCTCGTTGCGCCCGACCGGCTGCGCTTCGACTTCGTGCATTTCCAGGCGATCACGCGCGCCGAGATCGACCGGATCGAGCGGATCGTCAATGAACAGATCACCCGAAACACGCCGGTGACGACCGAGGTCCGTTCGACGCAGGACGCGATCGCCGCGGGCGCGATGGCGCTGTTCGGGGAAAAATATGGCGATCAGGTTCGGGTCGTCAGCGTCCCCGGCTTCAGCCTGGAGCTGTGCGGCGGGACGCACGTCAGCGCGACCGGCGACATCGGCTTCTTCGCGGTCGTCGGGGAGAGCGGCGTAGCGGCGGGCACGCGGCGGATCGAAGCGCTGACCGGCGCCGGCGCGGTGGCGTGGGCGCAGCACCAGCGCGCGATGCTCGGGTCTATCGTCGAGGCGCTGCACGTCACCGATGTGCAGGCGGTGGAGGCGATCGAAAAGCTGCAGGGCGAGGCCAAGCGGCTGGCGCGCGACGTCACGCAGCTGAAGACCAGGCTGGCGATGGGCGGCGGCAGCGCGGCAGGCGACAGCGGCGGCGACACCACCGACGTCGGCGGAGTGACACTTGCGCGGCGCAAGGTCAGCGATATGGACAAGGACGCGCTGCGGGGGCTGGCCGACTCGCTGAAGGCGAAGATCCGGAGCGGGGTCGTCGTGATCGCGTCGGAAAGCGAAGGAAAGGTGCAAATCGTCGTGGCGGTCACGCCCGACCTGACCGCGCGTGTCAAAGCGGGCCAGATTGTGAAGGAAATCGCGCCGATCGTCGGCGGCGGCGGCGGCGGACGCCCGGATTTCGCCGAAGCGGGCGGGAAACAGCCCGAAAAGATCGACGACATGCTCAAAGCCAGCGAAGCCGTCCTCGCGAAACTCCTAGCCCCAGCAACTAGCATCTAGCACTTACACCTAGCCCCACCACCCAGCCCTACCCGCGAGCGCCCCTGGCGCCGATACACCGAGTGGTTGTTTCCCCAAACAGCCCAGGTGTAAACTGTTGACCTTGCTCGACATCCTCAACCGTATCTCGTCCAGCAGGCATCGTCCCCTGCAGTCCATCGCGGGCAGGCCTAAACGCCTGCGCTACGCGGCGCTCGTGCTGTGCCTCGGGGCTGCCGCCCCCGCGCAGGCGCAGATCTATTCGTGGCGCGACGCAAACGGCAATCTTGTGCTCTCGAACAAGCGGCCCGCCACCAGCGAACCGGTCGCCTCCTACGCGGTACCGAAAGCGCAAGGTGTTCGCGTCACGCGATCGGCCGCTTCGGAACGGGCACGGATTTACGACGACCTGATTTACGAGCACAGCCAGACCCAGCGCGTTCGGCCCGATCTCGTGCGGGCGGTGATGCAGGTGGAATCGGGTTTCAACCCCTACGCGCGATCGCCGAAGGGCGCGATGGGGCTGATGCAGCTGATGCCGTCGACGGCCAGGCAGTACGGCGTCCGGAACGCATTCAACCCGGCGGAGAACGTGCGCGCGGGGGTCGCCTATCTGCGCGAGCTGCTGGATCGCTACCAGGGCAACGAAGAGCTGGCGCTCGCGGCGTACAACGCCGGCCCCGGCGCGGTCGACAAACACGGCCAGACGGTGCCGCCCTACCGCGAAACGCGAAGCTACGTCGCGCAGATCGGCAAGATGGCGGGCCGGACGACGAAGACCGGTGAAAAAGCGATCTACAAGGTTGTCGAAATCACCGCCGACGGCCGCGAAGTCACCAAATACACCGACAGAGCCCCGCGGTAGTCGTGAGTCATTCGGACCGCTCCACCGCCATGACGTCCAACCGTTCATAGGCGGGACCGATCGCTTCGGTCGCCAGCAGTACTTCCAGTCCGACAATCACCGCGCAGACCACGGCCGCCGGGAGCAGCGCCGCCGGACCCACGAAGCGCTGCAGCGCGAACCACACAACGCCGCCCGCAATCGCTCCGGGCAGCGCGCTGACCATCAGCAGCAGCCACGTGCCGCCGAGCAGGATCAACCGCTGCCCCATCGCGTCGAGCCCGCGCGGCCGCTGATTCCCGAGCGGCACCCACGCCGGAAACAGCAGGGCCACCGCGTTGTGGATCATCAGCTGGGAAAAGACGAGCGCCGGCGCCACGATGGCGATCGCCGCACCGCCGCTCATCCGCAGGCCCACGCTCAGGCTGGTCAGGATCGTGCCGGATAAGAGGGTCGCCACCGCGAGCATCGCCCAGGCGCCCGCCGTGATGATCACACCGGGCCACAGCAGTTCCCCGCGCACGATCGCCGACGCCTTCACCGGCCACGTTTTCAGCAGCTCGAGATGCCGCAGATCCTGGCGCATGTCCATCCGGATGACCTGCGGCGCGAGCACGATCGCGAACGCCGTGGCGGCCAGCGAGAAGGCGGCCAGCAGCGACGCCAGCCCGTTGGCGCGGCCGAGGGATGCGGCGATGATCGTCAGCGCCGAGACGATCGCAATCACCTGGCCGATGGCGCGTCTATCTACCATGCGCAGGGTCTGCATCGCCGCTTTCCATGCGAACGCTGTTTCCGGCCGGCCGATCGGCGCCAGCGTCCAGCCCGACGACCTGACGGTGTAGGTCGGCTGCCCCTTCGCCCGTGCCGGCTCCTGGCTCCGCCGCTCGGCGACGTCGGATACCGCCTCCTGGAACGCTTCGTCGCTCAACAGCACCCAGACGCCGATCGCGGCCAGCACCACGATCGCGAGCGCGAGGCTGGTCAGGTACGGCTGCGGCCACTCGGAAAACAGCGGCCGCGTCAGCGCCATGAACGGCCACAGCACGACGCGCGGCGCCCCACTCTGCGCCACGCGGCCGAGGAGCAGTAACACGTCCCGCGGCCCTGACGGCATCGCGTGCATGACCTCGCGCGCGATCGCGCTGCCCACCAGGCCGAGGGCGCCGATCATCGCCGCGACCGGCAGCCACGCGACGCGGCGGGCCCGGGCGCTGCCCGCGCGCAGGCGGGCGCGCGCCAGCGTCACGCCGGTGAAGTAGATCTTGCCGGTGACCAGCAGGATCCAGGTGCCGACCGCGATCCGCACCCGCGACAACCCCAACGGCGACGGCGACGCCAGCCCGATGACGACGGCGCCAAACAGCATCCCGAGCTGTGATCGCAGCATGCGATGGATGAGGAGCTCACGCCGCGACACCGGTGCCGGGAACAGGAACTGCAGCTCCGCGTCGGAAAATTCCAGCAGCCCGCTGTTCATCGGAAACAGCCACGCGCCGGTCGCGACCGCCATCAGCAGCAGACCGGAAAACGCCGGCGCCGACGCGGCGAGCGCGGTCATCGCCGCGGGGAACTGCGGCGGCCGGCCATTGCGGCGCGCGGTGCTCGCGCGCGACGCCCGGAACCGGGCGAAGAAGCTGAAGTAGATGTAGGCGGCGCCGACGATGGCGCCGATCAGGTAGCGCGGCTCGCGCAGCCGCTGCAGTCGGACCCGCATCCGGTTCCTGGCGCTGCAGACGATGATGTAGAGGCTGGCGGCGATCATGCCGGCGTGTCGTGACCGGTGACGCGCAAAAAAATCTGCTCGAGGCTGGAGCCGGCGGTCGCGAGATCGGCGCGCGCCGCAAGCTCCTCGAAGGTGCCGTCGGCGACCTTCTGCCCGCGGTCCATGATGATCACGCGCGTGCACACCGCTTCCACCAGGTGCAGCAGGTGCGACGACAGCAGAATCGCGGCGCCGCCGTGCGCCCGCGCGACGATCGTGTTGCGCATCCGCCGGATGCCGATCGGATCGAGCCCGGTCAGCGGCTCGTCGAACAGCAGCGTCGTCGCGTTGCGGATCAGCCCCGATGCGATGACGACCTTCTGGCGCATGCCGCGCGACAATTCGCCCGGCAGGGACCGCTCCTTGCCTGTCAGCTCGAGCTCCTCGATCAGCGCGGCGGCGCGTTGGTCGAAATCGGCGACGCCATACAGGCGCGCGACCAGACGCAGATGCTCCTCGACCGTCAGGTACTCGAACAGGTGCGGCTCGTCGGGCATGAAGGCGAGCCGCCGCTTGGCCTCGATCGGATCGGCAATCAAATCGTGGCCGTCGATCTGCAGGTGGCCCGAGGTCGGCCTCAGGATGCCGGCGAGCGAGCGCAGCGTCGTCGTCTTGCCGGCGCCGTTCGGCCCTATCAGACCGACGATTTCGCCCGCGCGGACCGAGAACGACAGATCGGCCACCGCGGTGAAGGTGCCGGTCGCCGTCGCATAGGTGCGGCCGAAATGCTCGACTGAAAGGGCCATTGTGTTAAGATTAGGGGTTTCCGGAGGTTAAAGATCACGTGGCATCGCACGAATCCGCGCTCAAAGCGCATCGGCAGAGTCTCAAGAACCGCGAGCGCAACCGTCAGTTCCGTTCGCGACTGCGCAACGCCCTCAAGACCATCCGCGCGGCCATCGACGGCAACGACATGGCGGGCGCCAAAAGCGGCCTCAAGCAGACCATCTCGCTCATCGACAAGATGGCCAGCAAGGGCATTATTCACAGGAACGCCGCCGGCCGCTACAAGTCGCGCCTGACGACCCGTATCGCCGCCAAGCCGTCGTAGGCAGTCACGACACTTTCCTCGGTGTAGCGCAGCCCTTCAGGGCTGCCTACCAGCGTCGTGCAGCCACCCGCTTCCCTGCACACAATTCGACGATGAGGCGCTCGAGCAGCACGCGGGGGTCCCCCGCGGACCGCTTGAGATCCAGGTCGGTGCGGAACAGCGCATCGATCGCCGGGCGGACGTCTCCCGGCGCGAGCGCCGGGAACTTCGCACGTACCAGCCATCCCAGCTGCCCGAGAATTTTTTCGGCGGGCGCACCGGCGTCGAACATCAGCGCCAGCTGCCGCAGCGCCTCCGCCGCCTGACCGGCCTCAATTGCGTTGGTCATTGCCCAGTCGTCCTGCAGCGCCGCCGGTCCGACCACCTCCCGCACATCGTCGGCGGTGATTTGTTTCTGGCCGAGGGTGTAGAGCAGCAGGCGATCGATGTCGGCGCGCAGCCGCTTGACGTCGACGCCGGCGCGCTGCGCGACCAGGCGGGCCGCCGAGGGGTCGATCACCGCGTTGGCCGCGGCGACGCGCGTGCGGACCCAGCGCTCGGCGTCGGCCAGATCCTCGAGCACGCCGCACTCGACGATCGTCGCCTGCTTCTGCAGCAGCTTGATCATCTTGAGGCGCTTGTCGACCGACGTGGCGACGAGCACCAGCGTGGTCTGCGCTTCCGGCTGCTTGAACAGATCCTCGAGCTGTTCGAGTGCGCGCGCCGCCGCCTCGCTTTCCCGCTTGGGCGCGAGCAGCGTCTCGGCCTGCAGCACGGTGACGACGCGGCGCGGCACCATCATCGGCAGTGTACGGACCGCGGCGACGATCCCGGCGACGCCGTCGGCCAGCCGATCGCCGGTGGTCCAATCGCCCGCATGGATGCGCTCGACGTTGAAGGCGCGCAGGCCTTCGTCCACCAGCTCGGCGAAGTCCGAAGCGAGGCCGGACTTCTCGACTTCATCCTCGCCGAGGATCAGGTAAATCGCGTCGGGGATGCCGGCCTGAATCTGTTTGCGGACCGCGGCCGGGGTCAGGTTCGCCATCAGGCCATGGCGGAATGCGGAATGCGGATCGCGGAAGGAATCCGCAACTCAATCCGCCATCCACAATCCGCAATCCGCAATATCAGAACGCCTCCAGAATGGCGCTGACGATGGTGCGCGCGAACTCGGTGGTGATGCGCTCGAGCGCGTTGGTGTCCTGCTGGAAGAACGCGGCCGGGTCGATGACGTTGCGGTTGCCGGTGGTGTCGTACTCCTGGCGGAACATGACGTTGGCATTCTCCCACAGCACTTTGTTCTCGCGCACGTCGCGCAGCTCGATCTTCGCGACCATCGTAATCGCGTAGCGCGAGGCGAGCTGCTGCGGCGTAAAGCTCGCCGGCTGGATGGTGACGGCGGTGATCTCGCCGGTCAGCAGGGCGTCGACCCCGGTCGCCTCCGGCAGAATCTGATACTTGCCGCGGCCGATGAACTCCGACCGTACCTTCTGCGTCAGCATCGTCTCGAGATTGAAGACGACGGTCCGGTTGACGAACGTCGGAACGCCTATCGTCTTGATATAGGCAGGCAGGAAAGACCCTCTGCCGGCCAGCGCATAGCCGCAACCCGGGGCCGACACAACACCAAGGACACACAGGACACCGAGAAATAACCTGAATGTGATCCGCAACACGTTGTGTCCTTCGAATTCACTCAGCGCCACTACGACACCACCACGCTGACCAGCGGCCCCTTGGCGATCACGACTTTCCTGATGGTCTTGCTGTCGGTGTAGACGCGGACGGCGGAGTCGGCGAGCGCCAGCTGCCGCAATTGATCCTCGGTGGCATCGGCCGGCGCGGTAATGCGGCCGCGCAGCTTGCCGTTCACCTGCACCGGCACGACGACCTCGGCGGCCTTGGCCACCGCCGGATCGAACGACGGCCAGCTCGCCTTCGCCAGTCCGCCGACGTGTCCCAGCCTCTGCCACAGCTCCTCGGCGGTATGCGGTGCGAACGGGGCGAGCATCAGGACCAGGGCGTCGATCGCTTCGCGCAGCGCCGCGATCGTCTGCATCCGCTCGACCTGTCCGGCGACGGCCGGCGCGCGCGACGGGGCGCCGTGCGCGGTCCCCTCGCTGAAGGCGTAGAGCTCGTTGACCAGCTCCATCAGCGACGACACCGCGGTGTTGAGGTGCATCCGCTCTTCGACGTCGCCGGTGACGCGGCGGATCGTATCGTGGGTCTTGCGCCGCAGCGCCTGTTCCGCGTCGGTGCAGTCGTCGCCGCACGCCGGGATGCCCTCGCCGCCGATCGTTTCGCACCAGTGATCGACCAGCCGCCAGACGCGCATCAGGAAGCGGAAGCTGCCTTCGAGCCCGGCATCGCTCCACTCGACTTCCTTCTCGGGCGGCGCGACGAACATGACGTAGAGCCGCAGTGCGTCGGCGCCGTACTTCTGCAGCATGTCATCGGGATCGACGACGTTGCCCTTCGACTTGGACATCACGGCGCCGTTCTTCAGCACCATGCCTTGGGTCAGCAGCCGCTTGAACGGCTCGTCGAAGTTGACCAGCCCGACGTCGCGCAGCACGCGCGTGAAGAAACGCGAATACAGCAGGTGCAGGATGGCGTGCTCGACGCCGCCGCTGTAGAAGTCGACCGGCATCCAGTAGGCGGCGACCGCCGGATCGAACGGCAGCTCGGTGTTCTTTGGATCGGCGAAACGCAGGAAATACCAGGACGAGTCGACGAAGGTGTCCATCGTGTCGGTCTCGCGCCGGGCGGGACCGCCGCACGTCGGACACGTCACGTTGACCCACTCCGGCACCTGCGCCAGCGGCGAGTCGCCGCGGCCGGTGAAGGTCGTGATCTGCGGCAGCTTGACCGGCAGATCCGCGTACGGCACGGCGACGACGCCGTCCTTCTCGCAATGGACCACCGGGATCGGCGTGCCCCAATAGCGTTGCCGTGAGATCCCCCAGTCCTTGAGGCGGTACTGCACCGTGCCTTCGCCGAAGCCTCGCGCGGCGGCCTCCGCCGTCATGCGGCGGTTCGCCTCTTGCCACGGCATGCCGTCGTACGGGCCCGAGTTCACCAGCGATCCGTCGCCCGCATGCGCCTCGGTCATCGTCTCGGCCGACAGCGGCTCACCCGCGCGCTGGACGACGACGGTGATCGGCAGGTCGTAGGTGCTCGCGAACTCGAAGTCGCGCTCGTCGTGGCCGGGGACGCCCATGACCGCGCCGGTGCCGTAGCCCCACAGGATGAAGTTGGCGACCCAGATCGGCACCCGCTGGCCGGTGAACGGATTGATCGCGAAGCGGCCGGTGTCGAACCCCTGCTTGCCGCCCATGCGGACGTCGCGCTCCTGCGAGCGGAACCCCTGCGCCTGGGCGCGGAACGCGGCCGGATCGGCTGACGCCGCGGCGAACTGCTCCACCAGCGGGTGTTCGGGCGCGAGCATGATGAAGTTCGCGCCGAAGATCGTGTCGATGCGCGTGGTGAAGACCTCGACCGTTTCGCCGGTCGCGTCGGCCAGCGCGAAGCGGACGCGCGCGCCTTCCGAGCGGCCGATCCAGTTGCGCTGCATGACGACGACCTTCTCGGGCCAGTCGGTCAGCGTGTCGAGACCGGCGAGCAGTTCGTCGGCGTACTGCGTGATGCGGAAGAACCACTGCTCGAGATCGCGCGGTTCGACGATCGCGCCGCAGCGCCAGCAGGCGCCGTCAATCACCTGCTCGTTGGCGAGCACCGTGTGGTCGACCGGACACCAGTTGACGGTCGAGCGCTTGCGGTACGCGAGGCCGCGCTCGAGCATCTTCAGGAAGATCCACTGGTTGAACTTGTAGTAGTCCGGCAGGCAGGTCGCGATCTCGCGCGACCACGCGTAGCTGATCCCGAGGCGCTGCAGCTGCCCCTTCATGTGGGCGATGTTGTCGAGCGTCGACGTTTCGGGATGCGTGCCGGTCTTGATCGCCGCGTTCTCGGCCGGCAGGCCGAACGCGTCCCAGCCGAACGGATGCAGCACGTTGTAGCCGCGCATCCGCTTGGTCCGCGCCATCACGTCGCCGATGATGTAGTTGCGGACGTGGCCGACGTGCGCATGGCCCGACGGATACGCGAACATCTCGAGGCAGTAGTACTTCGGACGCGCGGGATCGACGTCGACTTCGAACGCCTTCGACGCGGTCCACTGCGCCTGCCACTTCTTGTCGAGAGCCTGAGGGGTGTAGTCGGCCATGAGGGGAATCCCCTCATTCTACCGCGAGGCGGGCGGGGTCGTCAGCGGCACGGTGACGAAGAACGTGGTGCCCTCGCCGGCGCGCGACTCGCAGCGAATCGTGCCGCCAAGCGCCTCGACGCAGTCGGCGACGATCGCCAGGCCGAGGCCGGTGCCGCTGACCCCGAGCTCGCCATCGAGGTGCGCGTGGGCGCGAAAGAAACGATCGAAAACCGCTGCCTGATCGGCGTCGTTGATGCCGAGGCCGTTGTCGCGGACGCTGATCGTGCAGGGACCGGCGGCGCCGGCGCCAGCGGGTGCCAGGCCGATCTCCACGAACGGCGCCGGCTTGGCCGGGTCGCTGTACTTGATCGCGTTGGAGACGAGGTTCAGCAGCACCAGCTCGAGCCGCGCTGGATCGGCGTGGAGCGTCGGCAGATCGTCCGCGACGCGCAGCTCGACGCCGCGAGAGGCGGCCATGTCGGCGAGCTGCCGCGCCACTTCGTCCGACAGCATCCGCATGTCGACCTGCTGCTCGCTCGGGCCATCCACCGGCTCGGTGATGCGCGCCATCCGCTGCAGGTTCTCGACGATCCACGACAGCCGCTCGGCGCTCGACTTCACCGTCGCCGCGACCTTGGCGAGGCGCTGGGCGTCGCCGCGCACCGCGTCATTCTCGAGCAACGCGCCGGCGAACATCAGCGTGCCGATCGGCGAGCGCAGCTCGTGGCTGGCCGACCGGTTGAACGCCTTGATGCGATCGTTCTGCTCCTGGATCGTGGCGGTGTATTCGCCGATGAAGGTGTCGACGGTGGTGCGCATCAGCACCCGGACCGCGCGCGTGAGGCGGCGCTGCACCTCGAAGCATTCGACGACCGACGGCTGCAGCCCGAGGCGCGCCGTCTCCTCGACCAGGAACCCTTCGAGGATCTCGCCGAGAATCTCGTACTCGTGCAGCAGCTGGTGCGCGGTGGCGCGCTGGCGATGGCGCAGCTGCCCGAGCTCGCGCGCCTTCTCCATCACCGCAGCGTTGGCGGCGATCTCCTCTTCCTCCGGCGCGGCAAGATAGCCGGAGATCTCTTCGACCAGCGACGGGATATGGTCGAGCAGCTCGTCGGACGGAAACACTTCGTTGGCGGTGACGGTGAGCAGCTCGCGCAGGCGCGTCAGCCATCGACCCGACAGCGTCAGCCGCTCGGCAGAGATCCGCGCGGCAATCGCCGCCGGAAAGTCCTGCGCCGTGAATGGGGTCATCGAGGTGCTGTCGATCAACTTGGGAGCGACTATTCTATCACTCGAATATCGCCGAGCTGGGACCCGGAATATCCTTTACGGCTGGGTTTCGGTCGTGTTTGCGTGATTCGTCAGAGCGTCCAGAAGCCGGCCAGCAGTGGCCGAACCTCGGTCACCGCCGCGGTGCCCCGCGTCGAGCCGATGCCACTCGACGGCCATGCGACAGGGGAAACGTTCGCGGGCGCCGCATGCGCGTCGATCACCGCGTCGAGCGACGCCGCGAGCGCCTGCAGATTGTAGCCGCCTTCGGTGACCGAGACGATGCGGCCGCGGCAGCATTCGTCGGCGACGAGGCGCAGCTCGCGCGTCATCGCCGCGAACGCGCCGGTCGAGAGCCGCATGCCGCCGAGCGGATCGCGTTCGTGCGCGTCGAAGCCGGCCGACACGACGATCAGGTCGGGGCCGAACTGGCGCAGCACCGGCAGCACGATCCGGGCAAACACCGTCTGATAGTCCTCGTCGCACGCCCCGACCTCGAGCGGGACGTTGACCGTAAAGCCGCGCCCCGCGCCGCGCCCGATCTCGTCCGCCGCGCCGGTGCCGGGGTAGTACGGGAACTGGTGCGTCGATACGTACAGAACGTGCGGATCCGCGTCGAAGATGTGTTGGGTACCGTTGCCGTGGTGGACGTCGTAATCGACGATCGCGACCCGGGCGGCGCCCTGCGCGCGCGCGTGCGCGGCGGCGACCGCGACGTTGTTGTACAGGCAGAACCCCATGGCGCGATCGCGCTCGGCGTGATGTCCCGGCGGCCGTACCATCGCCACCGCGGCGCGGTGCGATCCGCCCATGACCCGCTCGACCGCGTCGATCGCCGCGCCGGCCGCGAGCAGCGCGACGTCGTGCGACTCGGGTGACGTGTAGGTGTCGGGATCGAGCTGCGAGGCCTTCCCGGCCGTGGCCGCGATCCGCCGCAGGTAGGCCTCGTCGTGAACGCGCGCGAGCTGCTCCGTCGTCGCCGCGCGCGGCGCCACGATCTCGGTCCCCCGCTCGCGCCACTTCTGCGCGACCGCATCCATCGCCTCGGCGCGCTCCGGCCGCTCGGGATGACCGGGCGGGGTCTGGTGTTCGACGAACCGCTCAGAGTGGATGAGAATCACGGCCATCGCAGTCTGAGAATTGTAGGTCAGGTTCATCCGCGGATTGCCTAGCATTCGCGCGCTCGCAGCGGAGCGGATGACGCGAACGGACCCACCGGTGGCTGCTTCGGCGATCGACGGTCGATCGCGTGGTAGGGCGATCGACGCATCCCGGGCAGGATTTTCGATCGCGGAAACCGATCGCGGATTTTCGAAAGCGCCTGTCCGGTGGCGTGCGCTCGACGTGCAAAGAAGGCGTCCGTTTCTCGGCAGAGGTATTGCCTCGACCGCAGTGCGTTGCGACATTCAGTCTGCATCGACTCCAGTCAACCGGAGGCACTTCATGAAACGACGAGAGTTCTTCGAGCGGGCGGGCATCGGATCGGCGGCGCTGGTCACGTTGCCGGGCTTCGCACCCGCGACGTCACCAAACGGTACGGCGGCGCGGCAGGAGCACGATCACGGCGGGAAGCACGACGAGATGGAGGGACCGCTTGCGAGCGCCGACGTCAGCTTCGGCCAGTGGGACCTGGACGATTCGCCGCTCGATCGATTCCCGAACAACTCGCCGCGGACGCGCAACTTCCATCACTTGACGCCGGACGTCGTCGAAATCAAGGCCGGCGGATCGGTCAACTTTCACATCGCCGGCTTTCACCATGTGCTGATTTACGACGATGGGACGCAGCCGAAGGACATCAACACCACGCTGACGCGGCCGCCGACCACCCAACCGGCGCCGCCGCTGATCGACGATCCGGTCAGACGCCTCTACCGCGGGCTCGATCCGAGCGTCCTGCCGCTGCTGCCGGGCAGCACGCCGCCGCAGCCGCTGCAGGACCGGGTCGAGACCGTGCGCTTTTCGAATCCGGGAAAGTTCCTGGTCATGTGCGGCGTGCTGCCGCACTTCGTCGATCCCGTGACCGGCCAGTTCATCATGTTCGGCTACGTCAAAGTGCGCCGCTAGTGCACGCACGCGGGGCGCCTTCGCGGCGTCCCGCGGTACGGCTATAGCAGCGCCAGCGCGCGTGCCTCGAGCGATTTCAAGGTCGCCTCGAGTGCAAGACGCGCGTGCTCGAGCGCCCCTTCGCCGGCATCAGGCGGCACCTCGATCGGTGCACCGACGGCGATCGCCACGTCTGAAAACGGCTTCGGGATCTGCGTCCGATCCCAGCTGCGCAGCGTCCAGTGACGCCGGGCTTCGATGTGAAACGGCACCACCGGGTTGCCCGTCGCCTTCGCCAGCCAGATCGCGCCGGGTTGCGCCACCTTCGCAGGGCCGCGCGGGCCATCCAGCGTGAACGCGGCCGCTTTGCCCGCCGCCATGTCGCGCTTCAGCCGCACCAGCGCCTTCACCGCGCCGCGCGACGTCGATCCGCGCGCCGTGCCGTAGCCGAATCGCTCGATGATCCCGGCGATCCACTGGCCGTCGAAATTCTCGCTGGTGATCACGACGATGCCGCGGCGGCGGAAGAAATAGGTGGCAGGCAGGATGCGGCCGTGCCAGAAGGCCATGATCGGCGGCCGGCCGCTGCGGGTCACCGCGTCGAGATGGTGCAGCCCGTCCTGACGCCAGCGGTAGGTGGCGGCGAGTGCGGCGATCAGCGGGTATCCGGCGGTGGAGATGACGCTCGCCTGCAGGCGCTTCGAACGCGATGCGCGCCAGTCGGCTTCAGGCACGCGGCTGCAGCTTGCCGTTCACGTAGGTCATGAGATCGACGAACTGCGTGTCCGACTGCGCGCTGGCGCCGGCGCCCTTGAGCATGATTGAGCAGAACGGGCAGGCGGTGATGACGGTGTTCGCCCCGGTCGCCTGCAGCTGCTTGAAGCGGACGTCGCTGATGCGGGTGCCCTGCTCCTCTTCCTTGTCGCTGAACAGCAGGCCGCCGCCGGCGCCGCAGCAGTACGGGTTGTCGCGATTGCGTTCGACCTCGCTGATGTCGCCGCCAAAGCGCTCGAGCAGCGCGCGCGGCTCGTCGACCTTGCCGGCGTAGCGTCCGAGGTAGCACGGGTCGTGGAAGGTCACCTTGTCGCGCGACACATCGGCCGCGAGCTTCTCGCGCGTCAGCTCCTCGATGTAAACCGACGAGTGGACGATCTCGACCTCGTAGCCGAACTTCTTGTAGTCGTCGCCAATCGTCTTGACGCAGTGCGGGCACGACGTCAGGATTTTCTTCGGGCCGGCGGCCTTCAGATCCTCGATGTTCGCGTTGGCCAGCTCCTGGTACATGTACTCGTTGCCGGTGCGCTTGGCCGGATCGCCGGTGCACTTTTCCTTCGAGAGGACGCCGAACTTGACGCCGCACGTGCGCAGGATCGCGAACATCGACTTCAGCGACTTCTGAAAATCGGCATCGAACGAACCGGCGCACCCCAGCCACACCATCACGTCGTGCTTCGCCGGATCGAAGATCTCGAGCTCGGCCGAGGCCACGAACTTCGTGCGCTGTTCGTAGCCGAGGCCCCAGATATTGCTGCGCCGCTCGAGGTTGTTGTACATCGCGCCGAGATATTCCGGCGCGTCACCGTTCGAGGTCAGGCCGCGGCGGGAGCCAATCAGAATCGGCAGGTGCTCGATGCCGACCGGGCACTGGTTCTCGCAGGCGCCGCAGGTGGTGCACTGCCACAGCACCTTTTCCGAATAGATTTCGCCGAGCTTGCGATCGCTTTCGCCGGCGAGCAGCGCCGCCTGCGTCTGCAGAATGATCGTCTTCGGATTGAGCTCTTTGCCGGCGCCCCACGCCGGGCAGTTCACCTGGCAGCGGCCGCACTCGACGCACGTGAACGCGTCGAGCCGGCTCTTGCTGCCGAGATCCTTCACCGTTTCGAGGCCGACCTGCTCCTTCTCGAAATCGAGGTTCGGCAGGTTGCCGAGCTCGGGCGATTTGAGAAACACGGTAATCGGCGAGAGCAGCAGGTGGAGGTGCTTCGACGCGGGAATCAGCGCCATGAACGCGAGAATCACGATCGCATGCACCCACCAGTTCACGCGCTCGGCCGTGCTGCCCTCTGCGAGCCGGAAGGTCAGCAGGAATGTGATCATCAGCGTCGCGATGAACGCCGCGATGATCAGCGATTCGACCGAGACCTTGGCGCCGAGCGCCACCGGTCGCACGAAGGCGCGGCGGACGAACAGGTAGCCGATGCCGCCGAGCACCGCAATCGCGAACGGGGTCAGCGCCAGCTTGTAGACGTGAAACCATCCGGCGTGGGTCAGGTCGACGATGCCGAGGCCGAAGAGGAATTCGGTGAGGGTGTAGCCGCCGAACGCGACGAAGCCCCAGAACACGAACGCGTGCATGAGGCCGGTGAACGGCCGCTCCTTGATCGTCCGCTTCTGCAGCAGGACGTCGACGATGAAGCGGCCGGTGCGGAAGCCGAGGTTGTCGAGCGAGAAGGTGTTGGGCGCGGCGGCGATGATCTGGACCCGGCGCGCGACCTGCGAGCTGAAGGCTGCGACGCCTGCCAGGAATACGATCCAAAAGGCGAGCGTCGTCATATTACGACAGGGCCACAACGGACCGGGCGAAGGACACAAAGGAGACTGCCGCGTGTGTGTCCTTTGTCATCCTCGGTGTCCTTGTCACCCTTTGACGGCTTCGATAATCGCCGGGACGATCTCGAACAGATCGCCGACGATGCCATAGTCGGCGATCTCGAAGATCGGGGCGTCGGGATCCTTGTTGATCGCGACGACCGTGCTGGAGCCCTTCATGCCGACGAGGTGCTGGATTGCGCCCGAGATGCCGAGGGCGAGATACAGCTTGGGCGCGACGGTCTGGCCGGAACTGCCGACCTGCCGTTCCATCGGCAGCCACCCGGCGTCGCAGATCGGACGCGACGCGGCGATCTCGGCGTGCAGGGCGTCGGCAAGCTGCTGCGCGAGCGCGATGTTCGCCTGCTCCTTGATGCCGCGGCCGACCGAGACGATCCGCTCGGCCTGCGACAGGTCGACGGCCTGCTTCGCCTGCTGAAACGGCGCTTCCGGCTTCTCGCGGATCGCCGACGCGTCGACGGTCACGGTCAGTGCGCGCACCGGCGCGGCCGCCGCCCCCCGGGCGACCTGATCGACGCGATAGGCGCCGATCTGAAAGGTCACGAAATGCGGCGCCGGCCCCTGCGGCACGACGTCCGCGGTCAGCTTGCCCTGGAACATCGGCCGCGTGAACGCCGTCTCGCTGCCCGAGGTCTTGATCCCGGTGACGTCGGTCAGCAGCGCGCGGTCCATCCGCGCGGCGAGCTTCGGCGCGAAGTCGCGCGTCTGATACGTGTGCGGCAGCAGCACGTGCGACGGCGCAAGCTGTCCGATCGCGTCCTGCAACGCGGCGGTAAACCCGTCGGGAGTATAGGGCTCGAGCGCGGCGTGCTCGACCGTGACGACCTCTTTGATCTGCGCGGCTGCGAGCTCGGCGGCAACCGCGGCGACGCTGGTGCCCGGCACCAGCACCGCGATCTCCGCGGAGGTCGCGGCGGCGAGCTGCTGGGCGCCGACGATGGTTTCCCAGGTGGCGCGATTGAGTTTGCCGCCACTACTGCGTTCGGCGATGACCAGGATCATGCGATCACCCGCGCTTCGTCGCGCAGCCGGCGCACGAGCTCCTTGGCGGCTTCGGCCGGCGATCCGGCAATCAGCTGCGTCTTCTTGCCCTTTTCAGGCACGTAGAGGCTGGCAATCTTCTGTTTGCCGGCGAGCCCGGCGGGCACCGCCGCCTTTTTGATCTCTTTCTTCTTCGCCGCCATGATGCCCTTGAGCGTCGCGTAGCGCAGCTGGTTGATGCCGCTCTGGATCGTCAGCACCGCCGGCAGCGGCATCGCGACCCACTGGAACCAGCCGCCTTCGAGCTCGCGCTTGACGCGCAAGGCGGAGCCTTCAACCACGACTTCCATGATGATCGTGGCGTGCGGCTGGCCGAGCTTTTCCGCGAGAATGACGCCGACCTGGGCGAAACCCTGATCGTCGGACTGCAGCCCGGTGAGCGTCAGATCGAATTGCTCGTCCTGCATCGCCGCCGCCAGCGCGCTCGACGTCACGAACGCATCCGCGCTCGCCAGGGCGTCGTCTTCCACGTGAATGGCGCGGTCGGCGCCGCGCGCCAGCGCCTCGCGGATCACTTGCGCCACTCGCGCCGGCCCCGCGGAGCAGACCACCACTTCCCCGCCGTGCTTCTCCTTCAGCCGCAGCGCCTCTTCGAGCGC
>JAOBWF010000146.1 GCA_025463215.1 Acidobacteriota bacterium | reverse complement strand
GGCGCTCTCGAGCCGCTCGTCCGATCGCTCAGACGCTGCGTCGGCAGGCGACTCCGGTGATGCATCGACTGCCGCCGGTTCGTCGGCACCGGCGCCCGGTCCAGCGGTTTCAACCGGTTCGTCGGCCGCGGCATGTTTCGCGGCGCGGTCGGCGCGACGGCGCTCGCGCCACTTGTCGGCGTCCGCGGACGGGATCGGCGTCTCGACGATTGCGCGCCAGTCGAACACGATGTCGGGGTTCTGCGCCTCGAGCGCGCGGCGGATCGCCGGATCGAAGGGCTCGCGCCCCATCTTCACGTCCGGCGGCGAGCGGAACCAGTAAAGCACGCGCGGCCGCACCTTGCCGCGGCGATTGGTCGTCGCGTGCACCAGCGAAAAGTGCTCGACGCCGCGCTTGTCGCGCGAAAATTTGAGGAAGGCCAAACGCTACTTCTTCTTCGTGCCGACCGTCTTCTTCGGCTTGGCGGCCGGCGGTTTGGCCTTCGCCTTCGGCTTCGACTTGGCCGCGGCCTTCACGGGCTTCCCCTTCGGCTTCGTCGCTGGCTTGGCTGCCGGCTTGGCCGCCGGTTTGGGTGCGGGCTTCGGCGCCGGCGTGGGCGCGGGGATCGGCACCTCCGGCGCCGGTTCGCGCGGAGCTGGCGGCGGCGCCGGCGGCGCGCCCGCTTTCAGAATCGGACCCTTGCGCGCCTGCGCGGAAATCGGCTCGCGATTGCGGTGGACCAGCGTGAAGCGCGGTTCGTCGCCGATGACGTGATAGCTCCAGATTTCCGCGACGTGAATCTGGTTGTCCTCGGTGAGCCGGCGCGCGACGTCGACCATGCCGGCCGGGATGTAGAGGTGGAACGCGGCGCGGAGGCGGCCGTAATGCGCCCACTGCGCCAGCGCCTCGAGGTGGTTCACCGATTCGCCGGTCTCGATCTCGACGATGATCTGCAGCTTACGGCTGCGGTCGGGCGTGAGCAGCACGAGGTCGGGGAACAGCGCCGACGGCCCCGCGCCGACCGGCATGTTCTGTTCGTTGCCCGGATTCATCCCCGCTTCGTACTTTCGGCGAAACTTCGCGTGGAGCATCCGGATGATGCGGTCATGCTCGAGCTGCTCGCGGACCGGCCGCACCAGAATCGGACTCAACGAACGCCTCCAAATGGTTGGATTAGCACGATCAAACGCCGAATCTTAGCATGTTTTAGTCAAGCTCGGCGTGCGTCCTTTCGAGTCATATGGAGCCCACGTCGGTTACAATACCCCGGTGTCCGCTGTCGTGTCTGAGCAGACGACTTCGAAAATCCTCATCGTCGACGACGACGAAGGGGTGACGCAGACGTTCGCCCGGATGCTTCGCCTCGAGGGCTACCAGGTCCGGACGGCGATTAGTGCCGAAAAAGGGCTGGCGGAAGCGGAAGCGAACCAGCCCGACGCCATCATCCTCGATCTGCGCATGCCGCTCGTCGACGGACTCGGGTTCCTGCGCCGCCTGCGCGCGCACGACGATCGGCGCGCGACCACACCGGTCGCGATCGTGACCGGCGATTACTTTCTGGACGATTCGGTGTCCAACGAGCTGCAGGAACTGGGCGCCGAGCTGCGGTTCAAGCCGCTGTGGCTGGAAGATCTCGTCGGCCTCGCCCGCAACCTGCTCAAGGTGACGCACTGATCGACTCGGGCAGCCGATTCCTCAACGCCTGCCGCAGGCAACCGGTCGACGCGACGCCAGTCTGGTTCATGCGCCAGGCAGGGCGGTACATGAGCGAATATCGAGCGCTGCGCGAGCGCTATTCGCTGCTCGATATCTGTCGAACGCCCGATCTGGCGACCGAAGTCACCCTCCAGCCGGTCCGCCGGATCGAAGTCGATGCCGCGATCCTGTTTTCGGATCTGCTGCTGCCGCTGGAGCCGATGGGCATTGCGTTCGACTTCATCAAGGGTGAAGGGCCGGCGATCGAGAGCCCGCTGCGCAGCGAAGCGGATCTGGATCGGACGAGGCGGTTCGAGCCGCGCGAGAAGCTGAGCTATGTGCTCGACGCGATCCGGCAAATCAAAGTCGCGCTCGGCGGCCGCGTGCCGCTGATCGGGTTTGCGGGCGCGCCGTTCACGCTCGCGTCGTACGCGATCGAGGGGGGCCACTCGAGCAACTTCGCGCACACCAAATCGCTGATGTACGGCTACCCCGCCGCCTGGCACCGCTTCTGCGACCTCATCGCGGACATCATCGGCGACTACCTGGTGGCGCAGGTCGAAGCCGGGGTCGACTGCGTGCAGGTGTTCGACTCCTGGGTGGGCGCGCTGAACGCCGCCGACTATCGCGAGTTCATCCTGCCGCACACGAAAAAGATCTTCGCCCGTCTCGCCGAATCCGGCACCGCGGTGCCGACCATTCACTTCGGCGTCGGGACCGGATCGATCCTCGACTTGCTGCGCGACGCGGGCGGCGACGTCATCGGCGCCGACTGGCGCACGCCGCTCGATGAGGCGTGGGCGCGCATCGGCCCGGATCGGGGGATCCAGGGCAACCTGGACCCGACCCTGCTGCTCGGCCCGCTCGACCGTGTGTTCGCCGCCACGGACGAGGTGCTGGCGCGCGCCGCCGGCCGTCCGGGACACATTTTCAACCTCGGGCACGGCATCCTGCCGTCGACCCCGCTCGAGCACGTGCAGGCGCTCGCGCGCTACGTTCATCAACAGACGGCAACATGACGTTCGCGGGTCGTGAGCGTGTCGGGGTGCTGCTGATGGCACATGGCACGCCGTCCTCGTTGGACGAGATGCCCGAGTACCTGACGCTCGTGCGCGGTGGACGCGCGCCGTCCGAGGAGCTCGTGCACGAGATGCGCGAGAACTACGGCGCGATTGGCGGACGCTCGCCGCTCACCGACATCACCGAGGCGCAGGCGGAGGCGCTGCGCGCCCGGCTCGGACCGCAGATTCCGGTCGCGGTCGGCATGCGCAACTGGAAGCCGTTCATCAAGGACGCGCTGGTCCAGCTCGCGGCCGCCGGCGTCACGCGCGTTGTCGGCATCCCGATGGCGCCGCAGTTCTCGACCCTCAGCGTGCAGAAATACAACGATGCCGCGAACGCGTCGCTGCCCGAGGGCGTGCAGTTCGACGCGGTCGACTCCTTTCATACGCACCCGCTGCTGATCGAGGCGTTCGCCGAACGCGTGCGCGCGGCGGAGCCGAAGCCCGACGAGCTCGTGATCTTCACCGCGCACGCGCTGCCTGTGCGGGTGATCGACAGCGGCGACCGATACGCCGACGAAGTGGCGGAGACGGCGCGCGCCGTGGCCGCGCGCGCGGGAGTCGCCAACTACGAGCAGGCGTATCAAAGCGCCGGCCGCACCCCGGAGCCGTGGATCGGCCCCGAGCTGCCGGCCGTGATCGACGAGCGCTCGGTCAGCATCCGCAAGTTCCTGGTCGTGCCGATCGGCTTCGTCTGCGACCACACCGAGATCCTGTTCGATATCGACGTCCAGGCGGCGCAGGTCGCGCGCGAGTTCGCGACCACCCTCCGGCGCACCGAATCGTTGAATACCTCGCCGACCTTCATCGCGATGCTCGAAGATCTCGTGCGGACGCGGCTCGCAGAGGGGAATCGGGATCCCGGGCTCGGGGCTGGGAGCTAGCAGCTCGGAGTTCGGAGCTCGGCTCTAGGTATATGCCGATGACACCCAACTCCCGCCACCAGGCGGCCAGCCCCCGCCTCGTCGACGTCGCGATCATCGGCGGCGGCATTGCGGGGCTGGCGGCGGCCTACGAGCTGTCGCAACGCGGCATCTCGTTCCTCGTGCTCGAGCGCGCGCCGCGCGTCGGCGGCGTCATCTTCAGCGAAGAGCTCGACGGCTTCACGATCGACGGCGGCCCCGACGCGCTGCTGATCCAGAAGCCGGCGGCGATTGCGTTGTGCCGCGACATCGGCCTGGGCGATCGTCTCGTATCGACGAAGCCGCCGCGGCTCGCCTACATCCAGCGCGGCGGACGATTACATGCCCTGCCGGCGGCCTCGGTGCTCGGCATCCCGACGCGTCTCGGACCGTTCGTCCGCACCACGCTGTTCTCGATACCGGGCAAGCTGCGCATGGGCGCCGAGCTGTTCGTGCCGCCGCGGCGCGACGAAGCGGACGAATCGATCGGCGCGTTCATGACGCGGCGCTTCGGCCGCGAAGCGGCGGTATATCTCGCGGAGCCGCTGCTCGCCGGCATTCACGCCGGAGACGTCGACCGCCTTTCGGTCCGCGCGCTGTTTCCGCGGCTCGTCGACGCCGAGCGGTCGCACGGCAGCCTGCTGCGAGCCTTCCGACTCCGCAGTCCACTCCGCAATCCGCCTTCCGCCATCCGCGATGAGGGGGCCTTCAAATCTCTGCCGCAGGGTCTGAGCGAGATGATTCGCGCGCTCGTCCTGGCACTCGGCGAGGATCGCATCCGGCTCAACGATTGCGTCGACGCCATCACCGGACCGGGACCGTTCACCGTCCGGATGTCGTCGGGGGATTCGATCGACGCGAAGGCAATCGTGATCGCCACGCCGGCCTATGCGACCGCCGCGCTGGTTCGCGACCGCGATCAGGTGCTCGCGGCACTGGCCGACGAGATTCCGTACGCGTCGGCCGCGACCGTGGCGCTGGCATTCGATCGATCCCAGATCCGCCACCCCTTGACCGGATCGGGGTTCGTGGTGCCGCGCGTCGAAGGTACCGGCATCCTTGCGGCGTCGTGGCTGTCGTCGAAATGGCCGCATCGCGCGCCGCACGATCGCGTCCTGATGCGCACCTTTCTCGGCGGCGCGCGCGATCCGGGCGCGCTCGATCGGCCGGACGCCGAGCTAATCCACACATCCCTTGCGGCGCTGACGCCGCTGCTCGGCATCGAGCGGCCGCCGCTGTTCACGCGCATCTACCGTTGGCCGCGCGGCAACGCGCAGCACGAGGTCGGCCACCTCGACCGGATGGCCGCGATTGAGCGCGCTCTCACCCGCCATCCCGGGCTCTTCATCACCGGCAGCGGCTTCCGCGGCGTCGGCATTCCGGACTGCGTGGCTGACGCGCGAACGACCGCGGCGCAGGTGGCCGGATGGCTTCGCGAACAGAACTCGAAAGGGGTTTCATGAAACCCGTCCACATCATCGGCGTGCCTCTCGACCTCGGCGGCGGCCGCCGCGGCGTCGACATGGGCCCCTCGGCGCTGCGCATCGCCGGCATCGGCGAGCAGATTGCAGCGCTGGGATTCACCGTGGTCGACAAAGGCGATCTCCCTGCGCCGATTCCGGAAACGCAGGAGCTGCGCGACGAGCACAAGAAGTACATCCGCGACATCGCCAAGGTCTGCCAGAAGGTCTACCAGTCGTCGCTGTCGTCGTTCGACGAAGGCGCCATGCCGCTCGTGCTCGGCGGCGATCACAGCCTCGGCGCCGGCTCGGTCGCGGCGGCGGCCGAATGGGCGCGGCGCACGAAGAGCCTTCCGATCGGCCTGTTGTGGGTTGACGCGCACGGCGACATGAACACGCCGGCCACCTCGCTCTCCGGCAACGTCCACGGCATGCCGCTCGCCGCGCTGCTCGGCCAGGAGCCGTCGGAGCTGTCGAAGATCGGCAGCTTCGCGCCGAAGGTGCGCCCCGAGCACACGGTGCTTGTCGGCATCCGCAACCTCGACGAGCGCGAGAAGATCGCGGTTCGCGATTCAGGCGTCCACGTCTTCACCATGAAGGACATCGATCGCCACGGCATTGCATCGATCGTCGAGCAGGCGGTGAATCTGGCCGGCACCGGCACCGCGGGCGTCCACGTCTCGTTCGACATCGACGTCTGCGATCCGCTGATTGCGCCCGGCGTCGGCACGCCGGTCAAAGGCGGTCTGAACTACCGCGAGGCACACATGGTGATGGAAATCGTCGCCGACTCGGGGTGGCTCACCTCGCTCGATCTCGTGGAAGTGAACCCGACGCTCGACGTGCGCAACACGACCGCGGAGCTCGGGGCCGAGCTCGCGCTGTCGGCGCTAGGAATGAAGATTCTGTGAGCCCGACTCGGCCATCATCTCCTCGAGCGTTTCGACGAGGAGCACCAGCGAGTACGGCTTCTCGATGAGCCGCGTGCGCGGCCGCAGCCGTTCGAGCTCCGCCGACTCCGACGGTACGCCGGAGAAGATGATCACCGGCACGTCCGCGGGCACGGCGACGACCACGTCGCGGCCCGAGCCGCGGCGCAGGCGCAGGTCCACGACCGCCGCGACCAGCCGGTTCTTTTTCAGCGCGTCGAGCCCCTCGTCGGACGTCTCCGCCGTCACCACGGCGAAGCCGTGCATTTCTAAGAACTTCACCAGCGGCCGCCGGACGGAGACGTCGTCTTCGACCACCAGCACGAGACGGGCGGCATCTTTGGACATGAGGGCGCCAGTATAGCGCGATTCAGATGTATCAACTCGGTGACAACGCCATTCTTTTCCTGCCGCCGCACACGGTCGAAGCCGAGGCCCTGCAACAGATCCGCAACACCGCGTCGATGGGCTTCATCTTCAAACATGTCGCGGTGATGCCCGACTGCCATTACGGCAAAGGCGCGACAATCGGGACGGTAATCGCGACCATAGGCGCGGTGATCCCGGCCGCGGTGGGCGTCGACATCGGCTGCGGAATGATCGCGGTCAAGACGCCGCTCGAACGCGAGGCGCTGACCGATCTGCCGGCGCTGCGCGCGCGGATCGAGCGCCGCGTGCCGATGAGCGCCGGCCGCAACAACGCGCGCGTCGAGCCGACGGCGGCGACGCGCGTCGCGCAGCTCGAGGCGATGGCCGGCCGCGACTATGCGCAGATTCATTCCGCCTGGCGGCTGCAGCTCGGCACGCTCGGCGGCGGCAATCATTTCATCGAGCTGGCGACCGACGAAGACGGCGCGGTGTGGGCGACGCTGCACTCCGGGTCGCGCGGCATCGGCAACAAGATCGGCACGATGTACATCCGGCGGGCGCAGGACGAGGTCAGGAAGAAGGGCGAGACGCTGCCCGATCGCGATCTCGCGTATCTCGACGAAGGCACGCGGCTGTTCGACGACTACATCCGCGATCTGCGGTGGGCGCAGGAGTTCGCGCGGCTGAATCGCGACGAGATGATGGACCGCGTCATGATGATTCTGAGCGAGGCGACCTTCGGCACGCCGGCGCGGACGGGCGAGCTCGAGGTCCAGCGGATCAACTGTCATCACAACTTCACCCAGGTCGAGACGCATTACGGCGAGCCGGTGTGGATCACGCGCAAGGGCGCGATCGAGGCCCGCCGCGGCATGTGGGCGATGATCCCGGGCTCCATGGGCACCCGCAGCTACATCGTCAGCGGCCTGGAGAACCCGGTCGCCTTCAACTCGGCGCCGCACGGCGCCGGCCGCCGCTACTCGCGGACCAAGGCGCGCAAGCTGTTCACGATGCACGATCTGGAGCAGGCGATGAGCGGCATCGAGTACCGGCGCTCGAACGTCCTGCTCGACGAGATCCCGGGCGCGTACAAGGACATCGACGAGGTGATGGAGAACGCCCGGTCGCTGGTCGAGATCCGGCACACGCTCAAGCAGTTCCTGAACGTCAAGGGGGACTGAGCGTAGTAGAATCAGCGCTTCCCTCCGCGCGCTCCTACCCTCAGTGGTAGCGCACGTGACCGGTCATCAAGCGGTTTCGAGTAGAAATCAGCGAAATCGCAGCTGAATTATGATGGTCACGATCACCTGAATGCTCCGGGTCGCACCGGGGTAGCAGATTGCGGCCGGTTCGTCGAGTCCGTAGCTCAGTGGTAGAGCATTCGACTTTTAATCGAATGGTCGTGGGTTCGATCCCCACCGGACTCACCAAATCGCCGCGGCGTCGCAAGTACTTTTCCTCGCGCCAACCCACGCGCGCTCAGCCATCGATTAACAGACTCAGACTTTTCACACTCGCCGCCCGTCGAACAATCGTCAACACGAGCCGCCTCGGCCTTGCTGATGGCAATTGCAATCAATCGCGCCCGCTGTCCGGGCACAATACGATGGCGCGATGAGTAATGTCAGTCTTTGTGGTCAGCGCTTGGGAGCGAGAGCGGTTTCAATCGCGGCGCTGAGTTCCTGATTCGAAAACGGTTTCGCGAGCACGGCTGCGGCACCCATGTGGCTTGCGATGTTCAGGTAATTGCTTGGACCCGTTTGGCCGCCGGATGACATCGCAATAATCCTGACGTCGCCGTGGCGGCGGAGTGTGCGGATCGTATCCAACCCGTCTCGCTCGGGCATGATCAAGTCGGTGATAACCAAATCGACAGCGTGTATTTCGAACAACCGAAGCGCGTCATTCCCGTCGGCTGCCGTGATGACTTCGTGGCCGAGGCGCTTCAGCATCCTCGCGATCAGCCGACGTGCGGATTCATGATCGTCGATCACTAAAACAACAGCCATGCGTTTGACCACATTCCTCGACACTCGCGACCGAGTCGCTCGCAACTGACTGCTGATATGTTCCGGCAACCTGTACTATTGCCAGACTCAGCGCGGAAGATAACTGCGACGACCCGGCTGTTGCAACGGCCGCCCCCTCTCGGCATCGTGGCCATGTGTGACGCACGCTCCGCAAGATGCGCGAACTGGGCCGCATCGTTGCGGCCAATGCGCTGTTTCCACGCCCCGACCAGTATCAATCTGCCGTCCCGAGTATCTCCTTTACCTTTCGTAGCAGATCCCCAGGCAGGAACGGTTTAGGAAGCAACGCGAGGCCACTCTCGAATCCGGCGCGCATCATCACGTTTTCCGTGTAGCCGCTCGTGTACAGAACGCGTAGGCCGGGTCGGTCGCGGACGAGACGAAGGGCTACATCCCGCCCGCTCAGGCCCGGCATTACGACATCGGCAATCAAGAGGTGGATGGTGTTGGGATACCGCCGTGCGATCAGTAGCGCTTCGTCACCGTCACGGGCGCCCAGTACGGTATAGCCCTGGTTGACCAGGATGTCGCGGCCGAGTCGCCGAACCGCGCCGTCATCCTCTGCGAGCAGGATGGTTTGAGACCCGCCTTCGACGATCACCGTAGGGTCGACCCGATCTGGCGCGTCAACCGGCCCCTGCACGACAGGCAAGTAGATCTCGAACGTCGTTCCACCTTCGATCTTGCTGTCCACCCAGATAAATCCGTGACTTTGCTTCACGATGCCATACACGGTCGCCAGGCCGAGTCCGGTTCCCCTTCCGCACTCCTTTGTCGTGAAGAACGGTTCGAACATATGCGCCTGCGTTTCTTCCGTCATCCCAATGCCTGTGTCCCGCACCGTCAAACGGACATATCGACCTGCCTTCATCGGCGGATGGCGCCGTGCCCAGGGTTCGTCGACATCGACGCAGGCGGTCGCCAGGCGCAGCTGGCCGCCCTTTGGCATCGCGTCCCCGGCATTGACGGCAAGATTGAGCACGACCTGTTCGAGCTGGCCTCGGTCGGCGCGCACGGACTCCAGCGTTGAACTGAGTTCAAGCTGAAGGTCGATGTTCTCTGGAATGGTGCGACGAAGAAGCTTTTGAACATCCGCAACCATGGCGTTCACATCCAGCGCCGTCGTCTCCAAGATTTGGCGCCGGCTGACCGCCAGCAATTGCCGCGTCAGCGCCGCCGCACGCTGTGCCGCCTTCACCACTTCCAGAAGATCGTCCCGCCGTGTGTCCTCACCAGCGAACGTGCGGAGTACGAGCTCCGTGTAGCCGCCGATGGCGGTCAGCAGATTATTGAAGTCGTGCGCGATCCCTCCCGCGAGCAGGCCGATCGCTTCCATTTTCTGCGATTGCCTGAGCTGTGCCTCGAGCGACCGCCGCTCTGTGATATCGATCGAGATGCCATCGCCGCGGAGGGGCACACCGGCGTCATCGTAGAAAAAGTGGCCGCGTGAAAGGATTTGATGTTCGGTGTGGTCCGGCCACACCGTTCGATACGCAAGCTCGGCGTCCCGATGTTCGCGAACCGCGGCGTCTATTTCCCTGCGTACCGCTTCCTGATCCGCAGGATGCACGCAGTCAATGAATGAATCCAGGCTTTTGCCGAAGGTGCCACGCTCAAGTCCATGCAGGACTTCGCAGGTGTGCGACCAATAGCTGACACCTGTTTCGATATTCGTTTGCCAGACGCCGAGCCGCGACGATTCGAGTGCGAAGCGCATCCGCTCTTCCGTATCATGAAGCGTGCGCTGAGTTCGAACGCGTTCAGTGATGTCGCTCGTGACGCTCAACACCGCGCGCTGCAGTTGATATCCGGAGGCCGTCTCGAACGGGACGGCACGGGAATCCACCCAGCGCTCCTGACCGTCGAGCCCAACAATGCGAAACTCCAATCGGCCTGGACAGCCGGCGGTCGCCGCTCTGTGCATGTCCTGATACTGGTCGCGATCGTCCGGATGAATCAGGGCGATGACCGGCCGGCCGACGATCTGTCCAAGATTGTCGGCGCCGATCATCTCCAGTCCGGCCTGGTTCATGTCCAGCAGCAGACCATCGGGGGACACGAGTTTGACGCAAGCTGGCTCCGCGTCGATGATCGTCTTCAATCGACGCTCACTCCGGCTGATGACCTCTTCAGCGGCCTTCTGCTCCGTGATGTCTTGAGCGGCGCCCACCATCCGGACGACTTCGCCGTTGTCGCCAACGATGACCCGGCCCCGTGAATTCATCACTCGTCTGATGCCGTCCGGCCGCACGATGTGGTGCTCGAATTGGAAGGGTCGGTGATCAATAAGAGCCTTCTGGACAATGTTGCTGACTTTCTCCTGTTCGTCGATCGGCAACAGCGCCATGAATGCTGCCACGGTTGGTGTGAACGATCCCGGGCTTATCCCACAGATCTCGTAGAGTTCCAGGGAACACGATCCGGTGTGGTCGGCGACGTTCCACTCCCAACTGCCAATGTGCGCAATCTGTTGGGCGTCAGTGAGGCGCGCTTGGCTCGCGCGCAGATCGGTTTCGACCTCGTATTGACGTGCGACAAGCCAGCTGCAGGTCGCGGAGATGATGACGAAACCGGCAAGAAGGATCCCGAACCCGCCTTCGGGAATCGGCGGCGGAAACAAGGTGTGCCCCACAGCACCGACAAAGACCGCAAGAAGGCCGGCCCTTCGACCACCCAGGCGGCTGCTCAACACGACGGCGCCAAAACTCAAAAGGAATGGCGTGTGTTGAACCAGCAGCCAGAACCGATGGGTCAGCACGAGCGCACACGCCATACTTCCAGCCGCAACGGCCAGCTGTGACGGCCAGGAGTTTCGTGGGATGTTCAATGAAGGCGATTGCAATGTATCGACATGGATTTCGATCGCTCGTCGGGCACTCGGAGCCCGGTATTGGCACACGCCAGATGTTCCGCTGTGGCGATGCGAATTCTCACCTTGCAATGCGACGAAGCGCCTGGCTCATTTCCGTGTCGTACCTGTTGCGGGCGATGGTAGAGCATTTCGCGAATACCGCTCGTAGGTATTCGTCCGACAAACCGCACATTCTTTTGCAGATCAACCGCTTGCCAACCGCGTCCTTGAGGACCATAGAAGGGCCGGTCAGATCAAGGACTCGTCAACCTCCCGGCACGTCCGCACTCCGTCGCGGAACCAACGGCGACAGCCATCCTGCTTTTGGATGAGCTCGTCGCGGCGGCGATGCGGAGGGCCGGCCACTTGTCCGAAGTGCTCGAACGCGAACTCGCCCTGTCTGCCTTGCACGAGTCAGCGCAAACAGGTAACGCGTCTAACTGTTCCACCTGCGGTCATCCACACGTTCCTTTTACAAGATCGCCACTGTCCTTTTAACGTTGCGTGCGCTAAGTACATCTCACCAAATAGTTCTTGAAGGCGCCGAGCGTCCCGTGTGTGACGCTGGGACGGTCGCTCTGTTTTTGTAGAGGACGATGGACACATTCAAACCGGTCCACCTTCGGCGAGCGACAATTATTTGGGAAGTGGGGCAAGCTTCCGCCTCCAGTCGGACGCTCGACAATGGCGACATTGAAGTCTACATTTTCGAGAACAGTGTAGAAGTTCACCGCCACGTCTTCTCCGACGTTGAAGGCGCTACACAATTTCTCGTTGCGAAGATGAATGTCTACCAAGCTCTCGCGACCAATCATTAATCCGCGCGCGAATCGCGCTTCGATACGCGCGTCGTGCAATTCGAGACACCTGCGAGCTCACGGTCGTTGATACGCTCGGCCTATGGCGAACGCGACCTAAGGGCGCTGCATCCGGCGCGGCGCGGACTGCCAACCCATCAATACTGCGACGTGTTCAATTTGGAACTGACCGGCCGGTAAACACCCGTCATGATCCGGGACATGGCCATTTCATGCCCGGCGAAGACTGTGCCGATGTCCTGTCCGCACTGCGACTCGGCGGACGTCATCGTGATAGAGGTTTGCGATGACTTTCGGTGCCTCAAAGTGAAGTGTCCCTCATGTAATAGAGACGCATACCTCGCGATTCCGGCGATCCGTCGCCCTATGCCGCCGCTCCCGATCGCTCGCCGCAACATTTCGAAACGCGGGCGGATTTCGCGCCGAATGTGGATGAAGCACTCGACAGAACGAACAGTGGCGTCGACCCCAGTCCCAGAGGAAGAGATTCCGACAGCGATGTAGAAGTGCTCGTGGCGAACCACCAGGACGAACGGACGGTCGCCGGATGCCGCGAGTCGTTACCGACTGCAAGAAGTGCAACACTCCCCACTCGCACCGGCAGGTCACCTGCGGGCTCACGTGCGCGGCAAATCGGCGGAAGCAAAAGCGCCGAATTGCCGTGAACGACCGATTGCGAATCGAACGTGATGCCGCTTGACCGGCATCGTCTCAGGACGGATGCTCCAATCCAACCTGCGCGACTTTCGGCGAGATAACCGTCCCCGTCAATCAGGCCTTCGCCAGCTTCACGTCAGCGCGATATACTCGCCGTCCGATGAACGAGTCGCGACGCGCGTTCCTCAAGTCAGCAGGCGCAACAATCGTCGCCGGGACGTCGATTCAGCGCGCGCTGGGCGCGGCGGGCTTCGACCCGCTCGAGAAGAACATCCGCGAACTGCAGCGCGCCATGGCCGCGGGACAGCTGACGTCGGCGCAGCTGGTGGTGTTCTACCGGGATCGCATTGCGGCGTACGACCAGTTGGGACCGTGCGTGAATGCAGTCATCGCGATGAACCCGCACGCGGAGAGGTACGCGCGCGAGCTGGATGAGGAGCGCCGGAGGCAGGGCCCGCGCGGCCCGCTGCATGGCATCCCCATTCTCCTGAAAGACAACTTCGACACCAACGACAGCGCGACGACAGGCGGATGCCTCGCGCTGTCTGGTCATCAGCCGAAAGACGACGCGTTTCAGGTGAGAAGGCTGCGGGACGCGGGCGCGGTGATCCTGGGCAAAGTGAATTTGCACGAGCTCGCGCTGGGCCTGACGACGGTGAGTTCGATCGGCGGACAGACGCTCGACCCGTACGACCTGACGCGCGCCCCAGGCGGCAGCAGCGGCGGCTCGGCTGTCGCCGCCACGATGAACTTCGCCGCCGCCACCCTCGGCACCGACACGGCCGGATCCATCCGCATCCCGAGCTCCCATAACAACGTCGTGGGCCTCCGGCCGACAATCGGACTCTCGAGCCGCGCCGGCATCATTCCGTTCAGCCGCACACAGGACGTCGGCGGACCGATTGCGCGGACAGTCGAAGACATCGCCCTGCTCCTGGATGCGACGGCCGGCTATGATGCCAACGATCCGGTCACCGCGAACGGCAACGGCAAGATTCCGCGCCTGTACACGTCGTCGCTCAAACGCCATGCGCTCAAGGGCGCGCGCATCGGCGTACTGACGGAGTATTTCGGCGGCGCGCCAGAAGACATGGAAGTGGCCGCGGTGGTGAAGCGCGCGGTCGACGAGATGAAAGCACACGGCGCCACGGCGGTGGACGTCGCGATCCCGAATCTCGCCGCGATGATCGCGGCGTCCGATGTCTTCCTGCAGGAGATCAAGGCGTCGCTCGGCGGCTACTTGAAGACCTCCGGCGCGCCGGTCGCATCGGTCGAGGAGCTGCTCGCGTCTGGACTACACGTCGCGGAGCTCCAAGGCATACTCGACCTCGCGAACCGAACAGCCGACGATTACTTCGAGAGCGACGAACACCGGCGCCGTCTCGCCGCGCGCGAGATACTGGGACAGGCGGTGCTTGGGGTCATGGACGACAGCCGCCTCGACGCGCTCGTGTATCCGATCGTGAGAAGGATCGCGCCGGTGATTGGCGGCAATCAACTCGGCAGCAACGAGGCGCTGTCGCCGCAGACAGGATTCCCGGCGATGAACGTGCCGGCCGGATTCACGCCAGGCGGATTCCCGGTCGGCATGGAGCTGCTCGGCCGTCCGTTCGCCGAGTCGACGCTGATCGCGATCGCGTACGCGTTCGAGCAGGCGACGCGCCATCGCAAGCCCCCGTCAGTCGATCGAAGGCCCGTTGCGGCGGCGTCGGCGAGCGCCAGCCGCTCGAGCTTCGAAGTCACAGCCAAAGGCGCGGTCCCGTTCACCGCGGCCGCTCGCTTCACGTTCGACGCGCAGACGCGCCGCCTCGGGTACGACATCGCACTGCCCGCGACATCGCTCGAGCAGATCGCCGGCGTGTATCTCCATCGCCGAGTGAACCGCGCGAACGGCGGCGTCGGGCACATCCTCACTAAGTCACCGTCGGCGCGCGTCTACGGAGCGGTGATGTTGTCGGAACCAGAGGCTGCGGATCTGAAAGCAGGAATGCTCTACCTCGCCGTTGTCAGCAAACGGGATCCGCTGCTCAGCGCGCGCGCGGATCTCGCGCTCCGCGACTGATAACGACGCGACAACAATCCCCGTGGCGTCATCGTTGCTCAACCGACCGCGCGTCAGGCTTGAGGATGGAACGGCCGAGGTCCGAACACAGTCAGGGTCGCCGCTTCGCCATGTCGCACCACCCAACGACTACGTCGCGCGCTACCTGCTCTAGGGCGCCTGGCAGCGGAAGGTTCGCGCCTCGTCCGTACTGCCGCTGCCGATGTAGTGCGCCGTCAATGGATACGCACACAACGGGCGGGTTCGATCGACGGTCGTGCCGGTCATGTGCGACGCGACGATCGACTGCGGTGCGGCGCCCGACTCGACCCACTGATCGATCACCGAGACTTTGTCGAACACGTCGGTGCCCGGTCCACCTTGGCAATGGCCCATGCCCGGCACCATGAACAGCGCGAGCGCATTCGCGGCGGCGGCTCCGACCGCGTCGTTGATCCGCTTGAACATGATCAGGCTCGCATCCGGCGTGACCAGCGGATCCGCCCAGCCGTGATACATCAGCAGCTTGCCGCCGCGGCGGAAGAACGGCGCAAGATTGGGATCGCCGGCGTAAAGCAAACCGTTGTCCGCGCGCACCGCCCGGTCCACATCGTCGGGCAGGCGGATGGCGTGATAGTCCCAGCCGGGGGTAAAGACGATCTTCCGCATGCCTTCGAGCGACTCCCCTGACGGCGCCGGACCGGCGACACCGCCCCAACCCAGCTCCGACCCCGGGTAGTAGCGGCCCGGATGCAGCACGGCGCCGGTGCGCGGATCCGCGATCGGCGAGGTCATCGCCTTGGCGGTGTCGACCTGCGGCCTGGTCAGACAATCCGCGCGATCCTCGGCGGCGCACGTCAACGCTGCAACGTCGAAGCGGCAGCGGGCCGGATCCTCGATCACGCCGTCGTGGACACCGTCGGCGGCGTCGCACGCGTTCAGCACCGCGTTGTGGATCATCGGGTACTTGCTGAAAGGAATCACCGCTGCCGGATCGCGATTGACGAACACGTTCAGCGCGACGCGTGCCGCGTAGAGTCGCATCTGATCCCACGAAGCGTCACCGGCGGCGATGCCGTCGAAGTCGTCGGGATAACGCTGCGCCTCGACGAGCGCCTGACGGCCCCCTGTGGAGCACGAGCTGAAATAGGAGCGCTGCGGTCGCGCATCGTAGTGCACCGCGACGAGGGCCTTGGCCGAGACGGTCATTTCATGAATCGCGCGGTAGCCGAAGTCGATCAGCTTTTCCGGATGGCCCGCGACGAAGTCGGCATTGCCGCCGACGTGGCCGGTGTCGGTGGCGGTCGCCGCATAGCCGGCGCGAACCGCCGCGGCGAGCGCGGGATACGGAATCGTTCCGCCGAGCCCGCCGTTGCCCGCCGCCTGCAGCTTGCGGTTCCATCCGGCCCGCGGCAGCCACACCTCGACGCGAATGTCGGAGTCGGGCGTCGGCGTCAGCCGCGCGACGACGCGACAGAACGCCGGCAGCGTGCTGAACGCGGCAGTGGCCGCCGCATTCCCGCTACCGGGAAGCGTGAACCCGCCGGCAGGAATTGACTCCGCCGAGAGGATTGTCGTGTTCGGTAACGATTTTCCGGCGAGCTCTTCACATCCGACCGGTGCCGCGGCCACGATTCGCGGGACCATGCCGGATCCGCCGAGCCCGAGCGCAAGGACGCCGATGAGGGTTTTCTTCTGCATAGTCAAACGGGTGGATTATACGGGCGGAGTGGTCATAATCGACGGATGCACGTCACACGAATGATCCTATCGTGCGTGATATCGACGCTGAACGATCAGCCGGGCGCCGAGGCCGATGACGTCCGAGTGGCCGGCGCGGCGACGCACACGGAGCGCAACGTGAGCGACCAGCCGGCGGACCGCATCGCGATTGAAATCGAATAACCAGGTGGCCTCGCTGCTGCCGGACAAACGATCCGATCGACTGCGCGCGATCGGCTGGGCGGTCCTCGGGATTGGGATGGCTGGCGCGGCGACCGTCTACGCGGTCAAGACGCGCGCCGCGGATCCCGCGCTCGACGACACGAATGCGCTCGGCTACGCGCGGTCGATGCAGCACGGCATGGGCGTGATGATGGGCGCGTCGGGCGCCATCCTTACGGAGTGGCAGCAGAAACTCACCAGCCCTCTCGGTCAGGCGTTGATCGTCGCCGCGTGCGCCGCGCTCGCCGCCGGGTATTTCTTCCGGGTCGCGTGGGTGCTCGACGCCGAGGAAGAGGACGGCGGTTGATCTGCCGAGTCGCGCTGCACGACAGGCATCGTTCTAAGCCTGGTGGAATTCGCAGGCGGTCGCGCCGATCACGACGAGTCGAACGTGACCTCTTCTTGTCGTCACATTTTCGCCGACGCCCGACTCACGGGTGTGGAAACCGCGATGTTCATCACCCCTGATCGGCCGGACACCCGGCCAACTTCGACGACTGATCGATGATGGTCATCGGTTTGCTGTCGATACTGCCTGCGCCCGCGACCCGATAGTGGATGTGGAGCTCGCCGAGGATGAAGTTGATGGCATCGGTCACCGGCTTGGGCATCAGGTAGCCGATACCTCCGGACATGCCGATGTGGAGTGTTGCCTGCCGGCAGGGGGGCTGGACGAGATCGGAGCCTTGGTAGATACCCACGCCCGTGTTCAGCGCGAAGTGCGGCCCCGCGGCAAAGCCCAATGCGCCGACGCCGGCGACGACCCTCATCTGGTGCGTCATATTCACGCCCATTGCGCCAAGCGAGACACCCTCGGTCGTCTGAATGAGGGTCGTCTTCGGCGAGAACCCGACGGGACCGTACAGGCCCCACTGTTTGCCGTCGTAGCCAACCCCGAACGAGCCATGGAACAGATAGTCGCCGCGCGCTTTCAGTGTGGAATTCCTGACGCCCAGCGCCGTCTTGATGATGAGCTGCTGTCGGATGGTTAGCGCGATCGGCACCGGTCCAACGGCCGCAATATGCATCACGAAATCGGGCGTGGCCTGCAGCCGCCCATTGACGTTCGCCTTGAGGCCGACGTCGGTGCCGGCATCGAATACCAGCGTCAGGCCGGCGGCGCCTCCGAGCGTGAGCATGGCTTCCTGGAGACCTCCGCCGTCGGTAATGCGGATCTTCGCATCGAGCGTCGGTTTCTGGATGCGCACCAGCGCTTCGAACGTCATCTTCAAGCCGCCGCCATCCGAAGTGCCGCGCACACCGATTCCCCGTGCGTCTGCGGTGGGCACGACCTTGAAGTTGACGAGGTTCGAGACATCACGCACCGGCGGCGGCGCCGAGCCGGATTGGGGGGCGTACGAAACGCGCTCGACGTGCGACTCGATGCCGTTCGACGGCCGCAATTCCGCGGATGCGGCTGGAGCCACACGCCCGGGCAGATCGGGCACGGTGAACGCGATCGCGTCCGTGAAGTCGATCGGCATCGCGTCGATGCGGATGTCGCACTGGCGGATAATGTCAGTGAGCGTCACGGGGCCAAGCGTGACCGCGAGGTTATCGCCGTCTTTGCGCACGTCGAGCACACGCCCGACGGCAAGATTCGTCAGAAAAATGATTTTGCCTTCGGCAAGCTCGGCCGCACGAGGCGCATGGGCGTCGATCGTCCATGTGATCCCGCTGGAGCTGAGTGACCGGACGGCATCCGCACCGCCGCCGACGACGATCACGTCGGGTTGGTAGGTGACCGACTTGTCAGGGATCGGCGCGACGCCGTATTTCTGTTCGGCGACACTCAGCTCACTCTTCTTCAGCTGATGTACCTGCGCCGAACGTGACGGCGGCCGCCGGCTACACCCGGCGGCAACGGCGACGGCCGTGCAGAGCAGGACGAGGATGCGCGTTCGGTGGGTCGTCATCGTGCCGGGGAATCCACGTGCGCCGCGGCGATCTTCTTGGTCATGTCGACGAGGGCCGCCTGCAACGCTTTTCCAAGTGGTGAGCTCAGGAAGTTCTGGTAATTGTCGCTGCCCCAGGAGCCAAACGTCGTGTACGTCGTTCCGCCGACGGACGTGTTGGAGTCGTTGCCCGTGAGCCGCACGCTGAAGAGGCGCCGTCCGGCTGCCACGTCGTACAACTCGCCTTGCAGCGTGACGGCCGCTTTCACTCGCCGGACATTTACCGCCGCCGACTGACCCTTAATCGACGGGATCCAACCGCCTTTGTTGGATTCCTCCGTTTTGGCGTCGAGTACGGTGCCGATGAAGACGAGATCGAGATGCTGCGCGCGCCCGAGGGCGATCGCCGAGTCGCTGTCGAGAGCGTCGACTCGTGCGGCTCCCCCGGGGACGAGGATGCGCGGCTGCATCTCGGTCGAGTGCACCACCTCGGCCAGCATTGTCCGCGCGACGTCGGCACCAGCCGCCTGGTTTCCCGACGCCGTGGCATCGGCAAACGGCAGAATCCCAAGTTTGAGCTGCGCCGGAGTGCCGGCAACGTTGATGGCGCCGAACAGCAGGAGCGCGAGTAAGCGGGCCACGCTCATTGGCCGGCCTCGCGTTTGATGGTTTCTTTCAGCAGCGCGATCGCGGACGCTTCAGTGGCTCCGCCGCCGCTGATCTCGGCGACGATGGAATTGCTGCCGAAGTCTGCGGGCGTAAAGAGCTGGCACTGCGGATTCTTATCGGCGGCGATTTTGTCCGCGCCGCTCAACGTCGCAGCCATCCGTGGGAACGTCATTCGGTCACTCCTTCTCACGAGTTCCGCGCGACGGTTGCGTGCGCGGCCTTTCCGCGTGTCGTTGACCACCTGGCTGACGAGCGATTCGCGCAGGCGGTAAGAAGAACGGGTCAACACGTTCGACAGCCGTGCGCGTGGCCGCGCCGTCCATGTGACCGCGATTTCTGGCGCGGCGATATTGCGGTCCACCCCGAAGGATCGCCGGGCGGTGGGCGCCAGATACTAACGTGCCGCAAACGCCGATGTCGATCGATTCTTTGCGACGGAGTTCGCTCGTCTGGACGTACCATGGCGTGGCGGTAGAGCGCTTCGTGAGATCCTGTGACGACTGGAGAGCAGCCATGACGTCGTTCAATAACGGTCACCGCGCCGATGCGCGCCGCCTTCTCACCCTTGCCGCGGTCGCCCTGTGTGGGCTCGCCGGCCTCGCCGCTGGACAGAGCCAAACTATCCGGCAGCCCGATCCGAGCAGCGCCCTCAAAGTTGGCATTCTGCCGTTCGCCGACGCGACAGCGTCGGGCAACCGCGCGGCCGGCACGGACGTCGGCCGGACGATGCTGTCAGAGATGGTGCACTCGACGAACCTGCAACCCCGGATGCTGGCGAGTGACAAAGCCGACGCACTGGACGCCGAAAAGGCGATCGCGCTCGGCAAGGAGCAGCACGTCGACCTGGTGTTCATGGGCACCGTTCTCGAAGCCAAAGCTGAGGAGTCGAACAAAAGCGGCTGGATCCCGTCGATCAAAGGTCAGTCCGGCAACCTGACCGTCCGTCGCATGAAGGCCACGGTGACTCTGCAAGGTGAGCTGTACAACGTGGCGACTGGGCAGCGCCTCTTCAGCGAGCGCGTCACCGTCAACAACTCGAACAACGCCCTCGGCGGAACGGCCTACACGACCTTTGGCGCTTGGGGAAATGACAGCTACCGGAACTTTCTCGACTCGCCTCTGGGAAAGGCGCTGCAGTCGGCTATTGCCGAAATGACGAAGAAGGTCGCCGCCGCGCGGCCGGCGCCGCGCGGCTAGCGAAGCCTATTTCTTGAGGCTGCACTGCTCCGCATGGGCAGGATCGTCTTTGGAAAAGGTTGCTTCGATCTGATCCGTCGGCGTTTTCCAGGCCAACGTGGTCATCCCGAGGAATGCCGGTCCGGACGTTGTCTTCGGCGGCCCGTATTGTTTGGTGAGTGCCGCCTTGAACGCGTCATCATAGACGTGATTGCTCACGCCGTAGTACACGCAGGTCAAGCCGTTGGTCGCAATGTTGAACAGGAACGTCGCGCGCAGTTGCAGCGGCCCATCCTGATAGTCACCCTTGGCTGCGGTCACAAACGGGGGAAGCCGGGGACGGTCCTTTTCGGGCAGCAACTTAGCTGTTCCCTTCGACGCGGCCACCACTTGCTCCGGAGTCATCCCCCAGTGGGTGTACTGCCAGTCGGCCCGGGCCGCAGGCGCGATCAAGAGCATCGCCCAGACAGCGGGCAGTGACCGGATGATCAGTCGGTGGAAGGGTCGCAATTCGGGCATGCAATAGAGTAAAACCGATCATCGATGAACGCAACGGCCGGTTTCGCGTAACTCGCCGCGGGGTCACATCACTCGCCTCGACCTCCCCCACCTTCAGTCGCGGATCGGTTTAGAGTCCGCGGGTTGCTTTCGCCGGCTTCGTCCTCGCCGGTTAAACCTGGAATCCCTACTTCGAGATCGCCTTCTGCTTGGCCCACCGCTTCTTCTGAGCCTCGGAGATCGCTCTCCGCGCCTTCGCTGACATCTTCCGCCGCTGCCGCGGCGCGGGCTCGCCTGCGACTGGCGCCCCCGCTGCCCTGCCGCCTTTCGACGCAAGTGGGGCGACACTCGCCATGCCGCCCTTGCGACCGGTGAGGTGCGGGAAGTTCTTCACCAGGGCGGCCATTTCCGCCTTCAACTCTTCGTACTTGTGTTCCGCGCCTTTGCGCGCCATGTCGAGGATGTGAGAGGAATGCTTAGCCATTTCAATGATTCTAGCAGGATCGGCCAATGGATTGGCCGGTGTGGCCAATCGCCGACGACCTAAGAAGACCCCTCGGAAATAGGGTTGGCCCGTGGCGAACGAGTCAGGCGGAATGACGAACGTGACGATGTCTGATTGGTTGCGTCCCTGCGACTCGATCATGCCGAGCCCCTGAGACCGAGTTGCAGCAACGCCGTCACGCCATCGTCGAGGCCGATCTGCTCTGCGATCTTGCCGTTTGAGATCCGGAGCACGGTCGTACCCGAGAATCGCATCTTCTGAGTGGACGCGGGCGGAAGGCAACCGACAAGAAAGTCACAATACGCGGGCCCCGTGTGAGTCCCCCAGCCTTCCCACCGTCCAACCACATAATTGCCCTCGCAGACGAAGTCCTCGGCTCCCGTGACGTTCAGGTCGGGAAACGCGCCGCGGAACTCGGTCATGAACGTCTTCACGTCCGCGCGGCCGCGGCGCGGCGCCTGCAGCAGATACTGCAGCAGGATGTCTGGCGCGCCGAGTTCGTCGACGATGTTTGGATTCCAGGCTTTGCCCCAGAATTCCGTGAACCATCGGTCGACGATGGTCTTGTGGTCGCGACTCATTGTTGAATGCATGACCTGCTCCTGGCCCGGGGTGATAGCTTCAATCGGCGCGCAAGCCGCGGACGCGCTGAGCAGCGGGATGAACCGGACCGAGCGTGACGCTTCGGTCCAGTTCGTCTCACATCGTCGGTCGGTCCGGATTGTCGCCGCGGCGATATTGGCCGCACTGTTCGATCATGCGGCGCGTATGAGGCCGAGTTGCGTCAATGCCGTTACGCCGTCGTCGAGTCCGATCTCCTCGGCGATCTTGCCGTTCTGGACACGCAGGACTGTCGTTCCGGTAAACCGCATCTTCCGGCCAGAGCCCGCCGGCAGCGAACCGTGGAGAAAGTCGCCGAAGGCCGGGCCCGTGTGCGTGCCACCGCCCACCCACCGACCGACGACGTAGTCGCCTTCGGCGATGAGATCCGCGGCGCCCGCGAAACTCAGATCAGGGAACGCTTCGCGGAACGCGGCCATGAAGGCCTTCACATCCGCACGACCGCGGCGTGGCGCATGCAGGGAGTACTGCAAGAGGATGTCGGCCGTGCAGAGTTCGTCGACGACTGTGGGATTCCAGGTGTTGCCCCAGAATTCGGTAAACCATCGACCGACGATGCCTTTGTTGTCCTGTTCTTTCGACATGATGCATTCCTTCGCGCGCCTGCTGTTGTTAGACAGGGCCCGCGGATGGCGGATGGCCGCAGGCCCTGGAACGAATGGCGACGCGACGAGATTAGTGTCCGGGCAGTCTTCCTGCACTCCGATTCTTGCTCTCGAAACCCACAGCGTCGACGCGCGCCTGACGAGTGAGGCTCAGGTTGAACAGGAAGAGACGGAGTGGCTGTCCTGGGCGGCCGCTACAATCGAGACCAGATGGCGTGGGAGACCGCGAGTGAGGAAATGACACGAGCACACCTGCGCACGCCGTTGTATCCGCGGCTGGCTTCGATCGCCAACCGGTGGAACGCATCAACATGTCTCCCCCGCTCCAGGTGGCGAATCTGCTGTCGTCAATCTCTTTGCGCAGGGGTGAGGCGTGCGGGGGGAGGGCTCGAAGCGATCCTCGGCGGTCGCTGGATCGCTCAGGCTGGCGCGACGCGCGACGGCGTTGGCCTACGCGCAACGTCTGCATGACGGCGGCTTCGTTCACCGCCTTCACCACCGCCACGAGATCGTCGTCGGAGATGGTTTTGCGGGACGTTGTCACCGTTATAATAGTTACGTTTACATCGACAATTTTTATGGCGGGAGTCCGCCGGCCAAGGTCCGCTCTTTCGATCCGGCGTTCGACGCCAGGTACCGCAGCAGCGAACGTCCGGGCACGAAGAAATAGCCGCCGCCGAGCGTACGGACGAATTCCGGCATCGCGTCGAAGCGCACCGGCGCCTCTCGCGTCGGCAGGCTGAAGCCGTCGTCAGGCGTCTGTGCATCCGGATGACGTGAGCCGACAATCGGATCGCGCTCGTCCATCAACCCGTGAAACGACGGCGCCTGCAGCCACGTCTGCTGCACGAACTCGAACTGCCGTTCGAGATCCGCGTTGAGGCACATGAAGAACAGGCCGGGACGCTCGCCGTCGGCCGGCCGGTAACGGCGGCCGACGCGCAGGATCCGGTGGCGGTTGGTGATCGCGAGCTGTTCCTGCGATCCGGGCGCGAAGCTCTCGCGCGGATTGGCGCGGCGGATGTGAGCGCCGAAGGGACAGCGGAGTCCCTGTGGATCTTCGGCGCCGAACAGGAAGTCGTTGTCCGGCTTCGCGGCGATGTCGCGCACGTCCTCGCGCGTGAACTTCACCGGCACCGTGCGGTGCGAGCGTGCCGCGCTGACGGCTTGCGGCTGCGCCGGCGGCTGCGGCGGCAGGACGGCGCGCGGCAGCAGCGCCTCGACCTGGTCGACCGGGCCCTGGCCCGGACGAATCAGCGGCTGTTCGCGATCGACTTCGCTGGCCGGCTGATACGGAAAGCGCACCACCGACGAGCCGTCGGGCCAGCGGCCGATCAGTTTCGCGCCCACGAACTCCGGCCGCACGCCCCCCCATTCAGGAAACTGGGCGTGCAGGCGGCCGGCCGTGTCGGCGCAGAACCGCCAGAACCCGTCGACGTCCTGTTCGAGCTGGCGGATCGCGAGAAAGGTCCCATTGCGGCCGAGATCGCGATCGTCGTTGACGATCGGCCGCTGAAAGCCGTGCTGCGGCGTGGTCGCGATCGGCAGGACGTTGTCCGGATCGTGGATCGCGTCGAGCGTCGGACCTGCGGGCAGGTTCCCCCGGTTGTCGGGATAGCCGAGGACAAACTCGCCGGCCTCGACGAGATGGATCGGATCGGCGCCGCGCAGCGCCTTGTAGGTACCGCGGATGGCGGGCTGTGAGACACCGTCGACGAACCCGAACGGCTCCAGCTTGGCCTGCGTGATCTCGCGGGTCGTGGCCGTCCTGTCGGGCAGATCGACGAACGGGATCTCCATGACGGCGCGATGGCCGTGGGCGCGAAGCTGCTCGCCCACGGCGCGGCGCGTGCGCTCGAGCGCGTCGGACGTGACGCCGTACAAGAGCAGGACGCCGTCCAGCGCGTTCCCGTCCGCGCCCCACCGCCATGCCGACGGCGCGCTGCGCCCATCGTCGCCGAGAATGCGCGAGCGCGACGGCGCTGCCATGCCCTGCAGAAATGCCGAGGGAAACGTCGCCAGCGCCTCCTCCGGTAAATCCAGTTTTCGAAGCGTCGACGGCGCCAGGCCGAGAGTGATCGCGCAGTCGCCGAGCTTGCGGCCGTCGCCAAACGACACCTGGTCGCGTACGAGCGCGAGCCATTCGCGCGCGCCGCTCTCGCCCAACGCGAAGCCGATGCACGTCGCGTACCTCAGGAATCCCAGGCCGCCGAAGACGAGGCTCTGGATTTCGTTCACCTCCAGCGCGGATGCAGGGCGCGGAGCGGCGCCGAAGAGCAGCAGCCAGCGCCGCGCCTCCTCCTCGGTCAGAATCGTGCCGATCCCCTGGCGGATCGCCGCATTGGTGCGAATGTTCGTCGTCGTCAACTGCGGATACGCCGAGTACCAGCAGCCGGTGGGGACCTGCTGCCGGCGCGCCCACCGCTTGAAGAAATCGCCGTCGCTCGCACCTTGCTGCACAAGGTTCGACGTGCGCGGAAATCCCTCGGTGTTCGACCAGACGCCGGTCAGACCGGCGTGCGCGATGGTGATGAAGTCTTCAAGATAGCTCTCGAAGCTGCCGCCGTAGTTGGACAGGAAGATCAGATCGCGCGTGCCGGGCACGCGCACCCAGCGCGCAAAGTGGATCGTACCGAGCGTGCCCAGCCAGCCGGGCCGAAACAGGTTCGTCGCCAGCTGCGCGATCGCGGCAAAGACCGCCTTGAGCGCGGCGCGGCGCAGGAGGCCAGGCTTGATCACCGACACCGCGGCGAGATGGTTGTGAGCGTGAAAGTTCTCACGCGCGACGATCGCCGCGATTTTTTGCGGGTCGGGGGCGCGATGATCAGGCTGGTCGCGCGTCTCCTGCCTGCGGAACACGAGATACGCAATCCCGAGCGCGGCCACCGTCGCGAGCAGCGTCGCAATCAACGCGTCCCAGCCGACCATCACCGCCCGCGTCATGCCGGCGGCGCTGCGGTCAGCCAGCAACGCGAGCCCGAACAGGAGCACCGCGGGCACACCCAGCGGCCACAGATACATCCTGACAATGTTCAGCCCGATCCGAACGTATGAGCTGACGCCTGTCCGCTCACTTTGCAGCGCCGCGACGTCATCCGCTTCGAGCGCCCATGAGAAGGTGGGATTCTGCTCGAGCGCGTGGCGCACCCGCTCGAGCAGGGCCAGCGCCGATGTGAACGGCGCCGCCGTTTCCTCGACCAGCGTCTTCAGGTACTCCCGCAGCGCCCGTTCCTGACGGATGCGGCGGACGGACAGGCCCGGCGTCCCGGCGAACACGACACCGGCGTTGTCGAACAATCCCTGACCGACCTCCACGACGTGCGCCGTCCAGTAGCCGGCCAGCGGCGCACCGCCGCGATCGGCGGTGAGCGCGTAGGCGTCCTGCACGAACGGGCCGAGGTGCTTTGCGAGCGCGGCGATCAGCGGGTCGCGCGGGCCGTCCGCCGAGAACTCGAACAACAGATGCCCGCCGCCGCGGGTCGCCGGAAACACCGTCAGGCTGGCGAAATGAATGGCGAGATTGCCCGGTTCATCGGCGATGGCCTCGAACGCGGCGTGCACCCGTTCCCCGGCGGGATTGCCCAGCGCTTCGATCAGATCACGCGCGCGTTCGACGTGGTCCTGCGCCAACGGACAGATGATCGTGACGAGCGTGTGGCTCACTGGTGCGCCCTCCGGATGGTGACGACGAGCTCGTCGAGAAACGGACCCACGAATCGCGGCGTGCCGACGGCGACGATGTCGTGCCTGAGGAGTCGCGACACGAGCTCGGGCAGTTGCACGCCATTGACGCCGCGGCCGCCACACGGGTGCAGGCCGCCTCCGAAGTTCATGTAGTGGTGCAGCGGCCGCGCGGGATCGAACTGCCGCGGCAGTGGAAAGGCGCCGCGATCGAACATCGCCGCCTGCGTGAACGCTGCCACCTTGGAGCCTTCCGGTATCGTGCGGCCGGCGAGACTCACCGGCGCCGGCGTACGGCGGAACAATACCGGCGCCGGCGACCACATGCGCAGCGCCTCCCAGCACCAGCCGGCCATCCTCGCCGGGTCATCAAGATCGCGCCGGACACGCGCGAGCAGTGCCGGGTCGGACGCGAGCACGCAGACGATCCGCGGCACGGTCGGGGCGGTGGTATCGATTGCGCCGACGAGCAGGCCGACGAGGATGCGGCGCGCCACGTCCGCGTCGAGCGGCGCGCCGCTCTCCTCCTGCAGATCGAGCAGCCGTCCGAGCACGTCGTCGGTCCGGATCCCATGGCACCGCCGCCGGCCGATCTCGTCCACCATCCAGCCACGCAGTTCTTCGGCAGCGCGGCCGGCGCGTGCCGCGACCCGCGTCTCGTTCGGATTCGCGAGAAAGCTGAAATGAAAGAGCGAACGGCATACGCGCATGAGATCCGCCTCGGTCGGACCGGCGATGCCGAACAGCGACGCGCCGGTGCGCGCTGCGACCGGATGGGCGTAGCCGTGGGCGACGTCGAGGCGGTCGCCGGCCCCAAGCGCGTCCGCGATGATCCGGTCGGCTTCGCCTCTGATCTGCGCGCGCAGATCCTCGAGGTCGATCCGCGACACCGCGTCGTACATGTGCCGTCGCTCGCGCGCGAACTGCGCGCCGCGATCGAGACCGAGCACGAACGCGCCGCTGATGGTGTGGAAGTTCGGCCCGTTGATCGGCGCGATGCGATAGGCCAGATCGTGCTCGAGCACCTGCTGCACGTCGGCCCAGCGCGACACCAGCGCGAAGCGCTTGACGACGATTGGAGCGCCCCAGGCGACCGCGGCGCGGGCGGCCGCGCGAAACGCGGCGGGACCGAAGAGGCGCTGCGCCAGGCTGCGGCCGCGGCGCGGGCGTTTCAGACGCGCCTGTGGCAACGGCCGTGCGGCGGCGTAGGTATCGAACACGAGCTGCCCGGCCCGGCGTGCGCGCAGCGAATCCACGAACTGTCGCAGCTCGGGCGGCAGCGCGTCGAGCGCCGGCAGCTTCGATCCGTAGCCGTGCGGCAGCGTCAGCGGCGCGACCAGGGCGGAAAAAATGATGTCGAGCGCGTTCGGTGTGTCACCACCGAGAAACGGCGTGCCGCGCGCCGCGAGCTCCGCCTCGACAATCGTGAACGCCTCTTCAATCTTCGGCCGCGCGTCCGCGATGGCGCCGTCGCTGAAATCGAGTGCGCGCCCCATCAGACGGCGCCACAGCGGGAACGCCATGGCAATCGCCGCGCGCTCCCAATCCGGGATGCCGTCCACCACCACTGGAAAGACGACGCGCCGGAGTGGCAGCAGGTGAAAGTACGCGAACCGACGGACTTGGACCAGCAGGCGGTTCAACAACTGCTCGACGAATGCGATGTTGCGCTCCCGCTCGGCGGGCTCTTCACCGAAGAGCCGTTCGCCGGCGCGCAGCCGGCTGTCGAGTCCATGCAGCGTCTCGCGGGCACCTTTCCACGTCTGCGCGGCGCTCACGACGACCGGGACCTCGACGCCGCCGCGCCGCCACAGCGTGAACGGCACGTGCAGCAACGGCGCGTGCCCTTCTTCCTCGTACGGAATGCGATGGCGTTCGAACAGCCAGCGTGCCAGTTCCACCATCGGGCTGACGCGCGCGGACACGATGACGTAGCGCGGCGGATCGAGATCCTCGGAGCGGATGGGCGGGGCATCGCGGAGCATGATCGGTTTAGATAGCCGAAAGTCTACCCTGAGGCTCCGCGATCCTGTCGACGATCATCGTCCAGTCCGGCCAGCTTCAACCCTGTCGCGTCATGATCGATGCGCGCACTTTCTACCGCCGCCCAAACGCGAACAGCCCCCCGGAATGCTCCGCGAGTCATCCGCCAGGTCCGCAATGGGTTACGCGGCTGCCTTGCTCCCGCTGTTCTCGTTCATTCCCTGGATTCGGCCTGAATGAGATGACGCACGATCGGTTCTCCCCGTGCGTGAGACGCGATCAGCTGTTCGAGATCGCGATCGCCTCGCGTCAGCCGCTCGTGTTGACGCAGGTGTTCCGCCCAGGACACGACGATGAATGTCTCGAGGTACACGCCGGCCTGTTCGAGATCGCGATACAGATCCCACCGTGACGCCCCATCGCGGCGCCTGACGCGCTCGTAGTTCCGCATCGCGAGGAGGAATGCACTGGCGTGCTCTTCGTCGACGCGGTATTCGACAGTCACGAGTACCGGCCCGTCCTCGAGTCCGGGCACGACGTTCGGGCCGATTGCCGGCATGCGCCAGTGGTTCCATGGACTGACGTCGCCGGCGCCGTCGGGCAGCCGCATCCACAGTCCCAGCGCCGTCGTCGCGATCGTGCCGAGGCCGGCGCACACAAGCGCCGTGTCGATGCTCGCGCGAGCCGCGAGCGTGCCCCATATCGCACTGCCCGCCGCCAATCCTCCCTGCGTGATGAGCATGAAGATCGCCAGCACGCGTGCACGAACCCAGTCCGGCGCCATCGTCTGGACGAGCGCGTTGGCGAGCGAGATGAACGCAATCCACGCTCCCCCGCTGACGAGCATCACGGCCATCAGGCCGGGCAGGTTGTGCACGCCGGCGAGCGCCACGATCGTGCACCCGAGGATGACGACCGCTGTCGACACGATGGCTTCATTCGACGCTCGTGTCCGGCCCCACTGCATGATCAGCGCACCGCCGACCGCGCCCACGCCGAAGCACCCGAGCAGTACGCCGTAGCCAATCGCGCTCCCGCTCACGCCGCGGGCGATCGCCGGTAGCAGGGCGAACGGCGCGCTGGCGAAGAACATCACCACACCCGACCGAAGCATCAGGCCGCGCGTGGCCGGGACGTTGCGAACGTACCGGATCGCGGCGACCGTCGCCCCCGGCAGCGTTTCCGGCGGCGCGGTTCGCGCCCGCGAGGGGCGCTTCCATCGCGCAACGACGACGATGACGCCGAAGAACGAGACGACGTTGACGAGGAACGCAGCACCCACGCCCGCCGCGGCGATCAACGCGCCGGCGAGTGCTGGTCCGACGGCCCGGGCGATGTTGAATTCGATGCCATTGAGCGCAGACGCCGCCGGCAGATCTTCCGTGCGCACGAGTTCCGGCAGCACCGCCCGCCAGGTCGGTGATTCCACCGCATCCCCGGCAGACAACGCGAACGTCATCGCCAGCAGCATCCACGGCGTCATCAGCCCCCCGATCGTCGTCACCGCGATTGCCATCGCGACGCAGAGCATCCATATCTCGGCGTACAAAATGAGTGACCGACGATCGACGATGTCGCCGATCGCGCCGGCCGGAAGCGCGAAGAGGAAGAAGGGAAGCGTCGATGCGGTCTGCGTCAGTGCGACGAAAAGCGGGCTCGCGCCGATCGACACCATCAACCATGCCGACCCGACGCCCTGCATGAACGTGCCGATATCCGACACGACGTCTGCAAGGAGCAGCTGACGGAAGATCGGCGTCCGCAGCGGACGCCACAAATCACCCGCTTCCTTCATTGGTGTCAGACGGCGTAGGTCCTGACAATCAGGTCATGACTGCCAGCGTGGTCGCGCTGCGATGCAAGTGGGGCCGTCGGGCGCGCCTCTTTCGGCACGATCTCGTGGGTGTTCGTCATTACTATCGGCACGTGGGAACTCCAGTTCCGACTACGGTGGCGCGGCGCCAAGATTGTGCGGGCCGAACGGCTGACAGTAAAGGGGCTGGGAGGGCTTGCCGGGCAAGTAGATTTCATTATCGCCAGTGGACACAAGGTCCACAAGAGGCATCACACTGGCGGCCTCGAGGTCGATTCGCTAAACCACCGTTCGCTTTTGGGAGGGTCGATGGCTCAATCGCCGCCGGGTGACATCTTCACACGCCGAGTGTGCCTGCAGTTGGACGGAATGGACACCGTGACCGTGCAACGCGACGTCGCGTACGGCCCGCCGGAGAGTCGTCTTCGCATGGACGTCTACTGCCCGGCCGACGAAACGCACGATCGTCGCTGGCCCGCGGTGATCATCGTCGCAGGCTACCCCGGGACGATGGAACCGCGTCCGACCACCTTGACCTACAAGGAGATCGGCTGGACGATCTCGATGTGCCAGCTGATCGCGCGGTCGGGCATGGTGGCAATCGCTTACACGAACCGTGACCCCGTCGCGGATCTCGAGGCCGTCTTCGAGCACATTCACGAATGCGCTCGATCGTTGCGGATCGATCCGGCACGGGTCGGGATCATCGCCGTGTCTGGAAATGTGCCGACAGCCCTTACAACCATCATGCAGGACGCCAGCCGAGCACCGGCCTGTGCGGTGTTCGGCTGCGGATGTCTGCTCGATCTCGATGGCGCGACAGACGTCGCCGACGCGGCGCGGCAGTTTGGCTTCGCAAACCCCGGCGCCGGCCGCACTGTTCGGGATCTTCGACGCGATGTGCCGCTGCTCATCACGCGGGCTGGACGCGACCAGTTTCCGGCGATGAATGCCTCCATCGACAGCTTCATGCGTCACGCGCTTATCGAGAATCTCCCGATTACCTTCGTGAACCATGCCGAAGGCCCGCACGCCTTTGATCTCTTCGACGACAGCCGAACATCGCGCGACATCATTCGCCAGACACTGCGGTTTTTGCGGCAGCACCTGACGGCGGAGAGCTCGGACGAGCGTTACCCATGATTCGTCCCGACTGACGTCGTAGTGGCTTCGAGCCCGTCACGTCCTGCGCAGTGATGCCGCCAGTCGTCGCACGCTTTGCGCGGTGACGAGCTGGCGATCCAACATTTCACTCGGCGTGGATGTCGACGTCTGGCGAGAACTGGTTCGAACTGACGGCGCGGGTCACCGGCGTCCAGAACGTGGATCCGTGGACGAAAGTCGGGCTGATGGTACGCAGCAGCACCAGCGCCGATGCGCGCCGCCGTCGCCTCTTTTCACGTCAATCCAGGGGTTCTGTTATTTTCATAACGCACATGCTATATAAATAGCATGTTGGAACATACGGGCGAGTGCGACCGCGAAGTAAACTGCCGTCCCGTCGGGGACGATTCCAGCACACGCTCCCGCTCCGAATGTCCATCGGCGCATGCCCCCCGCAAACCATCGCAACTCCTAGAAGTCGCATTCTTTTGGCCGATCCCACGGAATAGGATAAGGCGGCGGCGGAACCTTTGACGAGGTGGCAACCAGTGGACGCGTTCCTGACTGACCTTCAGTACGCCTGTCGGCAGCTCCGAAAGGCGCCGCTCTTCTCCTGCGTCGCGATCGCCACGCTCGCGATCGGCATCGGCGCCTCAACGGCCATCTTCAGCACCGTCAATGCCACGCTGCTTCGGCCGCTGCCCTTTCCTCATGCCGACCAGCTCGTCGACGTCCACACGCGTCTCATTGACGGCCGCGTCACCACTGGACTCCTGTCGAGCGTCGAGATCGGTGCCTTGAACGGCTTGGGCTCAATCGTCGTGGGCGCCGCCGGCCTGACGAACCAGCCGTTCGAAGCGACGTTCATGCGGAACGACGGGACGCCGGCCGCTGTCCTGTTGAGCGGCGTGACGGAAGGGTTCTTCGACGTGCTGGGATTGCCGCCGTCCCTCGGGCGATCGTTCACGCATGCGGACCACGTCGTCGGCGGCCGGGACGCGCCGTTTGCGGTCGTCGTCTCGGATCGTGCGTGGGCCCATCTCTTTGGCCGCGATCCAGGGGTTGTCGGACGGATGATTCGCATCGCCGAACTGCAAGCGACGGTGACGATCGCCGGCGTCGGCCCGGCGGCGCTCGACCTGCCGACCGGCACCGATTTCTGGTTCAACCTGCGGACCGATCCGCAGGGCGTTGCCCACAATTTCCAGACCGTCGTCCGGTTGCGTCCTGGCGTGACCATCGAGACGCTGCGCGGCGCGGCGGCGGTGGCGATAGACGGCCTGGCGCGCACGATTCCGAGCGACGTCGGTCGCGAGTACGTGGTCCGCTCGCTCCTGTCGTCGCTGGTCGGCGATCTCGGCCCCACCCTGCTCATCGCATTCGGCGCCACGGTATTGCTGCTCGCGCTCGCCTGTGTCAACGTCACCAACCTTATGCTGGCGCGCGGGATGGCGCGGACGCGGGAGATCACCGTCCGTGCGGCGCTCGGCGCCAGCCATGCGCGAGTCGTCCGCCAGCTGCTGACCGAGTCGATGGTGCTGGCGACGGCCGGGGCGCTCGCCGGCCTGCTCGTCGCCGCCGTCGCGGTGCGGCTCCTGCTCGTCCTCGGCGCGTCGCGCCTGCCGCGGCTCGACACCGTGCCATTCGACGTCCGCGTCCTCGTCTTCACCCTCGTCATCCTCCTCTTGACCGGTCTCACGACGGGAATGGCGCCGGCCTGGCGGCTGGCGCGCGCGGATATCAGAACACTGCTGAATGAGAGCGGACGGAGCGCCACGGCGAGCCGCGGAACGTCACGCATCATGTCCGTCATGATCGTGCTCGAGATCGCGCTCGCAATCGCCCTGGTCGCCGGCGCCGGGTGGCTCGTCCAAAGCTTCACGCGCCTCCGATCCATTGACCCGGGATTCGACGCACGGGGTCGCCTGGTCATCGACGTGCGGACGACGCGCTCGTTCGCGCAGCCAGACGCGGCCCTCGCCTGGTCGTCGGAGATGTTGAATCGTGTGCGGGCCGCATCCGGCGGTGCGCCGGTGGGCGCGGCGTCCACGCTGCCGCTGCGTCCCGACCGTGACGGCGCCCAGAACATCGAACTGCGTGACGAACCTCCGGATCCGACCCAGGTGCGGGGCGCGCATTCCCGCTTCGTCTCGGCGGGATTCTTCGAAGCGCTCGGCATCAAGGTGGTGGCAGGCCGTCCGTTCACCGTAGACGATCGCAAAGGCGCCGAGCCCGTCGCAGTCGTCAACCGCGCCTTTGTCCGCCGGTATTATCCAACGTCCGATCCGCTCGTCGGGTCGTTCGCCTACGGATATCCGACCGTCGATCGCAAGAGGATGACCCGAATCGTCGGGGTGGTCCAAGACGCCCGCTATACATCGCTGGCCGAAGCAGCCGAACCGACGTTTTATCTGTCGCAAGCCCAGGCGCCGTTCCCGTTTCTTCGGACATCGGCCGTCGTCGCGACGCGAGACGGCCGCCCCGAACGGATGGTGTCGAGCATCCGGGCCGAGTTGGAACGCTTCGACCCGCAGATCGTCGCCAACTTCACCACGGGCGACGCTATCCTCGCCGAGACGTTGAGCCGGCAGCAGCTCGGCGTCACGCTGATGCTCATCTTCGGAGCGACGGCCCTGGCACTGGCCGCGATCGGCATCTACGGCGTCATTGCGGACAGCGTCGCACAGCGGAGCGGTGAGATTGCGACACGGATCGCGCTCGGCGCCTCGGGACGTCAGGTGTTCTGGCTGGTCATGTCCGAGGGCCAGCGTCTCGCGCTGGCTGGCTTGACGCTCGGACTCGCCGCGGCCTACGCCGGCGGACGCCTCGTCGCGAGTAGCGTGTTCGAGATGCGAGCCGCCGATCCGGCCATTCTCGTGACCGCCGCCGCGATCGCCGCCGCGATCGCGCTGGGGTCGACGGTGATTCCGGCGCTCAAGGCGAGCCGCATCGATCCGGTGCGGAGCCTGCGTTCCGACTGAGTATGGCGCGTGCCGCGCCACGACGATGCCGCTCGCGACAAGGGGCTACGTGTTCCTAGACCCGTTCGATGTGTCTACTCGTGAGACGAAGGTGCGCGGCGACCGACACGCGCCCGGAGACACAGCGGCAGATCGATCGTTTGTCGCGCTAAAGCAAGAACTACCAACGATGGCGTGCCTCGTGCCAGTGCGGCGGGCGGCGAAGGTGGATCCGCTTACGGCGCTCCGCGCGGGATAAGAGCACGTTCCGACGCCGCGGCGGTGAAGCAGCTCGTGCGCGTGTGTCTTTCCGAACACAAGCACCCTTATGTACGGGGAGCGGTTATGTCCGCTCGTTCGTCGTTGCCGACCCGGGTCTCGATTGCTGCCCGGTAGCGTTAGCGGAGTTGCTCAGCAAGCCCGATAATGATGCCCTCAGGCCCGCGGATATAGGCTAGCCGATACGTGTCCTCGTACTGCATTTCGCCAATGAGCTCGGCCCCGTGGGCGCGCATGCGCGCAACGACAGCGCCGATGTCCTCGACGGCGAACATGACGCGTCGGATGCCCATCGTGTTCACCGGCGCGTCCACGGGCCCAAACCTGATCGCGTTGGGTGTGTGAAACTTGTCCAGCTCAATGCCCTGCCCATCGGGTGTCCGCATCATCGCGAGGGTGGCCCGGACATCCTTGAGGCCGATCAAGCTCCCGACCGCAGGCCCTTCGACTGTCGACTCGCCCTCGAGCCTGAGCCCCAGTTCGATGAAGAACGCCTTGGCGGCTTCGAGGTCGTCAACAACGATGAGGACGTTGTCCATCCGTTTAAGCGTCATAGCCTTCCCTGCCTCACTGCTGGTCCCCGTGCGTGCCGCACGTGGAGAAAAACTGATGGTAGCGCACGACCGCATACCGCAGCCCACTGCGAGGGTCGCAGCATAGCGCCAGACCCGCTGCGTCGCGGAGTGTGCTTAACCTGCCCGTTACCGGGGCTTGTGAGATGCGGCGAGCCTCGGGGAACCCGCATCAGACCGACATGCATAACACCGCGCTCGGTAATGCGTATCGCGGCAAGCGCGATCGGCCCTGGTCAGTCCCGGAGGGACGCCGATCGAAGAACAACCGTGAGGCCGTCAGATCGATCCCTCTGATTGACCGGTCGTGCGCGCGATAATGGGCGGGTGTCAACATCGATGACGGCGTGTCGCGTGGCGCTGGCCGGTTGGGCCGCCTTCGCCGTGGTGGGGAGCCTTGGATGCGCCACAGCGGCGAAGCCGCTGCCCTACACCGATCCGGGGATCATGTTGACCCTGACGCCGGAACAGGAGCTCTCGATCTTCGGCCACCTGGACAAATTGTTTCCCGTCGCTCAGGTCAAGCGCGGCGGACGCGTCTCGCCGCTGCCGAAGGCGGCGCGGCAGATCGCGCCCGATGTGACCTGGAAGGGCCACACCTACGCGACCGGCGACTTCATGGCCGCCGCCCATCTGACCGGCGTGCTGGTCATCCAGGATGGCGAGGTAGTGATGGAGCGCTACGCCCTCGGCCGTCAACCCAGCGACCGTTGGGACACGTTCTCCGTCACCAAATCGATCACCTCGGTCCTCATCGGTGCGGCGATTCAGGATGGATATCTCAACGGCGTGGACGATCTGGTCACCGCGTACGTGCCGGAGATGACGAGCAGCGCCTACGATGGCGTCACCGTCCGCCAGCTGCTCACGATGACGTCGGGGGTCAAATGGAACGAGGACTACACCGATCCGAAATCGGACGTCGCCGTCTCCTCCAATTGGGTCGGCGAGCCGGACGTCGAGCCGCTCGTCAGCTACATGCGTCGCCTGCCGCGCGAGGCGCTGCCGGGAACGCACTGGAGCTACAAGACGGGCGAGACTGACCTCGCCGGCATTCTCCTCGGCCGCGCCGTCCACGAGCCGATCTCGAAATACCTCTCCCGCAAGATCTGGCAGCCCCTGGGTATGGAGAGCGACGCGGTCTGGATGGTCGATCGCGGCGGTCTGGAGCGGGGCGGTTGCTGCATCGGCATGACCCTGCGCGATTACGGGCGTCTGGCTCTCTTCATTGCCGGCGGCGCCAACGTGCGGGGCCGTTCGATCTTGCCCGACGGCTGGTTGGCGGCGGCCACCGTGAACCAGGTCAACCCATCTGGCCCCGTGCCATATGGTTACTTCTGGTGGCCGCGCCCGGACGGCTATGAGGCGGTCGGCATTTTCGGCCAGTCGATCCGGTTCATCCCGGCCCGGCATCTCATCGTGATCACGAACGGCGCGACGCCGCAGGCTACGGGGGAGGATATCAACTCAGCCAAGGCCGAGCTCCTTGACGCGGTGCGGAGGGCGCTGCGGTAGATTTGATCTGAGCCCTCCGCGGACGGCCGGAAGTCACCGTGACACGGTACTGATGTCCTCCGCCTTCAACAGGCGATTCCATTTAGCGTCCGGCCGTTACGTTCGCCGTCTTCGTCTTCGCCTGAATTACCGCGCGGACGCGGCGGGTGTCGGCCCGGCGAGCACCGCTCGCTCCCGCAGACGAGACCCAAGTAAGATCTCCGCCGGAGCCTTGCGCCGACGATCATGGACAACACCCGAATCAGTTACCGGGCAGTGCTCGCCGACGGCCTGTCGCTCGGCAACGGTGCGAGCGGCGTCGTCGGCGTGATCGTCATGCTCACGTGGCACGACCCGCGCGCGCTGGCGGTGGCCTGCCTGTTCGTCTTCATCGGCTGGGGCTTCGATTCAGTCGACGGCCTCGCCGCGCGCGGCCTGACGCGTTCGCCCGCCGAGGGGGCCGTGCTCGACAGCCTGTGCGACACGAGCTCGTTCGCGGCGTTACCGGCGGCGCTGCTCACCGCGTACGGCGCGCGCGCCGACCGCTCCACCCTGATCGTCAGCGCCATCGCCGGCGTCTGTTTTTACGGCTGCGCGATCGTGCGGCTGCGCCGATACACCGTGGGCGCGGTCGGCCACGCCTCCGAGGAGCGGACATCATTCCAGGGCGTCCCCTCGCCGGTTGCCGCGATGTCGGTCGCCGCGAGCATCCTGGCGGCGATCACCGGCCCGCCGGCGCTGGCGTGGCTGCCGATTCTGTTCGCCGCCGTCACCGCGCCGCTGATGATGTCGCAGATCCGATACCGCGACACCCCGCGGCTCGCCGCCTGGATGGCGCGCGCGAAGTGGCCGTTCCTCGTCCTCGCGGCGATCGCCTACGCGGCTCACAACGTCGCGGTGGCCGTGTCGGTGTTCTTCGCTGCCTATCTCGCGAGCGGCGTATTCCAGGTCCTCTCTACGAAGAACTTCCGGAAGAACCTGCCCTGGCACCGCGTGTAGCGGCACGCGCCAGGTCCGCGATCCGCCGTTCGAGTTCGCGGCTGACGTAGTCGTTCCGCGCCTTCTGACCGTGAATCGCGCCCCACTCCTCCGGACGGATGGTGGGCCCGAACTGCACCCGGATCCGCGTCGGCTTCGGAATCCACGATCCCTTCGGCAGCGATCGGCGCGCGCCGTCGATGTATGCCGGCACCACCGGGACGCCGAGCGCCAAGGCGAGGAATGCCGCACCGCGCTTGAACGGCAGCATGACGCCGCCGGTCGACCGCGTCCCTTCCGGAAAGGCGATCAAACTGACCTGTTGCGAACGGATGAGCTCGCGGCACTCCGCGATAGTCCGCCGCAATCGGGCGGAATGCTCGCCGGCGCGATCGATCGCGACGATGTTCAGGACCGCGCGGGTGAGACGGCCGGTGGTCGAGAGCGGGTCGAAATAATCGGCCGCGGCGAGCAGCCGGAACGATTCGAACGACCGGTCGGCGGCGACCATCAGCACCGCACTGTCGAGGTGACTCGAATGATTGCTGCAGAGAAGAAAAGGTTCAGAAGGGAGCGGCTCACCCGGCATAACTTCGAGCGGTGCATAGATCCGAAACACCGCTCGCGAGAAATACTCGAAGGCGCGGCGAGGCAGTCGCCCGTCGCGCGACTCGATTGTCTTCGGATGTTGCTGGTTGCCCGCTTCAGTCGTCATGCGCTTCTGCCGTCCGCGGCATTGGCGCGCGCTGGCGTCTGAATTGTAGCCGATGCGTCGCTGACAATTTTTGTCGCAGCGCTGGCGGCGACTAAAACGGCAGAGTCTCGCGTATAATCCTCGTCTCCCCCCTCGAAGAGTGTTGAGACGTTGATTACGACGGCTGCATCTGTATCCGATCCGGGTATCGTCAACAGTTCGAAGCTCTACCGTCAGGGCGTGCTGCACGCATTGGACGCCGGCGGCTGGGGCCCAGAGCTCGAGCAGAAGGCACTCGCTGCCGTGCAGCGCCTCGCGCGCGCGCGGCAGCTGACGTTCACGCCCGCCGTCGGCCGCGCCGCGCTCGCCACCGCTCGGACCGTGCTCTTCATCGTCGCGCCGCTGCTGGCGGCCACCGGTCTGTGGAACGCCGGTTGGGGCTGGACCGCGGTGCCGCTCGTGATGATCGCCGGCCTCGGCCTCTACGGCGGGGTCGCGATCCTGCACGATCTCGCGCACGGCTCGTTCCTGCCCTCGAAGCGCGTCAACGACCTCTTCGGCCATCTGCTCGCGCCGTTCCTCCTGATGGAGTACGCCGGCTTCCGCCGATCGCACCTGGATCATCATCGTCACAGCCAGTCGACCGCCGATCCGAAGCGCTTCGGCGTCGAACACAAGGAAGCAACCACCCACCCGGATCACTGCTCGCTGGACCTGTGCCCGGCGCCGCTGCGGCCGCCGCTGCGCTTCGGCGCGTGGGCGGTGCGGCTGCCGCTGCGCGTGCGTCAGCTTGCGTATCTGTCGATCCTGCCGTTGTTCATGGGACCGGCGGTGCTCTTCTTCAGCGGGGAATTCTCGGTCGCGCGGCGTGACTTCCGCCGGGCCGAGTCGTGGCCGGCCACCGTGGCGTCGATCGTCTTCCTCGCGCTGCTCTACGCGTGGTCGCCGCGGCTGATGCTGCTGTTCGTGATCGCGCTGGTCATCGGCCATTCGTTCACGTTCCACGTGTTCGCCACCCACATGACACCGAACCAGGTGTACTGGACCTCCGCGCGCCGCGCGGACATGGCCGACGCGCTCAACGTCTCCGACATCCACTGCGGTGCGTTCGTCCGCTGGCTCGGTCACGGCCTGTCGAACTATCACTCGCTCCACCATCTGTCGCCGGCGATCCCCTGCTATCACCTCGCGGCCGCGGAGGCGATGGTCGCGCCCGACCTCGCGCCCCTTCGCGCCCCGGCCATCGACCTGCTCCAACCCGCGTCGTGCGCGCTGCTCTACGACGGACTCTTCAGCGGCGTCGTCTACAAGAACTCTGAATCGTGGGACTACGCGAAGCTGGGCGGGATGCGACGGGTCGCGACGCCGGAATCCGGCGACTAGCGTGCCCGAACAGATCCAGAACTGGCTCGGCAACGTCGTCTCGACCGTCGACGCGGTACTGCGGCCGCGCACGATCAGCGATCTGCAGGAGATGATCGGCGGCGCCTCCGATCGGCTGCTCGTGATGGGCGGACGCATGTCGAAGACCGCGCTGATGGCGCCTGCCGGCCGCCGCGCCCTCGACATGAGCGCGATGAACGCGATCGTCGAAACCGCTGCGGATTCTGTCGTGGTCGGCGGCGGCCTTACCGTCCTCGCCCTGAGCCGCGCGCTCTATGCGCACGGACGTCAGCTACCGGGATTCACGATCACCGCGAATCCGAGCGTCGGCGGCTGCATCACCGCGCCGACCAAGGGCAGCAATCATCCGTTCAACCCGGGTGCGAACGGCGTCAGCAGCGCGGTGATCAGCGTCAAGATCGTGCGGCCGTCAGGCGAGCTGGTCGAACTGCACGCTGGGCGAGACGACGACGCGCTGGCGCTGCTGCGGGACAGCTACAGCGGCATCGGCGTGGTCGCCGAGGCCAGGTTGAAGACCGTGCCGCTCGCCAGCGCCGACGTCCACGAAGAAGCACGGCCGCTCGATCGCTTTCTCGACGATGCCGCTGATCACGCGCGGGCGCTGGAACAGCGCACGCTGCTCTTTCCGAAACTCAACCTCGTGATCATGCGCGTGCACGAGAACCGGCGGCCAGCCGATCCGTCGGTCCCCTTCGACATGCTGCTCGAGGGACCGAACACGTCGTACGTCCGGCTCGCGCGCGCCCTGCCGCGCGTCAGCCGCGCCGCGGTCCTGGGCACCGTCGTGCCGCTCGGCATCATCAAGAAGCCACGACGCCGGCTGCACATCCAGAACCTGACCGACTATCCGCGCGACGGCTCCGCCTATCTCGACTTCATCACGTGGAGCCTGCCGTTCGGCCGCTTCGCCGACGCGGTGCCGCGCATCTCGAACTTCTGCCGATCGCACCGCAATTACCCGGCCTCCTCGCTGATCGAAATCTTCCGCGTCTTCCCCGAGCGGAGGTTTCTCGACGCCGACGAGCGGGTCGCGATCGACCCCGTCTCCTTCGACCGGCGCGAGGCGCCGCAGTGGGAATCGTTCTACCGTGACTACAACCGCATGATGGTGGAGCTCGGCGCCAGTCCGTTCCTCAACCAGACGCGCCACATCACCGCCGCCGACATGCGGCAGGTCTACGGCGCGCGTTACGACGCCTGGCGCGATGCGATCCTGCAGGTCGATCCCACACGCAAGCTGGGTTCAACGTACCTGGATCGCGCGCTCGGGTTCGGTGACTGCGGCCATTGACGGACACCGGCACCGAGGTCTCGCGCGGCTGGGGGCGATTCACGCTGCTGTGGGCGCCGCAGACGCTCGCGTTGACCGGCCGCGGCCTGACCACCTTCGCGCTCGGGGTCTGGGTCTATGAACGTACGCACTCGGCGACGCTGTTCGCGCTGCTGGAAGTGAGCGCGATTCTTCCCGGCATCCTCGCCGCGCCCGGGATCGGCTGGGCCGTGGACCGGCTCGGCGCCCGCCGCGCGATGATCATGGCCGACGCTGCCGCGGTCCTCGTCGTCGTCGCGCTCGAAGCGGCGTTCTACTGGAACGTGGCGTCTCCGGCGTGGCTCTACGCGATCCTGACGCTCGGTGCCGCGCTCACCTGCCTGCGCTGGCCCGCCTACACCGCGCTCGTGACGCTGCTCGCGCCGCCCGAGCACGTCGCCCGCGCGGCGGCGCTGATGCAGTTCGGCTACGCCGGACAGCAGGTCGTCGCTCCGGCGGTCGCCGGGCTGCTGCTGGGCGTGATCGGCGTCGGCGGGGTCATCGGCCTCGACCTGTTGATGTCGGTCGTCGCACTGCTGTCGCTGGTGATGATGCCGATCGCGACGCCGTCGATCCGCGACGGTCGCATCTGGCGCGACATCCGCGACGCCTGGAGCGTCATTCGTCAGCACGGCCTCCTGCGGCTGGCTGCGTACATCATCGCGAGCTATCTTCCGGGCGGCTTCGTCATCGCGCTGGCGACGCCGCTGGTGCTGACCATCGCCGGGCCCGAAGCGCTCGGCTTCGTGATGGCCGCGATGGGGCTCGGCATGCTGGCGGGCGCGGTCACCGCCAGCGGCCTCGCGCGCCCCGAGGGGGGCATTCGCCGGCTGCTGCGCTACGACGCGATGCTGGTGGCCGCGATGCTATCCGCGGCCGCGGCGACGACGCCGGTGCGGATGGCGGCGCTGGGGTTCGTGTTCCTGTTCGGGCTCGCCGGCGTGATCGCCGAAGAGCAGGCGGTCTGGCAGGTGCGCGTGCCGGTCGAGGCGCAAGGCCGCGTGTTCGCGCTGCGCCGCGCCATTACCTGGGCATCGCTGCCGGTGAGTTACGCGCTCGCGGGTCCGCTCGCGGACCATGTCTTCACGCCGGCGATGTCGCCGGGCGGCGCGCTCGCCGGCTGGCTCGGGCCGGTGATCGGCACCGGCCCCGGCCGCGGCATCGTGCTCCTGTTCATGTGCGGCGGCCTCGCCAAAGGCGCGGTCGTCCTGTCCGGTGCGAGAGATCGTCGGCTGCGGACCCTCGACGCTCTGGCCTGAGACCTGACATGCCAACACCTCTTCACCTTCACCTGCGCGGCAAGACTGTCCTGTTGACCGGCGGCACCGGCTTTCTCGGCAAGGTCATCGTCGAGCGCCTGCTGCGCTGCGCGCCGGACATCGGCTGCATCTATCTGCTGATCCGGACGAAACGTGAGGCGGCGGCGCCGTCAATCCCGGCGCTCACGCGATTCGAGACCGAAGTGCTCACGTCGCCGGCGTTCGACGCGCTGGCGCGAGCGCATGGCGATCGGTGGGCCGCGTTTGCGCGCGACAAGATCATCCCGATCAGCGGCGACGTGTCAGAGCCCCGGCTCGGCCTCGAGGATGGCGAATACACCGTCCTGACGTCGCGGGTCGACATCATCATCAACGGCGCGGCGTCGGTGGTCTTCGATGCGCCGATCAACGACGCGTTTCTGCACAACACGCGCAGCGTCCAGCACGTCGCCGAGTTCGCGCGCGACTGCCGCCACGCGGTACTCATGCACGTGTCGACCGCCTTCGTGGCGGGCCAGCAGACCGGCAGGATTCTCGAGACCGCACTGGCGCGGGACATCCTGTCGGGCGAAATCGAAGCGATCGAACAGATCGTCTCTTCGGTCGCGGCTGAGGCGAAGGCCGAGCAGTGGGACCAGCGCGCGATCCGGGCGCGACTCGTCGAAGCTGGGATGACCCGCGCCAGGAGCCTCGGCTGGCACGACAGTTACACCTATACCAAAGCGCTCGGCGAGATGATGCTCGCGCGCCACCGCGGCGATGTACCGACCACGATTGTCCGCCCGACGATCATCGAGAGCAGCCTGCGCGATCCCGCGCCCGGCTGGCTCGAGAACCTCAACGTCTGCGATCCGCTGTTCGTCGAGTTCGGCCGGGGACGGATGCCGGACTTTCCGGTCGGTCTCGACACCGTCTACGACATGGTGCCGGTCGATTTCGTCGCCAACGCGATGCTGGCGATGCTGCCGCTCGTCGCCGAGTCCCCCGCGATCAGCTATTACGCCGTCGGCTCCGGCGCGCTCAATCCGCTCACCGGCGCTCGGATCTACGAGTTCGCGCACGACTACTTCACGCGTGACCCGATGCTCGATCGGCGCGGCCGGGCGATTACGATGCCGCAATTCACCTTTCCGACGCACGAGCGTTTCCGCGAGATGTATGCCGGCGAGGAGCGCCGCAGCACCACCATGAAGCGGTTGCTCTACCTGGCCGACCTCTACGAGACCTACATGAAGGTCGGCACCATCTTCGACACCGCGAACACGCAGCGGCTGCTCGACGATGTGGACGAGCCGCAGCGCGCAGGGTTCGACTTCGACGTGCGGCGGCTCGACTGGCGCTCTTATATCCAGGACGTGCACATTCCCGGACTGCGCCGCCACGTTCTGCGCGAAGGCGCGCGCGCGGCCGCCGAGGTCCGCAGCCATGGCTAGCGACACCCGCCATCCCCATCGCTGGGGGTACGCCGACACGCAGCTCGAGTTCGACGGCCCGCGATCCGTCCGGATGACCGGCACGCGCTATCCGCTGAGCGGCCAGTCGATGCCGTACCTGATCCCCTACGTCGAACAGATGCTCGGCGTGCCGGTCGACGCCAGCGCGCCGATGCCGGAGTCGGCGCCGGCGGTGCCGCCGCCGCGCCTGAATCGGGCGCTGATGGCGGCACTCGAGTCCCTGCTCCCGTCCGAGCGCCGCTCCATCGATCCGGTCGCCCGGCTGGCGCACAGCCACGGCCAGCTCGCCGTCGGCGAGATCGATCGTCTGCTCTATGGCGGCGGCTTCGCCCGCGTCGCCGACGTCGTCGTCGAGCCGGTCGACGAAGAGGAGGTGCGGGCGATCGTCGCGGCGGCGATCGAACACGGCGCGTGCCTGGTGCCGTTCGGCGGCGGGACCAACGTCAGCGGCGCGCTGCTGTGCCCGGAAGACGAGGCGCGCACGATCGTGTCGGTCGACATGCGCCGCATGAAGCGGGTGCTGAACGTCGACCGCGCGAACAACTGCGCGTTGGTCGAAGCGGGCATCAGCGGCGCCGATCTCGAAGACGCGCTCGGCGCGCTCGGCTACACCTGCGGGCACACGCCGGACAGCATGGAGTTCTCGACGCTCGGCGGCTGGATTGCCACCAACGCCAGCGGCATGAAGAAGAACCGCTACGGCAACATCGAGGACATCGTCGTCGAGGCGACGCTGGTCACGCCCGCCGGCACGGTCGAGACGCGGCGTCCCGCCGCCCGGGCGTCCACCGGCATGCAGCCGCTGTCGCTGCTGTTTGGCAGCGAAGGCAACCTCGGCGTGATCACCAAGGCGCTGATTGCCATCCATCCCAAACCGGAAGAGTGCCGCTACGGATCGTTCGTCTTTCGCGGCTTCGCGGATGGGGTCGCGTTCCTCAAGGCGGTGCGCGCCGAAGGGGCCCTGCCGGCGAGCATCCGGCTCGTGAACAGCCGCGAGTTCCGGCTCGGCCAGTCGCTGCGTCCGGCGTCGCGCGGCCTGCACGCGTGGAAGAGCGCTGTGCAGCGGCGGTGGCTGTTCGGGGTGCTCGGCTTCGACCTGACCACGCTGGCGGCGTGCACGGTGGTAATGGAAGGCACGCGCCACGAGGTCGCGCGGCAGGAGCGGGCGCTGCGGCGGCTGGCGAGGCGCGCACGCGCGGTCTGGGGCGGCGCCGAGAACGGACGCCGCGGCTACTCGCTCACCTTCGCGATCGCCTACCTGCGTGACTTCTTCAGCCGGTACGGCCTGGTCGCCGAGTCGTTCGAAACCTCGGTGCCGTGGGATCGGATCGAGGAGGTCTGCGCCGCCGCCGATCGCGCGCTCGCGTCGGAATCAGTGGCGCGCGGCGTGGCGGGTCGTCCGTATCTCTCGTATCGCGTGACGCAGACGTATCATGCCGGCGTCTGCGTCTACTTCACGATGGCGTTTTCAGGCCGCGGCCTCGCCGACCCTGGCGGCGTGTTCCACGACATCGAGCAGGCGCTGAGACAGGTGATTCTCGATCACGGCGGATCGCTGTCCCACCACCACGGCGTCGGCAAGATCCGGCAGCGGTTCCTGCCGCAGGTGCACTCGCCCGCCGGGCTCGAGTTGATCCGCGCGGCGAAGCGCGCGGTCGATCCCAGCAACATCTTCGGCATCGGCAACGGCGCGTGCGGCCGCTGACTATACTTACCGTCCGTATTGCATGCCGGAACTTGGCAAACTCGCCGCGCTGAAAATTGACCCCTCGGAGCGTGCCGTGAACCGGCCGCGCACGGGCGTGTGGCTGCTCGTCCTGGTCGCGCTGCTGGCCGGCGGCGGCTGGTACTGGTCGGCGCACCAGGGCGCCGCGGTCGTGCGCGCGGCCGCCGTCACCATCGCGTCCGGTCCGGCAGCCGATGCGTCCGGCGTCGTGCTCAACGGATCCGGCTACGTGACCGCTCGGCGCAGGGCCACGGTGTCCTCGAAGATCACCGGCAAGGTGATCGAGGTGTTCGTCGAAGAGGGGCACGCGGTGCGCGAGGGACAGGTGCTCGCGCGGCTGGATCCGACGCAGCCGAACGCCGCACTCGCCTATGCGGAAGCGCAGCTCGCGGCGGCGCGCAAGGCGACCGCGGAAGACGCGGCGAGGCTGCACGAGGCCGAAGTCACCCTCGGCCGGCAGCGGCAGCTGTTCGGCGACGGGATCATCGGCCGGGCCGAGGTCGATGCCGCGGAGGCGAACGTCGAGGCGATCCGGGCGCGGATCGCCTTCACGACCGAGCAGATGGCGGTCGCGGACGCGCAGGTGCAGCAGCGGCGGGCCGACGTCACCGACACCGTCGTGCGCGCGCCGTTCAGCGGCATCGCCGTGTCGAAGGACGCGCAGCCGGGCGAGATGATCTCGCCGGTCTCGGCCGGCGGCGGCTTCACCCGCACCGGCATCTGCACCATCGTCGACATGGCGTCGCTCGAGATCGAGGTCGACGTCAACGAGGGCTACATCAATCGCGTCCGCGACGGACAACCGGTCGAGGCGATCCTCGACGCGTATCCCGACTGGCGCATCCCTTCTCACGTCATCGCCGTCGTGCCCACCGCCGATCGACAGAAGGCGACGGTGAAGGTGCGCATCGGCTTCGACAAGCTCGATCCGCGCATCCTGCCAGATATGGGCGTGAAGGTGTCGTTCCTCAGCGAAGCCACAGTGGGGCCGGTGCGGACCGCAGCGCCGCATGTGGTGATGCCGAAGTCGGCGGCGCGGATTGACGCCGGCCGCACGATCGTCTTCGTGATCCGCGGCGGTCAGGTCGAGCGGCGGGCGGTCACCCTCGGGACCGAAGACGCCGGCCAGGTCGAAGTGCTCTCCGGGCTCACCGATGGCGACCGGGTGGTGACCGACGGTCCCGCGACGCTGAAGGACGGCGATCGGATCACCGAGGCATGAGCACCGAGGCGCTGGCGACCGTCCGCGAGCTCCACAAGATCTACACGCGCGGCGGCCAGCGCGTCGACGTCCTGAAAGGCATCGATCTCGACATCCCGTCCGGCGATTTCCTCGCGCTCATGGGTCCGTCAGGCTCCGGCAAGACGACGCTCCTCAACCTGCTCGGAGGGCTCGACACGCCGACCAGCGGAACGATCGGAATCGGCGGCGATCGGCTCGATCGGATGTCGCAGGCGGGGCTGTCTGCGTGGCGTGCCCGCCACATCGGTTTCGTCTTTCAGCTCTACCACCTCCTGCCGATGCTGACCGCCGCGCGCAACGTCGAGTTGCCGCTGCTGCTGACCAGGCTGTCCGGCGCCGAGCGGCGCAAGCGGGTCGCGGTGGCGCTGGAGGTGGTCGGCCTCGCCGAGCGTGCGACCCATTACCCGCGACAGCTGTCGGGCGGACAGGAGCAGCGCGTCGGCATCGCCCGCGCGATCATCACCGATCCGACGCTGCTGCTGTGCGACGAGCCGACCGGCGATCTCGATCGCAAGGCCGGCGACGAGATCCTCGACCTGCTGCAGCATCTCAACGAAGTCGAGGGCAAGACCATCGTCATGGTCACGCACGATCCGCACGCGGCGGCGCGGGCGCGCCGGACGCTGCACCTCGACAAAGGCGTGCTGGTCGGCGAGGCGGTCGCGTGAAGTTCCTGCCGCTGCTCTGGTCCAACCTGCTGCGGCGCAAGGTGCGGACGGTCTTCACGCTGCTGTCGATCCTCGTCGCGTTCATGCTGCTCGGCACGCTGCTGGCGATCCGCGTCGCGTTCAGCGGCGGCGTGACCGTCGCCGGCGCCGAGCGGCTGATGATGCTCGACAAGGTGTCGCTGATCAACTCGCTGCCGATCAGCTATCTGGCGCGGATCCGGACTGCGTCGGGCGTCGCCGACGTCACGCACGCGAACTGGTTCGGCGGCGTCTATCAGGATCCGAAGAACGCCTTCGCCAACCTGGCGGTCGAGCCCGAGAGCTGGCTGCGCGTGCACCCCGAGCTGGTGATGCCTGCCGGCCAGGAGAAGACCTGGCTGGCCGACCGCACCGGCGCACTGGTCGGAGTGGAAACGGCGCGGCGCTTCGGCTGGAAGATCGGCGACCGCGTGCCGCTGCAGGGCACGATCTACCGCCGCCCCGACGGCCGGCCGTGGGAGCTGACGATCGACGCGATCTACGACGCCGCCGAGAACACCGACAAGACGCAACTCTTCCTCCACTACGCGTATCTGAACGAGACCATCCCGAAGGGGGCGTACGGCAACGACGAAGTGAGCTGGTACGTGATCCGCGTCGCCGACCCGCGACAGGCGGAGCTGGTCGCCCGCCGCCTCGACGCGCTGTTCGCGAACTCCTCGTCGGAAACGAAGACGGCGACGGAGAAGGTGTTCGTCTCGAGCTTCGCCAGCCAGATCGGCGACATCGGTACGATCATGATCGGGATCGCGGGCGCGGTGCTCTTCACCATCCTGTTGGTCACCGGCAACACGATGGCGCAGGCGATCCGCGAGCGGACCAGCGAGCTCGCCATTCTCAAGACGCTCGGCTTCAGCGAGGCGAAGATCGTCGGCCTGGTCCTCGCCGAGTCGTGTCTGATCGCCCTGGTCGGCGGCGCCGCCGGCCTGGGGCTGTCGTGGACTGCGATCACACTGATCGGCGATCCGACGCACGGGATGCTGCCGCCGATCTACCTGCCCGCACGTGACCTCGCGTTCGCCGCCGGCCTGATCGCGGCGCTCGGCCTGGCAACCGGCATCCTGCCGGCGCTCCAGGCGCGGCGGCTGAAGATCGTCGACGCGCTGCGGCGGCACTAAATGCCAAGATCCACAAACACCGAGAGCACGCTAAGAACCCCGAGCACCCCGAGCACCCTGAGAACCGTGAGCACCCTGAGCACCCTGAGCACCGTGAGCACCCTGAGCACCCTGAGCACCCCGAGAACCCCGAGCACCCCGAGCACTCCGAGAACCCCGAGAACCCCGAGAACCCCGAGCACCCTATGCTGATGCAGATCCTCGCCGTCACCGCGATCACCCTGGGCTCGATCCGGCAGCGCATCGGATCCTCGGCGGTCGCGGCGTTCGGGATCGTCGGCGTAGTCATCGTGTTCGTCGCGGTGCTGTCGATTGCCGAGGGGCTGAAGGCGGCGATGCAGGGAGCAGGCGATCCGGACACGGTGCTCGTGCTGCGCGCCGGCAGCGACACCGAGATGACCAGCGGTTTCTATCTCGAGCACGTGCGCGCGATCGCGGAGGCGCCGGGGGTCATGCGCGACGCCGGCGAGGCGCTCGCATCGCCCGAGCTGCTCGTCATCGTCAACGATCCGCTGCGCCGTAACGGCATCGACGCCAGCGTGCCGCTGCGCGGCGTGCTGCCGATCGCGTTCAAGGTCCACGACCGTGTGAAGATCGTCGCCGGCCGCAACTTCACACCCGGGCGCAACGAGATCATCGTCGGCCGCGCCGCCAACCAGCAGTACTCGGGGCTCGATCTCGGATCGACGGTGCGATGGGGACAGAACACGTGGCGGGTGGTCGGGATCTTCGAGGACCACCGCTCGATCTCGGAGGGCGAGATCTGGTGCGACGCGCGGGTGGCGCAGCCGGTCTACCATCGCAACAATTCGTACCAGTCGGTGAGCGTCAAGCTGGCGTCGCGCGACCGTTTCGACGCGCTGAAGGACGCGCTCACCACCGATCCGCGCCTGACCGTCATGGTGATGCACCAGGCCGACTACTACGCGCAGCAGTCGCAGGGCCTCGAGCGCATGATCCGCAGCGTCGGTCTGGTCATCGCAGGGCTGATGGGGATCGGCGCCCTGTTCGCAGCGGTGAACACGATGTACACCGCGGTGGCGAGCCGGACGCGCGAGATCGCGACGCTGCGCGCGCTCGGGTTCGGCGGCGCGCCGGTGGTGGTGTCGGTGCTCGCCGAGGCCGCGCTCCTCAGCCTGGCCGGCGGCCTGGTCGGCGGCGCGCTGGCGTGGGCCGCGTTCGACGGCTTCCAGACCTCGACGATGAACTTGCAGGCGTTCAGTCAGGTGTCGTTCGCCTTCGCGGTGACGCCGCGGCTGCTCGCCCAAGGTCTCTCGTACGCCGTCGTGCTCGGACTCCTGGGCGGCCTGCTGCCGGCGATCAGGGCGGCAAGCGTTCCGGTGGTTGTCGCGCTGCGCGAGCTGTGACGCCATGACCGACGCGGCAGCGCCGTTCACGACGACCGAACGCCTGATCCGCGCCATTTCGCGGCAGGTCAATACGCGTCCGGCGCTGAAGCGCGCGTCACATGCCTATCTCCGCTCCGCCGGAGCGAGCGGCGTGCATGCCGGCACGCGTCGTCTCCTCCACATCACCAACGCCGAGGTGCTCGACACGCTGCCTCCCGATCGCGGCGTGATCGTCGCGAGCAACCATCGCAGCTTGTGCGACTTGTACGTCGTGTCGTCCGTGCTGTTGCGGCGCTGCGCCTGGATCGAGCGGCTCTACTTTCCGGTGCGGACCGAGCACATCTACGACCGATGGGGCGGGCTGCTGCTCAACGCCCTGCTCTCCGGCGTCAGCATGTATCCGCCGATTTATCGCGACGCGGCGCGGCGGACGCTGAACCGCGACGCCGTCTCCTTCGTCGTCGACGAGTTGCGGCGGCCCGGCACCGTCGTCGGCCTGCATCCGGAAGGACGCCGCAGCGTCAGCGACGATCCGTACACGCTGCTGCCGGCGCAGCCCGGCCTCGGCGAGATCGTCCAGCGCGCGCGGCCGCTGGTGCTGCCGGTCTTCATCCTCGGATTGGCCGCGGATCTGGTGAAGCAGATGCGAACCACGCTGAACCGCACCGCGGCGCCGATCACGATCACGTTCGGCACGCCGATGAACCTCGACGGGTATGGCGACGCCGTGCCGGGGCCGAGACACTCGCTGCGGATTGCTCAGGCGGTTCGCGCCGAGATCGAGGCGCTGGGAGCGATCGATCGGCAGGTGCGCGCGCGGCTCACCCGATAGCGGCCGTCAGTTCCTCGGCGGCGTCATCCGCCACCAGCAGCACCGGTCCGGTCGGTGCGGCGTCGAAGCCGACCCATTGTCGCGCGGTGAAGTCGTACAGCTTGCACGCGTCGGCGACCCGGCAGAACGCGGGCGGCGAAAGATAGAGGTGGTGAATGTCGGGAAAGGCGGTGCGGATGCGGCGCTGCGCCGGCTGGAGGTTGTACAGCGGAATCACGGGCAGCGCGTGGTGCGCGTTGTGCTCCATGATGTTGTTGTCCAGCCACGTCCACGGCCGCGGCAGTTGCACGTGTACCGTGCCGAGCACCTGCGACGCCAGGTAGCCCCACTCCTCCTCGCGCTCGAACCAGGGCACGAGCGGATGTGTGTGGTGCGCGTAGATGACCACGCCCATGAACCAGTTCCACACCAGGAACGGCACCAGCCACGCGGCCACGATCGCCAGCCACGGTGATCGTTCGGGCGTCCAGACGCCGCCGATCGCCACAATCGCCCAGATGTGCAGCGCCCCGCCGACGATGACGAAGGCGCTGTCGAAGGCGTGGTCGCGCCAGTCCGGCCGCGCTTCCGGCGCGATCGGCAGGAAGTTCTTCTTCCCCCACATCTCGATCACGTAATACGGCAGCGACCCGAGGCGGCTGCGATACAACCGATACAGCCAGCGGCGCATGGGCGATGCCGCGGCGTAGTCGGAGGGGGACATCGGCTCCCACACGTAGTCGCGCCCGCGCAGGTTGGTCGCACCGTGGTGGATCTTGTTGTGGCCGAGCACCCACAAGCTCACCGCATGCAGCGAAGGAATGAACACGGCGCGGCCGATCCAGCGGTTGAGCCGCATCGACGGGGTGAACGACTGATGGCAGGCATCGTGGCCGACGGTGAACAGAATCGCGATGGCGTGCCCGGCGAGAATGCCGCCCACCAGGTTCAGCGCGTACGGGAGCGGCGCAAGCGCCAGCGCGGAGGCGGCCAGGTAGCCGATGACTTCGATCGCGAGAATGGCGAGCGCCGCGATCGTCGAGCGATGGATGGCTTGCTTCAGGTAGTCGCCGCTCAGCCAGCGGTCGAGAACCTCTCGTCTCTTCATTCGCGGTGTCTGGCAATGCTAGCACGCGGGATGTTCCTGCCGAGGTAGCGCCGATCACCACCGCAGATCCACGACTGGCTATACCATGTCGGAGCGACCGGCAGGGTGCGTCACGCACTGTTGCGCGTGAACATGGCCTTAGCGGTGTTCGCTGGTCGTCGCCGCTGGTCTGCCCGTGAAAAACTATTCCAACGTCTCGCCTGTTTTTGTCGGCAGCGGCAGCGACACGTAAAAAGTGGCGCCCTCATTTCGGACGCCTTCGGCCCAGACGCGGCCACCGTGCCGCGCTACGATCCGTCGCACGTTGGCAAGGCCGATGCCGGTTCCTTCGAACTCCTCGTGGGTGTGCAGCCGCTGGAACACGCCGAACAGCTTATGCGCGTACGCCATGTCGAAGCCGACGCCGTTATCACGAACGAACACCACCACCTGCCGCCGATCGTCCGCCGCGGCCACACCCACTTCGATTTCCGGCCGCTCCTGCGTCGACGAGTATTTGACCGCATTGGAAAGAAGATTGACGAACGCAAGGCGGAGCAGATTGGGATCACCCTCGACCGTCGGCAACGTCCCGATTCGCCAGACGATGTCCTTCTGCTCTCCTGTCGTGGTGACCTCGCGGTGCGCGGCATGAAGGACTGCGCCGAGGTCAATCGATCGCGTGGCCATCTCCGCGCCACCCAGCTTCGAAAAGGCCAGCAGGTCGTCGATCAGCTGTCCCATCCGCGCCGCCGCCTCGCCGATGGTCTTCACATAGCGCTGCTGCTGTTCGCCCAGCTGCCCGGCAGATGATTGTGCGAGCAGCGCCGCGAAGCCGATGACGTGCCGCAGCGGCGCCCGCAAGTCGTGAGAGACCGAGTAGCTGAAAGCATCGAGCTCCTTGTTCTTGGCCTCTAACTCCTCGATCAAAGCCGCCCGGGTCTCGGCGAGCTCCCGTGCCGCGTGGGCCGCCGCGGCTTCGAGCTCCTTGTGCAGTACTCCTTCACGGACGCGCCGGTTCTCGTCCTCGAACTGCTTACGGCGAATCTGCGCGCGCACCCGGGCCTTCAGGACGTCGAACTCGCTCTCTTTCGAAATACAGTCGTCGGCACCCGCGGCGAGCCCCTGAATCGTCGCGTCGCGGTTCTCCAGCATCGTCAGCATAATCAGCGGGATGTCACGCACGATCGGCGCAGCCTTGATGCGCCGACACGTTTCGTGGCCGCCAAGGCCCGGCATCACGTGAGCGAGCAGGATGCAGTCGACCGGTTGGACGGCCAGCAGCTCGATCGCTTCCTCTCCCGATCGCGCGAGCACCAGGTCGTACCCCTCCCCCCGGAGGGCGTCCGTCAACTCCTGGAGGTAGGGTGCGCTGTCGTCGACGGCGAGGATCTTTTTGGGGCCGAGCAGACTCTTCGTGTCCTCGTCGGTCGACGCTCGCGCCGTGGTCCGGCGCAGGACGGCGGCGAGCTTGGCCAGAATGATGCCGAGGTCCTCCTCCTTCCGCACGAATGTGTCCGCGCCGGCGTCGAGCGCCCGCAGTTCGGCGCCCTGAGCGCCGGACGCCGTCAGCAGGAGGCAGGGCACATCGCGCAGGGCCGCATCCAATCGAATGTGACGAATCACGGCGGGACCGTCGATGCCTGGAAGCTCACCGTCGACCACGATCGCGTCGGGGCGGCTCGCGCTCGCCAGACGCAACCCCTCTTCGCCACTGGCGGCCATGACCACGCGGTGCCCGGCCGATTCGAACGCGGTCCCCAGCACGTTCCTGAATGTCGCGCTGTCGTCGATCACCAGGATGGTCGTGCCGGAAGTCGAGACCTGGCGCTCCTGCAGCAGCTCCTGCACCTTCGCCACCAGATAGACGACGTCGTACGGCTTGCCCACGTATTCATCCGCGCCGGTTTGAAGCCCGCGGATCCGATCCTTGACCTCCGCCTCTGACGAGAGCATGACGACAATCGCCGCCGAACCGGATGGCGACCTGCGGATCTCCTGCAGCAGATCGACGCCATCACCATCCGGCAGCAGGACGTCGAGAATGAACACGCTCGGGACGTCGGCTGAGAGTGCCGCTCGCGCCGCGGCGACGGTGCCGCACGGACGGGCATCGAAGCCGGCGGCGCGAAACGCATCGGCCAGATCCATGCGTACCGTGAGGCTGTCGTCGACAATCAGCACGGTGCGATTCATGGGTGCGACCCTTCTGTTTTAGGCACGGCCAGGGCGCCGAGAGCGGGGCCGATCTCGGCGAGCGACAGTTCCCTCTCCACGGCTCCGATCAGCATCGCTTCGCGAGGCATTCCGTACACGACCGACGAGGCTTCGTCCTGGCCGATGGTGAGGCCGCCGCGCCGGCGGATGTCGAGCAATCCGGCGGCGCCGTCGCGCCCCATCCCGGTGAGCAGGACCGCAAGCGCCCCGGCGCCGTACTCGCGTGCGATCGATTCGAACAACACGTCCACCGAGGGGCGGCAGGAGTGGCGCGGCGCATCGCGCGTCAGCCATAGCCGTCCGCCTTTCACCGTGAGATGCGAATCCGGGGGAGCCATGGTCACCTGCCCGGTCCTACTCTCCACCAGAACGCCGTCGCGGGCGTAGGACACGCGCAGCCGGGTCTGCGCGTCGAGCCACTCCGCGAACGCCGCACCGAACGGTTCACCGATGTGCAGGACGAATAGAATCGGCAACGGATATGGCACCGGCAGGGACCGGAGGATCTCGAGGACTGCGCCGGGCCCTCCCGTCGATGCGCCGATGACCGCTATCTCGAAGCGCCGGCGCCGCCCCTCGGGCGGCGACGTTGCCGGACCAGCGATCGCTCGCGGCTGTCCGACACCCGTCAGCCGCGCACGCGGATGCATGATCACCGAAATCCGCGATACCATCTTGACCGCCGCGAGAAAACGCCGCTCCCAGGCACCTTCCTCTTCGTCGCCCGATGGTTTCTCGAGTACGTCGACGGCACCCGCGGCGAGCGCCTCGTAGGTCTTGAACAACTCGCCCCGATTCGTCGACGACGAGACGACCAGAATCGGCGTCGGACAGTGCGCCATGATGTACTCGGTTGCCGCGAGCCCGGTCATCACCGGCAGCATCATGTCCATCGTCATCACATCGGGCCTGAGCGCCCGGCACAGCTCGATCGCCTGCTTTCCGTCTTCCGCTTCGCCCACCACTTCACATGCGGGATCGGCGGCCAGCACCTCGCGCAAACGCGCTCGCACCGTAGACGAATCGTCGACGACCAGCACACGAATCAACGCCATCACCCGACCAGCGCACGGATCTGCTCGAGGAGCACACCTTGAGCGAATTCACTCTTGACCATGTATCCCTGGGCGCCGACATCCCGTCCCCGCTGCAGATCGTCCGGTGCATTGCGCGACGTAACGAGGATGGCGGGGATGTCGCGCAGCTCGGGGTCCGCGCGGATCCGTTCGATGAACGTGAACCCGTCCATGCCGGGCATTTCCACGTCGACAAGAATCAGTGCATAGCGTGCCGCCCGGACCTTCTCGAGCCCCTCTTCGCCCGACGTCGCCAGCTCGACGCGGTAGCCGGCCGACTCGAGGATGCTCTGCTCGAGCATCCGCGTCGTGAGCGAATCGTCGACGACCAAGAGCGGCAGTCGAGACACGGCCGCGTCGATCGCGGCCCTGTCCTCACGCCGCGCACCGGCGATGAGGCTGTCGGGGTCGAGAATCAATTGCGGCACGCCCACGGCGTCGAGTGCCGCGCCGGCCACGACGGCTGTCGCCCTGGCCAGAGCCGGCAGCGGACGCATGACGATCTGCGCCGTCTCCACGATCCGGTCGACGCTGAAGGCCGCGATGCCCGCGTTTCCCTGCACCACGATCACCGAGTACACCTGATCTCGCGCTGGCGGACACGAGGGATCGAGAACCTGTTGCAGCGACGCGAGCGGAATCGCGTGCCCGTCGAAGAGAATCGACGCCTGCTGTTCGGTGCGCACGATATCGCGTGGCACGAGCCGCAATGTCCCTCGCACCGCATCCAGGGGGATCGCCACGCGTCGGCCGAGCACTTCGACGGTCAGCGCCCGAAACGAGACGATCGACAAGGGCACCACGAGCTCGATCGTCGTCCCGGCGGACGCTTCCGTGTGCGCGGTGACGGTGCCGCCCAGGCGCTCGGCCGCGTCGCGGACGACATCCAGTCCGATGCCTCGGCCCGATACGTCGGTCACCGTCTGTGTCGTGCTGATGCCGCCCTTCAAGAGCACGCCCAGCAGATCCTCCGCCTCGGTCGCGACGTGGTCGTCGAGGACGAGCCCCCGCCGCTGCGCGATGCGCCGCACGGCGTCGAGGTCGATGCCGCGCCCATCGTCGGCACACGTGAACGATGCCAGCCGGCCGCGCTGGGACACGTGGAGCGTCACGCGTCCGTCGACCGGCTTGCCGGCGGCCTGTCTGTCGCCCGGATGTTCGATGCCGTGAGCCACGGCATTCCGGACGATGTGCAACAGCGCGCCCTGGACCACGTTGAGAACGACGGCGTCGACGCGGACATCTCCGCCGTGCGCGTCGAAGATGACGCGCTTGCCGAGAGCTGCCGCAGCGTCGCGCGTCGCCCGTTCCAGGAACGTGAAAAGCGATCCGGCAGGGGTGAGCCGCAGGCGCTCGACTCCTTCGCGGACCTCGCTGAATTCGCGGTCGAGCTGATCGAAGCCCGACGTCAAGTCGCGGGCGATCGCACCGATCGTGCCTCGGAGCTGTTCGGCCATCGACCTGGTCCGGTCACGATCGAGTTGACCGCTGCTTCGCTCGCTTTCTCCGTCACGAGACCGGACCAGCTGATCGGCCACGAGCGTCGCGAGGTGGCCGGCCCGCTCGACACCTGCCAGTGTGGGCCGCAGCGCTGCGAGGCGAGCCTCCGTCTCGAAGACCCCGGCCAGCAGCGCGTCGAGATCGTCGGTCGCCGGGCGGAACGTCGTGAGCGACCGCTCCGGCTGGTCCGGTCGCGACGGCGCCGCGGCCGATGCGGGTGCCGTGAGCTGGCCGACATGATCGCCGATGCGATCGACGAGCGCGAGCACGCGATCGACCAGGTCGCGCGGTATGGCGGCCGCCGTGCTCCGGACCGGGGCCAGCGCATCCTCCAGCGCATGCGCGAGCTCCGCGATCTCGCGCCGCTTGACGACGCGTGCCGCCCCTTTGAGCGTATGAGCCAGGCGCAGGATCCGCGCGACGGCGTCGGATGCGGAATCGCCCTTCTCGAGATCGAGCGCACTCCGCCCGAGTTGCTCCAGGATCTCCCGGGCCTCGACGCGAAAATACTTGTCAGAACTCCCGGCCACGCTACGTACTCGCCTGCCGCTGCACCAGACGGAGCAGGTCTTTCGATAGCACCGCCAGTTCGGCGGCGGTCTGCTGGGTCTGCCCGGAGCTGGCTTCGGTCTCCTTCGATGCCTGCGCGACATTGCCCATCGCGACGTTCACCTGCTCGACCGCGGTCATCTGCTGCTTGGTCGAGAGCTCGATTTCTCTCGCCGCATCGGTCGTGGTGATCACCAGATCCGCGATCTGCTTGAAGGACACCGCGACATGGTCGAACTGCTTCGAGCCCGCATCAACGGCCTTGGAGCCGGTTTCCGTGGCCATCACCGTCGTATTGACGGCGCTGCGGACGTCCTCGATGAGGCCGCGGATCTGCTTGGCCGACGCGCCCACGCGGTCGGACAATTTTCGAATTTCCTCGGCGACCACAGCGAAGCGTTTACCGGCTTCCCCGGCTCCAACCGCCTCGATCGTCGCATTGATGGAGAGAATGTTCGTCTGCTCGGCGAGCTCCGTCACGATCTCCAACACCGCTCCGATCTGCTGCGACTTCTTGCCGAGCTCGAGCATGTGGCTCACGATCAAGTCCACCTGGCGACGGATCGCCGCAATCGCGGTGTGCGCGCTGCCGACCGTCTGATCACCCGACCGCGCCGCGGCGGCGGTCTGCTCGGCGATCTGCGCCACCCGTTGCGCGCTTTGCATGATCTGGCGCGATGTCGCGAGCAGCTCGCTGATGGTCGTGCTGATTTCGCTCATCGCCGTCGACTGCTCCTTCGATCCGGTGGCTTGCTGGGTGGCGACCGCCTGCAATTCTGCCGACGATGATTGGACTTGACCGACCGCGGTGCCGATCTGCCGGCTCAACGTGTGCGTCAGGTACCACGCCACGGCGGAGACGAACAGCAGAGCGATCAGCGTACCTCCGAGGATCGCGACCGTGCCGCCGCGCACCGCCGCTTCCACGTCGGCGGCGCGCTCCCTGAGCAGACCGCGCTCCTCCGAATCCACCTGGCTGAGCACCCGGCGCAGGTTGTCCATCGCGCTTTTGCCCTCGCCGGCGGCGACGATCTTTGCCGCGGGATCGAAGCCGGCCGTCCGACGCAGATCGATCGTTCGTTTCAACTCGGCCAGCTTCGCGGCAATGATGGGCCCCGCTTCGTCGATGCGCCGCTGCTGGTTCGGATTGTCAGCCGTCAGAGTCCTGAGGTCCTTGACGCGTTCGGGAAGGGACGACAGCGCGGCTTGATACGGCTCGAGGAACGCGGTGTCGCCGGTAATCAGGAACCCGCGCTGGCCGGTTTCCGCATCTTTCAAGTCACCGAGAAGATTGGCGCTCTCTTCCAACACGTCGTGCGTGTGGGCGACCAGATAGCTCGTCCTCGTCAAGGAGTCGATGCTGCGATAGGCAACCACGCCGATCATCGCCAGCAGCGCGAACGCGATCGCGAATCCAGCCGCCACCTTCTTGCCAAATGTCCACATCTCGGCTCCTCTGTCAGTCCGTCAGCTCAGGCCGGTCGATCCGCCGCGGTTCACGAGCACATCGAGAACTGATGGCAGGTCAACGATCGGCCGCGTTACTTCGTGTAGCAGCATCTCCCGGATATGGCGCCCGCTTCCCTCGCGGGCTTCGGAGACGATGGCCTCGGGACGCTCACGCAGGAAGCCATGGAACGCCTCGAACGCGAAGGCGACTGGAGCGGCCGCAGCCACCGCCAGCCAGCGCGGCGCGGCCGTCTTCGGCTTCCCCAGCAGCATCCCGAGGTCGTACACGGGAAGGACGGTGCCGCGAAACCCTGCGATGCCGAGCAGTGCGGCCACGGCGCTTGGCAACCATGTCACCGTCTTGTTGGTAAAGAGACCGGACACGTCGGTGAGGCGAAGCACGTATTCATCGCCTCCGAGACCGACGGCGAGAAGATCCACGAGAGCCGCCGCTGCGCCGCTCGGGGCACGCGTGAAGGATTGGTCGAACTCTCGCCGCAAGGCCACAGCGAGATCGTTGAAGCGGTCGTCGTCGGCGCTCATGGGTGGCCGCCACAGCCGACCAGCTCGGTCCGACACAAGGCGACCAGTGTTTCCCGGTTGAATCCGCCGCCAAACAGGAGCAGGCGAGAGCCATCCTCCCGCTGGAGCAGTGGCAACGCCTGTCCGAGTGCCCGCTGCGCGGCCGCGCGGTCACCGGCGCGCCGCGCCAGGAGGCCCAGGTGCAGATGAGGCATGGCGAACCCGGGATCCAGATACACAGCCACATGATCGTGATGCAGCGCGCCCGATCGATCGAGCGCGCCTTCGCGGCACAGTGCCAGCAGGTAGTGCGCGCCCGCACTCAACTCGTCCAGGTCGAGCAGGCGAAGGGACGCCTGCTCCGCTTCACTCCACCGTCCGCCGTTCGTGTGCAATACCGCGCTCAGCAGAAGCACGTCCGGATCGCGTCTGGACTCCGGCGGCAGGTGCCGAACGAGCTCCGATGCTTCCGTGAACCGTTCCTCGCGCAAGAGATCGAATGCCTCGCCGAGATCCCAGGCGGGCGCTGCTTCGGCCGCTGTCGAGCCCGCCACGAGGGAGGCCGACGGTTGAACGGAACCTGTCAGACACTCGACGCGGGCGGTCGCACGGCCGATCGCCTCGACCCACGTATCAGCCGTGTCGCCAGAGTCGACAGCCGCGCGATCGAGTCGAGGCGACTGCGCACCCGTCGTCCACGAGCGCGCCGGGGATTCGAGCTGATCCTTCCGCTGGTAGTAGAACGTCTCGTGTGTGTGACGCAGGTGAAAAGCGGCCGAGAGTCCTCGCAGCGTCTCCGCGTGTCCGAGGAAGAGATATCCGCCCGGTTTGAGCGCCCGAGCGATGCGGGCCACAACGGACTGCGCCGGCGCATGGGTGAAATACATGACGACGTTGCGGAAGAACACGACGTCGTAGCTGTCGGCTTTCCAGAACTGCGAATCGTCCTGGGCAAGATTGCGCGCCTCGAATGTCACGGCTGATCGCATCGCTTCGTCGAGCACGAACTCGCGTCCGTCCGGCCTGAAGCAGCGCTGCTGCACCTCGTGCGGCGTCTCGCGCAGCGCCCATGTCGAGTAGCGCGCGCGTTTCGCCTGGCGCACCACGGCGGGGTTGACGTCCACACCGAGGACGGTGGCATCCCAGGACGAATCGAGCGCGTCTCGAAGGAAAATCCCGACGGAGTAGGCTTCCTCGCCGGAGGCGCAGCCGGCCGAGAGGATGCGCAGGCGCCGGCCTCCAGTGTCGGCGCTCATGCGATCGGGCAACGCGATGTCTCTGAACGCGTGGAATTGATCGGTGTTCCGGAAGAAATAGGTCTCGGCGACCGTCAGCTCCTGTGACAGCGGCCCGACGTCGTCGTCGAAGCGGTCCCGCTCGAGGCCGGCGAGATACCTAGGCGCGGAGAGGCCACAGGCGGTCATCCTGCGCCGAAGCACGTCGGTCAGCATCCCCAGCTTCGACCGATCGAAGTGGAGCCCGAGGCGACCGGCGATAACGGCGCGAAATCGCTCGGTGTCAAGGGCGGTGACGCTTGGGGTCATGCCGAGCCGTCCGCGTCGATCGCGGCCCAGACGTGCTCGGGGACGACGCGGGCGCCACGCAACACGAGCATGAGCTCGGAATCGAGGGTGCCGACCGCCGACACGGCGTCGAGGGCGGCATCGTGAAACAGCAGCGGCAGCGCATCGAGCGACGCTGACGGAATGGTTCTGATGCCGAGCACGGCATCGACGGCGAGTGCGATGCGCCGGTGCCCGGCCTTGATCGTCACGAATCGCGTGGGCTGGGAAGCTTCACCGCTGAGAAGCAACGCGGCATCGATGACCGGGACGACCGCCCCTCTGATGACCGCGAGCCCCTGAAGGAAGGACGGCACGCCGGCGATCGGCTCGATCGTCAGCGGCCGCATCGTTTCGTGGACGTGCTCCAAGGGAAGCGCGCACAGGAGCCCTCGCACCCGGCACAGCAACGCCGACTCGCGTCCGTCCCCCATTAGGACCCCGGCTCAGGGCCAGGCTCGCGCGTCCGCCCGCAGGCGATCGAGCGATTGTTCGCCGCAGCGATCAATCGCACGCTGTGCGTCCGGCAAGAGGTCCGTGTTCGTTCGTGAACGCCGTAGGCCTGCCGTTCAAATCGATCCGCGAGCATGGCGCTGTCACTCGCTTTCAGAACCTCTTCATGAGCGCCGTGTCGACGGCGCTCGGCTCGTTCATACGGTTGCCGAGTTTGTGGGAGCTAGCATAAGTATCGGCTCGGCAGTAACTGGAGACCGTAGGACAAACGAGGACAGATCACCGTCCTCAACAACAGTCACTCGACGCCAGCACAACGATCGTCGAGAGGATGGCGAAATACCGCCGATCAAGAGAGGAGCTCTTTTCAGAGAAACGCCTCAATTACCGCCGTGAATGCCCGCAAGCCAGACGGATCCACGCGACCGACACGGAATGAACGGTCGCTCGGCGCCATCGAACAGTCCGCAGGGCCCCCACGAGTCGTGACGTGGGTGCGAGGGAGCATCGTGGTAGTCCCGGCAGCCTCGGCCTACAATGCGGATCCGCGTTCGTGCGGCCCGAACGACCATTCATCTGGCGAACAGGACCGCCGATGCGGTTCGGGTTCCGTCGCACGGCCGATGACACGTAGGGTGGACGCGTAAGAGAAGGGCAATGGGCGAACTGCTGAACCTGGTCTGCTTGATCACCGGCGTGGTCCTGTACGCGATGCTGCTGGCGATGGTCGCCCGGGCGGGCCGTGCCAGCCAAGGGTCGCGCATCGACCCGCTTTTGCTGAGTACCGCGCTGCTTGGCCTGATCTGGAATCTGTGTGCCTTGCCTGCGTACGAACTGCCGAAAGTCGGCATTGCGGGGCCGTTCACGCTTCTGGTCGCGGCGGGGTTTTCGGCGCTTGGGTTTCTGCCCGCTGTGGTCGTTCACTCGGTGCTTCGCGACGAGCGTGATAGCACTCGCGTCCGCGGCACGGGCAGGCAGTTCGTCGCCGCGACCGCGTATTTCGTCAGCACGATCGCGGCAGGCTTTCATGTCGGCGCGGCATGGTCGGGCGCGCCCCTGCCGTCGCCCTTCGGCATGCGCCTGCTGACGTACTCATTTATCGCGCTGGTCATCCCGCTCGCCGCCGTGACCCGGCGGCAGGCCGGCGCACGCCGTGCGCTCTGGGCGGCTGCACTCTCAATCTTTGCGGTATCGGCGCTGCACTTGAGCCAGTTGCACAGAGGCGATGCGTCCTGGCCGATCGAGTTGCTCGGACATCACGCGTCGCTGCCGCTTGCGCTCGCCATCCTCTACCAGGACTTCCCATTCGCGCTGGCCGACATTTTCCTGAAACGCGCGTTGACGCTTCTCGCCCTTGTCAGCGCGGCGCTCCTGGGCGTCGCGGCGATCGGCGCGATCCATTCACCGGAGGTGCCCCTCCGCGACCCCCGGGACGTCGGCGTCCTCGTCACGTTCTGGGTCGGCACGGCACTGCTCTATCCGGCGATCCGCAACGGCGTCGGATGGTTCGTCGATAGCATCGTCCTCAACCGGCCCGATTACCTCCGATTGCGAGCGGAGATCGGCACTCGCATCCAGCTTCATCAAGACATCGCGGTTTTACTCGACGATGTGTGCGGGCGGCTGGCTCCCGCGCTCAGCGCCCGAGCCGTGAGCTGGCGAGAGCACGCAGCCGGCCCGGCCCGCGATCCCCATGGGCCGATGCCGAACGTCACTACCGTGGTGGACATCGCAGTCGCCGAACCGCCACATTACCGGCTGGAGATCGGCGATCTGATTGGCGGGCGGCGGCTCCTCTCTGACGACCATGCGGCAATCGAAGCGGTGACGTCGCTTGTCGGCCGCCGCATCGACGCCATTCGATTGGCGCGCGAACGCTATGCACGCGAGATGCGCGAACAGGAAATCGGCAAGCTCGCGACGGAAGCCGAACTGCGGGCTCTGCGCGCGCAGATCAATCCGCATTTTCTGTTCAATGCCCTGACGACCATCGGCTACCTCATTCAGACGGCGCCGCCGCGAGCCTTCGACACGCTGATGCGCCTGACCGGGCTGCTGCGCAGCGTCTTCCGCTCCGACGGTGAGTTGACGACGCTCGGACGCGAGGTGGAACTCATCGAATCGTACCTGGACATCGAGCACGCGCGATTCGAGCAACGCCTGCGGATCGCGATCGATGTCCCGCAGGCCCTCAAGGACTTGCGTGTGCCACCGCTGCTGCTGCAGCCGGTCGTCGAGAATGCCGTCAAACACGGAATCTCATCCCGGTTACGCGGCGGAGAGGTCACCGTGACCGCGCGCCTGGACTTATCGCTGCCGCATTCCGCGCTCGTGCTCGTGGTGCACGACACCGGCCCGGGCGTCACCTCCGGCGAACTCAGCCGCGGGCGGGCGGTCGGGGTCGGCCTGGCCAATGTCGAGCGACGTCTCGCCTGCCATTACGGAGCCGCGGCGAGCCTGTCAATCACGAGCAGTCCAGTCGACGGCACCTCTGTAGAGATTCGCCTGCCGGCCGACTTCCGCCGCGTTGCGGCGCTCGCGACCACGAGTACGTCATGAATGCACGCCTGCGGATCGTCATCGCCGACGACGAGCGCCCGGCGCGATCGTTTCTCGCGGCACTGCTCCACTCGTTCGAAGACGTCGTCGTCGTCGCGGAGGCGCAGTCGGGCGAAGAGGCGGTCGCGGCGATCGAACGGGAACGTCCCGACCTGGCCTTGCTCGATCTGCAGATGCCGGAACTGGATGGCATCGGTGTGGTTCAGATGCTGACGAAGCACGACATGCCGCTGATTGCGTTCGTCACCGCGTACGACGAGTACGCGGTACGCGCGTTCGAGATCAATGCGGTCGACTACCTCCTGAAACCGGTCGACAAACGCCGCCTTCGGGAGACACTGAACCGGGCGCAGGAACGGGTCGAGCACGCCGAGATCGTGGCGGAACATGGCACGCGCCTCACTGACGCGATTGCGACCTACGAGTCGTCGGCCAGACGGCCGTATCTCGAGCGGATCCCCGTCCGGCGCCGCGACGAAATCATCATCATCCCGGTAACGCAGATCGCGTCAATCGTCGCTGAAGGCGAGATCCTGTATGTGTCGACCATCAAGAACGAGCGGCACGCGATTACCTATCGGTTGAAGGATCTCGAGGCCAGACTGGATCCGGCACGCTTTATCAGACTCGGTCGCGGTACGCTGGCCAACATCGATCTGATCACGAAGGTGAATGCGATGCCCGGTGGCACGCACGTCGCGCTGCTGTCGAACGGACAGACACTGCAAGTCAGCCGCCTGCAGTCACGAATCATTCGCGAGCGGTTTCTCAGACTCTAGGTCAGCGCCCGATCAGCACACCGGCGGCAATCGCCAGGTGGTGATGGTCGATGCTTCGATCCCCATCAGTCACGCATCCGAAGGACAGCTTTCTAGGTAATTACCCGGTCCACGCCGGTCGGCTCGAGCCTGCCGATCGACAACGCGAGTGTTCCCTCAGTCCAGACTGTCACATCTTGACGAGCACCGCCGCGGTCACACGGTGTTCAGATTTGCGAAGGTCCGGTGCCCACCCCTGCACCATCGATCCGGGTGCCCCGGTGTTGCCGCCAGGCGGGGTTACCCCACCACTGCCGGAAAAGTACGGCACGGTCGCGGCGCGATAATTCCCTTCGAGGCGGAACGTGACGAACTGGCTGGGCATGTAGTCCCAGGTGATCGACGCGTCCCACGCGGCGAAGGGATCGCCAGGATTTGCGGTGAAGTACGGCGTACCCGAGACGGCGTTGGCGCCGTTGACTGGTGGGATCAGCACGAGATAGCGCCCGGGGTTGTGGATGGCGCCTCCGCCAATTGTCACGGCGAAGCGATCCGCGTCGAACCAGAGGCGATGATAGGCCATAAAGCCGACGAAGAATTGCGATCCGCAGGTGACGCCGCCACCGCGTTCACAGCCGGCATCGACGGTCAGCGACACCGCCGCCTTCGACACGCGCCGGTCGGGTGCGTCGCGGTATTTCACCTGAATGCTGTCGTCGCTATGCAGGCGCTTCCGATCGGGATTGCCGGCCGTATCGGTGCCCCAATAGTTATTCGCCACCAGCGACAGCCGCCCGGTCGGCCGCCACAGGATCTGGCCGCCGAGGCCGGGCGCGTGGTTGAACTTGCCGTACGACTGCCAGCCGTTGACGATCCACGGTTCGATCTTGAGCTTGTCGCTCGGGAAGATCTGGATTCTGACGCCGTTGAAGAACCACGGCGTGTTCGAGGACACATACGACGGCTGGTATGACCAGTTGTCGAACTGGTAATAGCTGTACAGACCGATGTAGGACATGAAGAGGCCGGCGTCGAGGTTGACCCCGTGCAGCGCATTCCAGTGGTAGCCGCCGAAAGCCTCCGACACGTAGCGATAGGCATCATTCAGCTGCCACTGCCCTCTCGCGGCGCTGGCGTCGTTGCGCGGGGTCGTCTGCGCGTACATGCCGAACTGCGTCATCAGACGGCCGCGCACGTTGTCGACATGGAAGTCGCCGCCGATTCCGAGCTGCGTAAGCTGCACCTCGCCGGATCGGAACACCTCGCTTGAACCGGAGATCGTATCGTCCTGCGGATGATTGAACGAGTAGGTGACGTTGGTGTCGGCGCGAAACTCGCCGGTGAACGCCGTTGAGGCGAGCGGCGATTCTTTCGTTCGTGGATTGCCGGTGAGCCAGGTGAAGTCGGCGAAGGCGAATGGTTCAGGTGTTGGCGGCGGCTCGGTCTCCTGGGCGGCTGCGGCCGCCGTCATCACCAGGCAGGCCACCACGACAGCGATGCTGCGGCGCTGCAGCCGGCGCATCCGCTCGAGCGTTGCCGCCCGGCCGGCGCCCTGCATGTCTTCCGCGAGCCGCGCGAGCGCCACCGAGATGACTTCCTGGTGATGCAGGCTCTCGACCCCGGTCTCCCCTATCGCATCGAGCCACAGGGCGTGGATCAACGCCACGTCTGTCTCCGCCAAGGCCGGAACATGGGCGCCAAGCGGGAATACCTCCGCCGAGCCTTCGGCATCGACAATATGCAAGGCGACCGGACGATTCGGCTTTTTCGGTAGCCGCTCCCATGCCTCGCCAATCCGCCGCGCCTGTTCGGCCGCCTCGATCGCTGACGACCGGCCGGCCCAGATGTCGGCGGAGTCGAGATGCGCGGCGGTCTGCGCGATCGCGTCATAGAGGTTCGCGCCGGGCACGACGAGCAGGTCGACGTGCTTGCCTGCGTGTTCGGCGACGGCGGTCACGCGAGAGAACAACACCTGCTCGTACCGCGTGAACAGCTGCTCCTGGGAGATGCCTTCGTAGCCCGCGTCTGGGCCGTGCATCAGCTGCACGGTCATCACCACCAGATCGCGTTTTCCGGTATGAGTGGCGTCGAGCGCCGCCCGGACCTGCCCGAGTGTCGTGTAGTCGCGCACGACGCAGAGCGCGCTGCCCGGCCGGACGTCCACCGTCTCAGCGGAGATGATCTCACGCGGCTGGATCCGGAACTGGTCGACTTCGACGTGCGCCTGGTCACCGCGCTTGCGCTCGTTGATCCGCTCCGAGACGACGAACACCACGAAGAACACCAGCGTGAAGGCGACGCCGCTGACGGTTGCCACATCCTTGGTCAGCAGGTTGATGACCGCGATCGAGAACAGAATGACCGCGATCACCGCCAGGCCGATCGGGACCTCCATGTCGGCCACGCGCAGGTTGAACGGCACCTTCCACTGCCGCGGGGAGCGATCCTTGAACCGCAGCACCAGCATCGCAAGCCCTTTGAACGCGAATGACCAGATCACGCCGAACGCGTACGCTTCGCCGAGAGTGTAGGTGTTGCCGCGTGAGCCGATGATCGCCGCCAGCTGCAGGACGACGACGAGGTTGATCATCCGGTGGGTCGTGCCGAACCGCCGGTGAGGCGCTCGGAACCAGTCGGTCATCACACCGTCTTCGGACACGCGGTTGAGGACGCCGTTCGAACCGATAATCGAAGTGTTGATGGCGCCCGCCAACATCAGAAATCCGACGATGACGATGAAGCCCTGAAACACCAGCTTCGCAGGCATCGGGCCGATCAGGTAGATCGAGATGCCGCTGATCAGATTGTTGAAATACTGCGGCCGAACCGCGTCGGGGATCAGCGCATACGCGAAAAACGAGACCACCGAGGTGAAGAGCAGCGAGTAGACGAAGATCACCATTCCCGCCTTCATCAGGTTGCGATGCTTCGGGTACTCCAGCTCTCGGTTCACCTGGGCGAGCGATTCTTCCCCGGACATGGCCAGAAATGAGTGACCGAACGCCATCAGGATGCCGATCAGGCCAAGCAGCGCGCCAGGATTCCGGACAAAGACGTATCCGTCAGCCGGTGAGCCTCGCAGCCACTGCGGGATCAACTTCGGCATCCACCCGACTGCGTCGGCGTTGAAGATCAGGTGACTGACGATCGGCGCGGGCGGCAGCCGCTGCGCGGCCGGCTGCGTCAGGATCGTCAGGCCCGCCCAGCCGATCAGCATGACGACCATCACCGTCGTCACATACATGATCTTCAGCGCATCGTCGGACGACTCGTGAATGCCGCGCGTGTTGCGGCGCCAGAAGTAGACCGTAATCGATGCAGCGATCGCGGCGGCCAGGCCGTTGACGACCGTCGTCGAAGGAGCCCAGGGGTAGCCGAAGTAGGTCGCCGTCTGGGCGGCCAGGCCGACGATGTATTGCCCCGCAGAGACGCCGGAGATCGGACCGGTCAGGATGTAGTCGAACATCAGCGCCGACACCGACAGCTTCGCCAGCGTGCCGCCCATCGCCTCCTTGACGACGCGGTACACGCCGCCGCGCGTGAACATCGCGCAGGATTCGACGTAAACGGCGCGGACGGCATACGAGAACAGCATGACGCCGAGGACGAACCATGCCGATGCGGGCCCGACGGCCTGTTCGGCGATGCCGCCGACGTAATACGCCGAGGACCCCAGATCGTTCAGCACGATCGCGGCGGCACGCCAGAACGAGATGAACGACAACATCACCGAGGTGACGACGACGACGCGGGTCGAGGAGGTGCTCATTCGTACAGCCTACGAACGAGGGACTAAAAGCGGGACAAAAGCCGGCTAAAGAGTTCCTGAAGAGACCAGGCGATAGCCGACCCAGGGCTCACTGAGCAGGTAGCGCGGCGTCGCCGGGTCCGGCTCGATCTTCTTGCGTAGCTGCCCCATCAGCACCCACAGATGCTCGGGTTGATCGACCGCGTTGCCGCCCCAGATTGCCTGCAGGATCGCGCGATGGGTGAGGACGCGATCGGCGTTGCGCGCCAGCAGCGCCAGCAGATCGAATTCCTTCGGCGTCAGCCGGATATCCTCATCGGCGCGCACGACCCGGTGGCGAGCGAAATCAATCGTGATATCACCGACGGTCACGCGTTCGGCGACTGGTTGCCCCGCCTCGGCGAGCCGGCGCAACGCCACGCGGATCCGCGCCAGCAGTTCCTCCGGACCGAACGGCTTGGTCACGTAGTCGTCGGCGCCGATGTCCAGTGCTGCGACTTTGTCCGTTTCCCCGCTCCTGGCCGAGAGGATGATGACCGGCGCCCGCGTGTGGGCCCGGATCCGCCGGCACACTTCTTCGCCCTCAAGATCCGGCAAGCCAAGATCGAGCACGATGAGATCCGGCGGCGTGGCGACGACGGCGTCGACCGCCTCGCCGCCGGTGCAGGCGACGTCGACATGGTAGCCGCGTGAACGCAGCAGCGGCGCCACCGCTCGCTGGATTGACACGTCATCATCGACCAGCAGGATGCGCGAGGTTCGCGTCACTTGACCTCCGCCGGGACGTCGATGGTGAACCGCGCCCCGCCGTCGGCGCAGTTCTCGGCGAACAGCCGGCCGCGCTCCACCGCGAGCATGCCCCGGGCAATCGCGAGGCCCATGCCGGTACCCGAACGGCGATCCTTCACGTTGGCACCACGATAGAAGCGCTCGAACACGTGCGCGAGATCCGGCTTCGGGATCCCCGGACCGTGATCGCGAACCGCGATCGCGAGACCATGGTCGCTGATGCTGGCCGTGACATGGATCGGCGAGTGGATCGGCCCATATTGCGCGGCGTTCTCGAGCAGGTGCGACAGAGCGGCCGCGGTCAGCCTCGGATCCAGGCGGACCAGACGATCCGAGTCCAGGGAGAACTCGATCGACCGCCCGCGCAACGCCGGTTCGACGCTGCTGCGGGCGGCCGCGACGATTTCCGATGGCGCGACCCAGCGGGTCTCCTCGGCAACAGCCCCGGCGTCGATGCGGGCCATGTCGAGGATGTTGTGGAACAACCGGGTCAACCGGTCGACCTCGACCAGGATGAGATCGCTCTGCTCGCGCCGCTCGCTTTCATCCGGCCATGCCGCCTGCAGGTTCGTCGCGGCAACCCGGATCGCCGTCAAGGGTGTTCGCAGATCGTGGGCGAGCGACGCCAGCAGCGCCGACTTCAACGCCTCACTCTGCCGCGCGAGATCCGCGGCTTTCCGATCGTCGAGAAACTGGGCACGGTCGATGGCCAGGGCGGCCACGCCGGCCACAGCATCCAGCGTATCGCGATCAATCGATCGCCCGGCCACCGCGAGGACACCGATCGGCTTGTCGCCCAGCCGCAGCGGGATGAAGCGCCGTTGCGCCGCCGCGTCCGGCTCCTGGTCATCCGCGGCGCGGTGGAAGACCGCCGAGAGCTCCAGCGGATCCACTGACATTGGTGTGGCCCCCGCGATCGACGTCGTCCATTGGGTGCCTTGTGGGAGGCAGATCGCCGCCGAATCGAGCTCGAAGCGCGCCGCAATGTACCTGGCAATCGACGCGTGGGCGTCCCGCTGCTCGGTGATCAACAGCACGTCGCGGCTCAGATCGAACAGGCGGCGGAGCTCGTCGCGACGCGCAATCGCCTCGCTCGTGCGCGCCCGTGCGACGGCCGAGAGATGGCTGGCCGCGAGGCTGACCACCAGAAGCGAGAACAGCGCCAGCCAGTTCTGCGGATCGGCGACGGTCAGGGTTCCGATCGGCGGCAGAAAAAAGTAGTTGAAGGCGAGCACCGCAGCGAAGGAGGTCGTCACCGCCACCCATAACGGCGACGTCGCCGCAACAAACAGGACAACAATCAGGAAGCCCATCGCGACGGCAGCGGTCACGAGAACATCCTAGCTCACCTCCTTGGAGCAACGTGATCGCGACGGACGATACCCCTCCCAGGAATCGCTCCGGGCCGAACGTCGCTGTCCGGATGGTGACTAGCCACCCGTGCGGTGGCGTCCGGCGTCCAGTGTTACGGCACCACCGTCTTGGGCAGCACGATGGTCGTATCTTTCGGCGTGCCGGGCGCGGCACTGAGGTAGCGGTTATTGGACAGCAGGACCTGATCGATCGAGATGCCATCTTCGCGCCGCTGTATGCGGATGGTGTGCGGACCTGACGCGGCGAACCGCACCACGGGCCCGAGCACACTCACGCCGAAGCCATTGTCCTGCCAGCCCCACCCGCTGAGCCCGCAGTTCGTGCAGTCCTCGAGCGTGATCGGCGTCGCCGACGCGGTGCCGATCCGCCATAGCGGCTGGCCATGCTGATCGACGCTGTCGGAAAACTGCACCCACACCGAATCGTTGTTGAACGAGTTCTTCTGGGCCATGGCTCTGATCCACAGCCGGTACGGCACGCCCGCGTTCGCCGTGAATGTCAGTTCGGCATAGTCGATCGGTGAAGAGGCCGGCGCCGTCACCTTGACCTGCCCGCGATCCGGCTCGAACAACCGGCGACCGCCGGCGGCGGCGGGATCGGCCGCCAGCGTCCAATCACCTTCGAGCCGCGTGGCATCCGCTGCCCACAGGACGATGTCGCGTGCGTCGGTGCTGGTGAATTTATCGTTCGCCGCGAAATGCGCCACGAAGGCCCCCTCCGAATCATGCGCCGCGGTCGAGCCCGGGCCCTGCGCGGCATTGACGTACGGAAAACCTGGGGGGAAGAACAAGCCGCCGAGAAACACGCCGCCCGCCGCGTCGCTCGTCACCGGGCCGCCAAACGATGCACCGCCGCCCGAGAACACGGTCGAGAAGCTGGGCCGGCTGGCGATCACACCCGACGGCTCGATCGGCCAGGTCGTGTAGAACACGGCGGTGCCTCTCGTATTCATGGGCTGAGGGGCATCGGCCGTTGTCGGAAAACCTCCGGCGGAAGAAGTATCGCCGACGACGTGCGCGACGCCGCCGCTGATGGCGACGCCTCCCACCCGGACCGCGGGCGGCGCGGCGAGGACGCGCGTGGCAATCAGTCTGGAACCGCTGCCGGTGATCTGCGAGACGAAACCGACGGTGTTGGTATCGCTACCGCCAGCGGTTGCGCCGGGAATGGTCGACGAGGTCGTCAAGCCGCCGATGTAGATGCCGCTCGAGTGGACGGCGATGCTCTGCACGATATCCCCTCGGTCGCCGCCGAAATAGCTCGAGAACGCGAGGACGCCGCGGGCGTCGAACTTTGCGACCCATCCTTCCGAACCGGCGTTGTTCACGAACGTCATCGTCTTCTGAAACCCGCCTTTGATGGGGAAATCGGGCGAGCCGGTCCAGCCGGCGATGTAGGCATTGTCACCGCCGTCAACCGCGATCGAGGTGGCTTGATCGGTGTTGCGACCGCCGATCAATGTGGAATAGGAGAGGCCGCCGTTGGCCAGCAGAATCGTCAAGAAAGCGTCACTCGCCTGGAACCTGCGGCTGAACGCGGTCGGTGTCGTGGGAAAGTCCGCACTGCTGGTCCATCCCGTGACGAAGGCGGCGCCGCGGGCATTCACGGCGATGCCGAGTCCGGCATCCGATCGCGCCCCACCGAGATAGGTGCTGTAGACCAGCGCCGAACCCGCTGGATTGAGTTTGATGACGAACGCATCCTGCTCCGGACAGCGGGTGGACAGGCCGGTCTCGCCGCAGGATGCATCGAGCGCGCCGGCGGTCGTCGGAAAATCGGCTGAGGAAGTCGCCCCGGTCACGTAGGCGGCGCCGGTCGGATCGACCGCAATCGAGGCACCTTGATCGAAGCTACTGCCGCCGATGATCGTCGAGTAGATGAACGATCGTCCATCGGCCGCCATCTTCGTCACGTACAGATCGCAGTCGTCCTGGTCCTCGTTCGGGAGCTTCGTGGTCGCGTGCGTGTTCGGAAAGTCGACGGAGCAGGTGAAGCCGGTCACAAAGGCATGACCGCTGCGGTCCGCCGCGATCGCGCTGACGGTATCCCCCGAGCTGCCACCGAGGAGCGTCGCGTAGGCGATCACCGGGTCAATCACGAGGGGCCGTTCGCGATCATAGGGTCCGAGCGCAATGGTCACGCGATCCGATTCGACGCGGTACGACGCAGCGACGTGCTGCCGGCGTTGCCCACTCTGCTGATATGCCACGGGCGAACGCTGCGTGAATGTGTGGTTCCCCGTCGTGACGACCAGGGAGCCATCGGCGTCGAGATCGATCGCATCGGCGCCATGGAACGTGAGCGCGATGCGCGTCGGATCCGCACGAGGGGCGACTTCGAGATCGTATTCGAGCTGTCGATCGGACCCGTAGAAGACGGCGTCGATGCCGTCGTAGAGTCCTGCGTACCGCACGCGCTCATACGTGGGAACGCCGCGGAGCCACGAGTTCGGACGTGGGCCCCGTATGTAGTTCACGTACCCGTCGAGCTGTCGCTCGGCGCTGATCGTCGGGGTCTCCGCCCCTTGAAACACCAGCGACACCGACGCGGTCCGGCGATGCATGTCCTTGAACGCCAACCCGATGTACTCCTGCGCAAAGGCCATGTCGTACGTGCCCGATCTCCCGATCAGCTGAAATGCATCGGGCGCCTGTCCTTGATTGCGCTCGAAGACGAGCCCGGCTGTTACGGCGGCGGCGGGTCTTGGCTCGACTGGCGCGAACGCGCGGCTCACGCGCCCGCTTTGAAGAGCGCACACGATTGCCAGAAAAAGGAACCCAATGTGTCGAATCATGGTGCGCTTCTCCTTTGATCATCCGAACGGCCGTGCGCAGCGCCCGGCGTTCCGCGCGGAGCAAGCGCCGATCCATGAACGCGGTGTCGGTTCAGATGAAGCCGAACGAAGCCTGCGAGGGCATCGGCGCTGCGGTAGGGCGCGCGGAGCCGCTCGCCGGCGTCTATCGCTAGACTATGGGCGTGACGTTCAAGGAGGACGGCCGGTCCACGCCGCCGCTCGCGCGGAGCGGCTCCCGGGACGGGTCATGGGCGCTCGTCATCATCCTCGCCATATACGGCGCCAGCTGGGCGCTCGTCGCCCCGCGCGCCAACGTGCCGGTCATCGACGACTGGGTGTATGCCTGGAGCGTCGAACACCTTCTGCAGACGCGGCAACTGCGCGTTCTCGAAATCAGCGCGTTCTACCCGATCACGCAGATTCTCTGGGGCGCGCTCTTCGCCCGGGCGCTTGGATTCTCGTTCGTCGTGCTGCGCGCCTCGACCGTCGTGCTGTCAGCGCTTGGTTGCTGGTCCCTTTACCTGACGCTGCGCGAGCTCGGCTGCCGGGTCAGAACAGGGCTCATCGGCGCGGTTGCGCTCGCCTTCCATCCGCTGTATTTCGCGCTGTCGTTCTCCTTCATGACGGAAGTGCCCTTCATCGCCTGTTCGACCATGGCGCTGTACTGGTATGTCAGAGCGATCCGGCGCGACAGCGTGTGGGCGTTGTGGGCAGGTTGCGGGTGCGCGATCGCGGCCTACCTGATCCGGCCGATCGGGATCGTCTTGCCGCTTGCCGTACTCGCGGCGGCGAGTCGCCGCTCCGGCGCACCACCCGCGGTGCGGCGCGCTGTCGTGCCGGTCGCGGCGGCGACGCTCGTGCTCATCGGCGGTCTGCAGATCGTCCTGCCGCGTGTCCTGGCACCGCTCGACTGGGCAGCGATCCGCGTCAGTTATTTACGCTGGTGGTTCATGGTCCCGATCACCTCGTACGTGCGATGGACTGTGGAAGTGGCGGTGATTGCCGCGTTTCCGGTTGCGCCCCTGCTGCTCGCGTATGCGACCCGCTGGCGTCGCGCTGCCAGCACCGTCATTGGTGCGCTGGCGATCGCCTCCGTGAGCTGGCTGCTCGGCTACGCCGTGCGGCCGCTGCCCAATTGGCAAACGTGGAGCCTGCAGGATATCGCGGCGCGGGCGATGATCGCGGGCGCTCTCGTACCGTCCCCCTGGTCGGTGCGCATGATGCCGATCGTAATGATCCTCGGCCTTCTCGCGGTCGGGGCCCTGGCCGCCATCGCGGCACGGCACGTCGTGCGTCGATCCGGTTGGCGGGGAGGGGATGCAATCCTTCTCGCACTCGCAGCGTTGCACATCGCATGTATCCATGCGCTGTGGCTCTACAACGATCGGTATTATCTCGTCCTCGCCCCGCTGGTGATCATCGCCGCCGCGCGGGCGGTGGACAGCGACGATCGTGCCCAGCGGTATGCCGCCGCGCTGCTCGTCGTCTGGGCAGCTGTCGGCATCACCGGCACGCGCGACATGCTCGCCTTCAACGGGACGGCGGCACGGGCGGCAGAGGATCTCGAGCGGACGGGCGTCCCACCGTGGGATGTTGACGCAGGCTACGCACTGAATGGCTGGCGTCTGTATGCACACCCGGAGCACCTTCCGCCGGGCGCGAATCGCCGGTACGATGTCCCGTTCGTGACGTCAGACCGTCAACCCCCGTACGTGATCAGCAACAGCCTCCTTCCGGGTTCAGACCTGCTGCGGATCCTCACGGTCCCCCAATCGTCGTGGCAGGCCACCAGCCAGATATACGTCGTGCGCCGGCATGTTCTTCAGCTGGTTCGGTGACACTGCCCCCCGGTATCCGCCATCCACGCGAATGCGCAGTCGAGTCCGAGCGTCCATGTCTCGGGTGGCGCGGTCGGCAGCCCCCACCCGCCGACGTCCGCCGCTACGCGCGTCATCTTCGGGCCGGGTGGCATCTCGAGTGGATCCGTTGCGCGGTCGCGAGCACCTTGACGTGTGCGCCGCCTCCATCGACGACCAGAATGCGCACGTCACCTGTCTACAGGGCATACTCGCAGGATGGACACGGCGAAATGTGCCGACGCGGCGCCGGGCGGGCCCGGCATGCCGCCGCGCTGGACGCGTGGCGCCAAGGAGGCGGTGGGCACCGCCTATTCAACGGCCAGTCGCGTCTGGTACACCGTCGCCGCCGGGATCCTTACCGAAGTCTTCTATCCGACGATCGATACTCCTCAAATCCGCGATCTCCAATTCCTGATCACCGACGGCGCCACCTTCTTCCACGATGAACGGCGCAACACGACGTCCAGCATCGATTGCGTGGACGATGCCTCCCTCGGGTTCGAGATTGTCAACGTCGCCGACGAGCCACGTTACACCCTCCGGAAGACCCTCATCGGTCATCCGCACCAGGATTGCGTGCTCATGCGGACGCGGCTCGACGCGGCGCCCGAGGTGCTGAACCGTCTGCAGCTCTACGTCCTGTGCGCGCCGCACCTGGAGATCGGCGGCTGGCACAACAACGCCGAAGTCGTCGATACGAAGGGCGGACCGATCATTGTCGCGTTCAAAGGCGGCACCTGGATGGCGCTCGGGGCGACGGCGCCGCTGATCCGCCGCTCGTGCGGGTACGTCGCCGTGAACGACGGCTGGACTGACCTGCACGACAATCGCACGCTCGATTGGACGTACCACGCGGCGTACGACGGCAACATCGCGATCACCGCGCAGATCGACCTCGCACGCGGTGCCGACTTCACGCTGGGGCTCGCGTTCGGCGACACGCGGCACCGCGCGATCACCACGCTGTTCCAATCGCTGGTCACGCCATTCGAGGCCAGCCTGCAGCGCTTTCGTGACGAATGGCATCGGACCTCGCGACGGTTCACGCTCGCCGTCGATGCGCCCGACCGGCGCGCCGCCCTGCTCCACGAACGCAGCGTGAATCTCCTGTTGGCGCACGAGGACAAATCGTACCCGGGGGCCATGATCGCCGCCCTCAGCATTCCGTGGGGCAGCAGCAAAGGCGACGAGGAATTGGGTGGATACCACCTGGTGTGGACTCGCGACCTGGTGCAGGCCGCGACCGCGCTGCTCGCGGTCGGCGATCTGGCGACCCCGCTCCGCGTCCTCGTGTATTTGGCCATCTCGCAGCGAGCCGACGGCGGCGTCTTCCAGAATTTCTGGATTGATGGACGTCCCTACTGGAACGGCGTGCAACTCGACGAAGTGGCTTTCCCCCTCGTCCTCGCGTGGCGCCTGCAACAGGCGAATGGCCTGGGAGGATTCGATCCCACCGCCATGGCCGCCGCCGCCTGCGGATTCCTGATGCGCGAAGGGCCGGTCACTCCGCAGGAGCGGTGGGAAGAAGCGGCCGGCCTCTCGCCGTCGACGCTGGCGATTACCATCGCCGGACTGATCTGCGCCGCCGAGCTCCTGGCGGCCAGCGGAGACGCGCACACAGCCGACTTCGTTCGCGACTATGCGGATTTTCTCGAGTCGCACGTCGAACGATGGACCGTCACGACGCAGGGCTCCCTCCATCCGGATGTGCCGCGTCACTACATCCGCATCAACCCGAATACCGGTGGTCGCGAAGATCCGAACACCGGCACGTTGATCCTCGCCAATCAGCCGCCGGACGGGCGCGTCGACTATCCGGCCAAAGACATCGTCGATGCCGGCTTCCTGGAACTGGTGCGGTATGGCGTTCGTGATGCGCTCGACCCGATCGTCGTGGAGTCGCTGAAAGTGGTCGACGCGGTGTTACGACGCGACCTACCGCAGGGGCCCGCCTGGTGTCGGTACAATCACGATGGCTACGGGCAGCGGGTCGACGGGACGTCGTTCAAGGGATCCGGCGTGGGACGTCCGTGGCCGCTGCTGACAGGGGAACGCGGTCACTACGAACTCGCCGCCGGACGCGATCCCGAACCGTATCTCCGCGCGCTGCAGGGATTCGCGGTCGGCATCGGCCTGTTGCCCGAGCAGGTCTGGGACCAGGGCAACCTACCTGACAAGCGCCTGGTTGCCGGCGGCCCGACCGGCGCGGCCATCCCTCTCGTCTGGGCGCATGCCGAATATATCAAGCTCGTGCGTTCGATCGCCGACCGACGGGTGTTCGACATCGTCGAGCCGGTGCGAGCGCGTTACAGCCGCGGAACTCGCGCTGATCGCGTGCCGTTGGAAATATGGAGCCAGAAGCGACCCGTCTCGTCGATACGCCGAGGGTGCCGACTCCGCGTGATCGCGGGCGCGCCGTTCACGCTCCGCTGGACCTCCAACGAATGGCACGACCGACACGAGGCGGTGGGATCGCCGACGATCCTCGGCGTGTGGTTCGCTGATGTGCCGCCGGCGCCGTTGCCCTCCACGCGTCTGCTGCTGGAAATCGATTTTGTCGAAGGTGAGACACAGGCCGCCGTCGAATTGTTTGGTCATCCTTCGTGATTTCCTTACGTCGTCGCGCGGCCGGAGGGGTAGGATCAACGCTCATTCCGCAGGAGGTTCTACCGTGCGCCCTAGACTGTTGATTGCCAGTCTCACAGCTCTGCTGGGCCTTGCGGGGATTGCCCGAACGGCGACCGCCCAGTCCGATCGCCCTTCAATCGAGCTCATCGTGAACGCCGGACGTCCACTTCGAGTTGCGCTCGACCGGCGAATCCGGTTGACGCACGTCGGACAGCCGGTGACGGCGACGGTGACCGAGCCGGTCTACGCGTACGATCGCATCGTCATTGCCGTCGGCACGCGGGTCCGGGGTCACGTCGCGCAGATCGACAGCGGATCGAAGTTCGTTCGCGCGCGCGCGTACATCGGCGGCAACTTCTCGCCGATGAAACATGCGGTACTCCAATTCGACACGCTGCTGCTGGACGAGGGCCCTGAACTTCCGATCGACACGATCGTGAAGGGCGGGATTCCGCGTGTGACCCGACGGTTCGCCGGCGGATCACAACAGCCGGCCGCCGCCGACGTCGACGTTGCGAGCCCCACGCTGGTCTCTCGCGCGCGAAATGAAGTGCGGCAGCGGACGACTGACGCCATCGCCGGGGCGAAGCAAACGGTCAGCGATACATTCGCGTCGATCAAATCCATCAGGCAACCGGGGCAGATACGGCGACTGACGGACGCCGCCGTGCAGCAACTGCCCTATCACCCGCAGTATCTCGCCACGGGTACGGTGTACGACGCCGAGCTATCGTCTCCGCTTTCATTCGGCCGAGTGGTTCCAGAGGCCGCAGCGGCCGCCGGGACGGCGCCGGCCCCCGACAGCTTGCTCACCGCGCGTCTCGCCACCACCCTCGACTCGTCGAAGACCCCGCGCGGTACACGGTTCGAAGCCATCATTACGGAGACGGTGTTCTCGGCGGATCACCGCGTCATTTTCCCTGAAGGGACGACGCTGACGGGCGAGATCACGCGCGCGACCCCTGCGCGGCGGTTCCATCGCAACGGCGAATTGCGGTTCCTGTTCCAGCGCGTGCAGGTGCCGAATCAGCCGTCCGCACCGCTGTTGGGCGCGCTGCATGCGATCGACGCGAGCCGGGACGATCGCGTCGCCGTCGATGATGAGGGGGGCGCGACGCTCGAGAACTCGAAAACGCGGTTCATCGCCCCGGCGCTGTCCCTGCTGGCCCTTCACGGCTCCCTCGAGGGCGACGGCCACAGTTTCGCCGACCCGGACGGCGATGGATCGATCAGGACCGCGGGATCGGGTGTGGGCAGCCGCGGCGTCGGCGGCTTCATCGGGATGGGATTGATCGGCGCGGCGGTCAGCCAGATCACGCGCCCGGTCGGGATCGCGATGGGCGTGTACGGGGCCGCTCGCACGATCTACACGAATGTGCTCGGCAAGGGGCGCGAGGTGACGTTCCCGGCCGACACGCCGATTCAGGTGCGTCTGGCCCCCGGCACTCCGGTCCGGTGAAGATCCTCGCCGCGATCGCGCTGCTGGCGTCGCTCGACATACTCGCACAACAACCGCCGTTTCGCGCGGAGACCCGGCTCGTCGTGGTTCACGCCACCGTCAGGAACGCCCTTGGTGAACTGATCACCACCCTCGACCGCGCGGCCTTCACTGTGTTCGAGAACGGCAAACCGCAACCCATCACGCTGTTTCGCCGCGACGACATCCCGGTTTCGCTTGGCGTCCTGATCGACAACAGCGGCAGCATGCGGCTGCTGCGGTCGAAGGTGGAAGCCGCGGCGCTGGCGCTTGCGCGCGCGTCCAACTCCGAGGACGAAATCTTCGTCCTCAACTTCAACGACAAGGCGCGCATCGACGTGCCGTTCACGACCGACGTCGGGGTGCTCGAAGCGGGCATCGCCCGGGTCGACGCCATCGGCGGTACCGCGATGCGGGACGCGATCGACGTGGCGCAGACCTATCTGATCGAGCACGGTACGCGCGATCGCAAAGTGCTGCTGGTCGTCACCGACGGCATCGACAACGCGAGTGTGGCGACGCGCGAGCGGATCGAGCAGCAAGCGCTGCAGCGCGATACGGTCATCTTCGCGGTGGGGCTGTTCGGCGCGCAGGATCGGGTCATACAGGGTCGGCATGAATTGGATCGGCTCGCGGAGCGGACCGGCGGGATGGCCTATTATCCGGCGAACATCGACGCGATTGGCCCCGTCGCCCTCGAGATCGCGCGGCAGATCCGGAATCAGTACACGATCGCGTACGCCCCGCTCAATCAGGCGCTCGACGACAGCTACCGCGCGATTCGTATCGCGGTGTCGGGTCCTGGACGCCTGACTGTCCGGACCCGTGCCGGATATCTCGCCACGAGGAAATGATGGACCGGGGCGGACCCTAGAAAAACAGGGCCCCGACATGGAACGCGTGTCGGCCTGTGCTTCCCGCTCCCACAGCTCGTTGTGGCCGGCGTGCTCGATCTGATTAGCGCTTGTTCTTGACGAGGTCGTAAATCAGGCCGGCGACGCCGCCCGCCACCGCGCCCACGCCGGCGCCCTTCGCGCCACCCGCCGCGGCGCCAATCAGCGCCCCACCGCCAGCGCCGCCACCAACCAGGAGCGCATCGCTCTCCCATGACTGCTTATTCGTATGCCGGGGCTCCGGCTGAAAGCGTACGGCCCGCGGGTTCTGGACAAACTGCTGTCGGGTGACGTGTGGATCGATTCGCACCGGATGCAGATCACCGGTCTGGTCGTCACGGTAGTACGCCGGATGTGGGTCGCGGCGAGTGTCCGTTGGAATCACGAACTCGCCTGTGCGGCCGTCCTCCATCGTCACCGGGACCGCCGCGCTCCGACGGCCGTCCGGGTGCAGCATCGTGCCGTCGTACGAGCCCTGCACGCCATAGCGCTGCTGAATGGCATCAGGCGTCCGCGCCGCCTGTGTCCGCGGAGGTGTGCGCCGCTGCTGCGCACCGACCGACCCGCCGACCAGTACGATGCTGCCCACGATGGCGAGCGCGCCGAGCCTTACAACAATATTATCCATCGTCCCCTCCGCTGCAAAAACGCGGCCGACCAAAGGCTCCGCCGGCGCCGGCGAACAGGCCGCGAGAACACCTGATGCCGTTGCTATACTCACGGCGTCAGGAGTCCATATGCACGACGAGGTCGACTCGCTCAAGGAACGTCTGCGCCGTTGGGTCTTGTTTGTCGGCGTCGCGCAGGTCCTTTTCGGCTGCGTCATCGGGTTTATCCCGCCCAGCGCCGTACCGTGGTTCCGAGGCATTGTCATGGCGCACATCGAGTTCACCGCTAACGGTGTGTTGATGATCGTGCTCGGACTACTCGCCCGCGAGCTTCGACTCGGCGGCATCGCGTGGCGGGTCTGGTTCTGGATGCTGGTGATCGGCACATGGACCAACGGCGCGGCCGGTCTGTTCGCCGCCTTCGCCGGCCAGTCGTCGCCGCTCATGAATACGCTCAACCAGAGCTTCCCACCGTCAGGCGGCATGGCGAACCCGGTGGTCACAGGACTGCTGGAGGTCTGCGGCGTGACGATCGTCACCGCGCTGGTGCTGACGCTCGTTGGCCTCGCGCGGGCGCCGAAGGCCCAACGCGAGGCGGTTCACGAGTTCCTCGGCTGAATACGAACGTGCCGGCTCGCGTCAGTTGAGGGGCGGTCGGCGACCGCGCCAAGGCGCCGCACACCGGCATCGACGAATGCGATCGGTCGTCAATCGAGTGATATTGGGTGAGAGGCCAATGCGCTCAACGTCGCATCGAAATCCCTTTCCTGAGTTGCGCCGCGGCCTACGGTTTCATCTCCTTGCCACTGATCTGGAGGTCAAACCCGTCAGGATCCTTGACGTGAAAACTATTCTCGGTGTCGACTCGAGGATTCAATCCGCGCCGCTCGAGCTCGGCCTTCACGTTGTCCTTGTTCCACGTCTCGATGGTGTACGCGATGTGATCGACTTTCGGCGTCGGGCTCCCTGCCCGCGCGTTGCGCGCCAGCAGCCACGATCCCTGGTCGCCAAAGGTCAGATAGCACTGGCTCCCATTGTCCTGCGTCGCCTTCATGCCGAGCAGGCTCGTATAGAACTCCCGCGTCTTCGTATAGTCGGCCACCTGATACGAGATGTGGTTCACGGCGACGGCCTTGAACGTCTGGCCCTCAGCGGCGACGACCGGTGCGGCAGCGACGGCCGACGCGGCCGTGACGCCGAGCGTCAACGTCTGAATCAACTGACGCCGCGTCAGGCGGCCATGTTCGAAGTCCTGGAGCAGTTGCGCAATGATGTGTTCCATTTCGCCCATCCTTTGAATTGAAGCGGCAGAGAGTCGCCGCGGTGCTGGTGTTCACCGATCCGTGTCGGCGATCTTGGCAGAGGATGACGGTGGCCGCAAGAAGATGCCGACTTCCTTACGTCGCCTCTGGATCCTGCCGTTGATGGCGAACCAGTGACTCAGCCGCGATGCAAGGCCCCGCGTTTGGCCGGACCGCCGTCGCACTCGTGCGAAGCGTAATCGTCGAGACGCCGCGCTCGTGCGCCGCGATCACTGCTTCGCTGCGCTCAACCCGATCGTCGGCACCGTCGTGAATGGCTTGCTGCCGGACTTCTTCCACGCGTCATAGCGCATCCGCAGCGTCTTCACCGGATTCGCGTTCTCGCCCCGTTCGATGTCCTCGTCGGTGACCCGAAGATAGGCGTAGTAGGTGCCCTGGTTGTGCGACTTCTCGGTGCGGTCTTCTTTGTTCGCGATCACGATGTAGGCGACGTGCGCGGTCTTCTCGTCGCATGGCGCGGCGGGCTTGGGATCGGTCTCGCAGTTGCACCGCTTGTCCCCGCCCTTCGCATCCGCCGCTTCCATCGCCGCCATCACGTGGTCGGCCAGCGTCCCTTTCGCGCGCGTGAACGCCAGCGCCGCCTCGTACATCACCTGATCGCTGAAGAGCGTGTTGCCCTGCACCTGGAAATAGAAATCGCCGACATGACCGGGCACGTAGAGCGACGCGTTCGAATTGCCGGCGCCGTTGTGGCCGGCCGTCCGTCCCTGCATGTCGAGGATGCCGAACTGCCGCCGCTCGATGTCCGGGTCCATGCGCAGGATCTCGATGATCTTCTTCGGATCGGTACCCTTCTTGAGCTCCTCGAACACGGTCATCTGATTCTTGTGGGTGTTGTCGGCTCCGGCCTGGCAGGCGGCGACCCCAACCCCCGGCACGATCACCGCCTGCAGGTCCATCAGATCACGCGATCCGATCGGCTGGCGCTTGGGAAAGCCCGCCTGCGCCACGCAGGTGGCGGACGCGACGATGACCTGCCCGGTTTTCTTGTCGATCGCGATCACCGACCACGTCGCCCACGCCCGCGAATGAACCGTCAGCATGATGATGATTGCGAGCAGCACTCTTTTCATGGCATCCCCTCGGTGAAATTGAAAATGTTCACGGATTCTACTCGCATTGCCGGCGTTGGTTGCGTCGCTCACGCAGCAGGCCGGCGCGATGATGCGGCTCAGCGAGCAACGATCTGCATGTCTCGCGACACAAATGTCGGCCGCATCAGGGCAATGCGACGTTCTTGTCGTTGTGTGTGTCCGTCTTCCGCGACAAACGTTCGCATAATCGTCCGGCATGCAAAAAAAGTGTGGCGATTGTGTTGCACGGATCGATTACAGTGCGACTGACGTATCGAGCCATCAGGACCGTCGCTGTCGCTTCACATTCGAGCTGCACGATTGCGAGGAGAGTCTGTTATGGGAACACGGCGACGTCTGGTTGGATGGATCTTGGTGACGCTGCTCTCGACGTGCACCGCTGAAGCGCAGCAGACGACGGCGACGATCACGGGTCGCGCCTCCGATGCCAGTGGCGGCCTGCTGCCTGGCGTCACCGTGGCAATCACCAGCCCCGCCATGATCGGCGGCGAGCGGACCACGGTGACCGACGGACAGGGGGCGTACCAATTCACGCTGTTGCCCCCGGGCGAATACCGGGTCACCCTGACGCTCTCGGGATTCGCCACCCTGACGATTGAACGCGTCGCCGTCACGCCCGGCGCCACGATGTCCGTGAACGGCCGCCTCGAGGTCGCCGGTCTCGAGGCATCGGTCACCGTCGTCAGCCAGACGCCGGCGATCGATGTCAAGGCGACGACCATCGCCACGAACTGGGATCAGGAGAAGCTGCAGGATCTGCCATACGCCCGCGGCATCCGCGGGCTGGCGATGCTGGTGCCCGGCCTGACCTCGACGCAGTTCGACGTCGGCGGCAATACCGTCGGCGGATCGACCACGACCGGCGCCAACTCGTACGGCCGCAGCGGTGACGAACTGGCGCGCTATGAAGGCGCGGTGTGGGATCAGCACTTCGGCGACTACGACAGTTACCAATCGGTGCTGGCCGCGACCGCGGCCAAGGGCGCCGACGGCCAGACGCCGGGGTTGTCCTTGAACTTCCTGGTCAAATCCGGCAGCAATGCCTTTCACGGCACCTATCTCGCCGCCTACGAGACGGGCGCGTTCCAGGGCAGCAACGTCGATCAGGCGCTGCTCGACCGCGGCTACTCGGCGGGCACGAACCAGTTCACCAGGTACAACGACTACCACGCCGATCTCGGCGGTCCGATCGTCCACGACAAGCTGTGGTTCTATGGCGCGTACGGGCGGACGTACTCGGGCCTCCTGATTCCCGGGTTCGTCAGCGAGAGCACCGGCCAGCAGGCGGTGTTTTTCACGACGATCGACAGCGGCACGTTCAAGATGACGTATCAGGCGACAGGCAACGGCAAGCTCGAGGTGTCCGACCTCATCAGCCGCAAGCATCAGCCGTATCGGGGCGCAAGCCCGTTCGTCACCCTCGAGGCGTCCGAGAATCAGAACAGTACCGATCAAATCGGGCCGGTCGTTCGCTGGAATCAGATCCTTTCCAAGACGATGACGCTCGAGGCGAGCGGCAGCCGTTCGGGATACTGGTGGCCAGACGTGCCGTGGACGACCGATGTCCGGCGCGTCGATCTGACGACGACCCAGACGCGCGGCGCGTTCCTGCAGCAAGACCGGACGCCGGTGCGGTGGGGATGGAACGGGACGTGGAACTGGTTCACCGAACTGCGCGGCGCGAGCCATGAGGTCAAGTCGGGTACGCTCGGCTACAGCGGCACCTCGCTGGTCGACTTTACCGGCTACCCGAATCAGCAGGTCTATCAGTACCGGAGCGTGACCACCGATACCAACTATTTCCTGCACCCGGATTCGGTGCAGGTGCTGGACTATCCGAACAGCACCAATAGCGGCACCCGGTACAACTCCTGGTTTCTGAACGACAACATCGGGATCCGCCAGCGGTTGACGGTGAACGTCGGCATCCGCTTCGACCGCTATGCGTCGTGGCTGCCGGCACAGGGCAACCCGGGAACCGGACCGTTCGCGACCAAGCTGCTCTATCCCGAAAATCACGACTTCCCGTCGTATAACTCCTGGTCGCCGCGGCTGTCGGCGATCTACGACGTCTTCGGGACCAGTCGTGTCGCGCTCAAGGCCAGCTATGGCCGCTACGGCGCGTCCGGCTCCTCGATCACCGCGGCGAGCGGTCCGGTTGCGGGCTCGGTCAACCCGGCCGCGGTCCGGACCTCGACCTACACGCGCTGGGACGGTACCATTCCGTATGTCCCGGTCGCTGCGAATCTGACGTCGGTGACCGGCGGCGCCGGTAATCTGCTCATCGACCCGAACACGAAGCCGTTCGTCGAAGAGGAATTTTCCGGCGGCGTCGACCTCGGCCTCAGCCGCGACGTCGTGCTGCGGCTCAACGGCGTGCGCAAGACCGACTCGAACCTGAGTCAGACCATCAACACGGCGCTGCCGTACGCCGCCTACACCGACCTCCGAACCGCCGTCGATCCGGGACGCGACAATATCGTCGGCACGGCCGACGATAGCACCGTGAATGTCTTTTCCGTGCCGCGGTCGTATCCGAATTTCGGCGTCGTGAGCACCCTCTATACCAACGGACTCCGCACCGATCGGTACACGGCTTTCGAGGCGACGCTCAACAAACGGTACTCGACAGGCTGGTCGGCCCTGATCTCCTACTCCCTCGATCGTCACACGTGGCAGAACAACACGGCGCAGAATCCGAACGAGAACCTGTACCTGTGGTCGCTGCCTGAAACCAACCAGCAGCTTCACCTCAGTGGCCTCTACGACCGACTGCCGTGGGCGCTCAAGCTCTCCGCGACGTATACCGCGCAGAGCGGCGCATACTATCCGCGCGTCGTGCAGGCGCGCGACGCGTTGAATACTCTGGTCAACGTCACAGTCGACGGCCATGCCGGCCGGTACGATTCGGTGCGGCTGCTGAATCTCCGGGCCTCCAAAGTGGTGAAGGTGGGTAAGCGCTCGATCGAGGGCATGCTCGATGGCTTCAACATGCTGAACTCGAACGTCGTCCTGAGCCAGGTCAACACCAACGGCCCGAACTACCTGAAACCGCTGCCCAGCGGCACAGGCGCGGCCACCGCGGAGGCAATCCCGGCCCCGCGGATCTTCCGGATCAGCGCCCGTTTCCTCTTCTAGGGCTGGAAGTATGAAGCACCGTCACCACCTGCTGACCAATGGAGCGACATTGAGGGCCCCCATGAGCCGTACCGTATTGTTGTTGATGTTGTCGCTGGTCGGGACGGCGCGTGTCTTTGGCCAGACGATTGATGCCGGCGTCGACGATCCCTCGAAGCCGGCGCGCTGGTTCGCCACGTTTTCAATCATCGCCTTCGATCCGACGACGAAGGATTTCGGCGTCGCCGTCCAGTCGCACGCGTTTACGGCCGGTGCCGCGGTGCCGTACGCCGTTCCCGGCGTCGGCGCCGTTGCGACCCAGGCCGCAGCGAACCGGCTGTATGGGCCAAAGGCGATCGAACTCCTCAAACAAGGATTGAGCCCGGCTGACGTCATCAAGCGGATCACGGACGAGGATCCCGGCCGCGACACGCGTCAGGTGGCGGTGATTGACGCCACCGGGCGGTCAGCGGTCTATACCGGTAAGCACGTGATCGATCGCAACGCCGACACCGCCGATCCGATCCATCTCGGCGGCTATGCGGGTCACATCACCGGCACCAATTTCTCGGTCCAGGGCAACACGCTCGCGAGCGAAGACGTGCTGAAAAACATGGCGCGCGCCTACGAGCAGGGCACGGGGACGATGGCCGAGCGATTGATGGACGCGCTCGATGCCGGACAGTCCGCCGGCGGCGACACGCGCGGCATGCAGTCAGCTGGCCTGCTGGTCGTCCGGCCAGTCCCGCCGGGATCGAACGTCGTCGTCGATCGCATCGTGGATCTGCGCATCGATGACGCGGTGGATCCGTTCAAGGAGCTGCGGCGGCTGTTGAACATCAACCTCGGCGTGCCGAGACGGCTGACCGACCATTCCGCCCTGCTCGCAGGCCAGGGAAAGTTCGACGAAGCCATCACCGAGCAGCGGAAGGCGCTGGATATCCAGCCGAACAGCGACGCTCTACATTACGCACTGGCACAGCGCTACTCGCAGGCCGATCGGCCGCTGCAGGCCCTGGTGCCGTTGCGCGAGGCCGTGCGATTGCACCCCAATCTCGCGCGTCAAGCAGCCGTCGATCCACTGTTCGCGAAAATGCGGGACCTGCCGGAGTTCAAGCGGCTGATCATCGTCGGCGGTCCGAAGGGGACGGGCGGACAGTAGGGCGAGGCGGGAGGCCCGTCGATTTTCCGCGGCCCTTCCGTCGGAATCCTCGTCGCCGCGCGACGCCGGAAATCCATGGCCGGATCAATCCTGCCCAGAACCCCGACGACCAGTAGAACTCGGCGACTCACTCCTATCACCTTCGTTTAGAGGCTCGGCCGCGCCGTACTCCAACCACCTCCACTTTTCGTTCCTCCAATCGGCGTCCCGAATTGCCAGACGCGCACGTCTTCCGGCGCCACACTCGACGAAGGCGTCGGGCGCCCCGCGGTGATCCGCACATCCGTGCGCACAACGTTGCGGGTTTCCACACAGGTACGCGAGCCGCCGTGCCAGGCGTTCGTCAGCAATGCCGATGGCCCTCGCCTTGCCCCGTCCAGATGGTGCACGGGGGGAAGGGCGGTGATTGGATGACGCAGACGTCAGCACGCGACGCCGGATTCATGGTGTCGGTCGTCTTCGCCCCGTATCCGCTCTCGCGCGCGATGCCGACCCTCATTCATCGCATTCAACAACGCATTCACGACGGCATACAGCTGCGCGGCGGCTTCTCGCCATGATCGGAACGGCCGGCATCGCGCCGTCAACGGACGTGCCTGAACACAGACCGATCAACCGTCACCGGCGGCGCTGGCTGTGGGTGTCGGCTCCGCTGCTGCTCGTGGTCTGCGCGTATGTGTTGTGGCCGAAACGGGCCGGCGGCATGTCGAGTAGCGCGGCGCCTGGCGCCGCGGCACTGCTGCCGGTGACGGCGGCGACCGCCCGCACCGGAAACATCGGCGTGTTTTACACCGGCCTCGGCGCCGTGACGCCGCTGGCGACGGTGACGATCCGCACCCTTGTCGACGGGCAGCTGATGAGCGTCCGCTATCGCGAAGGCGACACGGTTCACAAGGGGGACCTGTTGGTGGAGATTGACGACCGGCCGTTCCAGGCGGCCCTGACCCAGGCGGAAGGTCAACTGATCAGGGACCAGGCGACGCTCGAGAACGCGCGGACCGACCTCGCCCGCTATCAACAGCTGGTCCCGCTGAAGGCGGTGCCGGAGCAACAGCTGGCCACGCAACAAGCGACGGTGCATCAGAGCGAGGGCGTGGTGACGATCGATCAGGGACAGATTGCAAATGCCAAGGTCAATCTCGCCTATTGCACAATCGCCGCGCCGGTCAGCGGCCGCGTGGGGCTGCGGCTGGTGGACCCCGGAAACATCGTTCACGCCGCCGACACGAACGGGTTGGTCGTGATCACGCAGATGGATCCGATCAGCGTCATCTTTACCATCTCCGAAGATCAACTGCAGGTCGTGCTCGGAAAAGTCGCCGCGGGACAGAAGCTCGAAGTGGATGCGTACGATCGCGCCGTCACGACGAAGCTCGGGCAAGGATGGCTGGCAACGCTCGACAACGAGGTCGATCCGACGACCGGCACCATCAAGCTGCGAGCGATGTTCGCGAACGCGAAGGGCGCGCTGTACCCGAATCAGTTCGTGAACGCACGATTGCTGGTCCAGGAAAAGCACGGCGTCACCCTGGTACCGACCGCCGCGGTGCAGCGCAATTCGCAGGCGACCTATGTCTACATCGTCAAGGCGGATTCCGCTGTCACGGTTCGTCCCGTCACCATCGGCACGACGGAAGGCGACGACTCCGAAGTCGTGTCCGGCCTGGCGCCGGGGGATGTCGTGGTCATGACCGGCGTCGACAAACTGCAGGAGGGAACCAGGGTCGCGGTAAGTCCACCGGCCAATTCGGGCAACCAACCGGTCCGGTGATGAGGACGCGTCCGACGCTGTTCGTGAGCGCCCTGACGGTCGTGACGCTGACGGCGGCCGGATGCGCCATCGGGCCCAACTACAGGCAGCCGTCCGTCGCCTCACCTGCGGCGTTCAAGGAGCAGCCTCCCGCACCCTTCCAGGAAGCGGCCGCGGCGGGGTGGAAATCATCGCAGCCTCGCGACGCGTATGCGAAGGGCCGCTGGTGGGAACTGTACGACGATGCGGCGTTGAACGCGCTCGAGGAGCAGGTCGACGTGTCGAATCAGAATGTCCTGCAGGCCGAGGCGCTGTACCGCCAGGCCGAGGCCGCCGTGCGTGTGAGCCGAGCCGCGCTGTTCCCCACCATTACCGCTGATCCCGCGGTCACGACGGGCAACTCCACCAGCGCGGGAATCAGTTCGCACGGATCGAATCCGACGGTGTTCACGATGCCCTTTACCGCGTCGTGGGCGCCTGACCTCTGGGGCAGCATCCGCCGTGGTGTGACGGCCAGTACCGCGACGGCCGAATCGCTTGCCGCAAACGTGGGGAACGCGCGACTGCTCTTCCAGTCCGAGCTCGCGCAGGACTACTTCGGCCTGCACGGTCTCGACGGAGAAGTCGCGGTGCTCACGCGCACCGCGGCGTCCTACACCGAATACCTGACGCTGACGCAGAACCGCTTCACCTTCGGCGTCGCATCGGACCTCGATGTCGCACAGGCCGAGACGCAGCTGTACGGCGTCCAGGCGCAGATGATCGACCTCGGCGTCCAGCGCGCGGCGTTCGAACACGCCATTGCCATCCTGACTGGCCAGGCGCCCGCGGAGGTCACGATTCCGCCGCTGACGTTGATCAATGCGCCGCCGGTCGTTCCGGTGGGAATTCCATCCGAGCTCCTGGAGCGGCGGCCCGACATCGCGAGCACCGAACGGCAGGTGGCCGCCGCCAACGAACAGATCGGGATTGCGATGGCGGCCTTCTACCCGAACCTGAGTCTGACCGGCAGCGCCGGGTTCGCCGGCACGAGCCTGGCCCAGTGGTTCACGTGGCCCAGCCGCTTCTGGTCGGTGGGGCCGCAGCTCGCGGCGACGCTCTTCGATGCGGGCCGCCGCCGCGGCATCGTCGCGGAACAGCAAGCCGCCTACGACGCCACCGTGGCAACGTATCGGCAGACCGTGCTGACGGCCATGCAGCAGGTCGAGGACAACCTGGCTGCGCTGCGGATCCTGTCGGACGAAGCGGACAAGGTGCAGCAGACCGTGCAAGCGGCCAATCGTGCGCTCGCGATCTCCGACGCGCAGTACCGCGCCGGCACCGCGAGTTACCTGACGGTGATCATCGCCCAGGCCACCCTGCTCACCGCGGAGGTGACCGCGGTCACGCTGCTGACGCGCCGTCTCACCGCGAGCGTGCTGCTGATCCAGGCGGTCGGCGGAGGCTGGAACGCCTCCCAGTTCCCGACATGAACCCCTCACGGATCTTCATTCTCCGGCCGGTCGCCACCACGATGCTGATGATCGGCGTCCTGCTCGCGGGTGCGGCGGCGTACCGGCTGCTGCCGATCTCGGCGTTGCCGGAAGTGGACTACCCCACCATCCAGGTGACCACGTTCTATCCGGGTGCCAGCCCGGACGTGATGGCCTCGTCGGTGACGGCGCCGCTCGAGCGTCAATTCGGACAGGTGCCGGGGCTCCAGCAGATGACATCGACCAGTTCCGACGGGAGCTCGGTGATTACCCTGCAGTTCGACCTCAGCCTCAGCATCGACGTCGCGGAACAGGAAGTCCAGCAGTCGATCAACGCGTCCGGCACGTATCTGCCCGCCGACCTGCCGACGCCGCCGACCTACAGCAAGACCAATCCCGCAGACACGCCGATCCTGACGCTGGCGTTGACGTCGACGGCGCTGCCGCTGTCGAAGGTCGAGGATCTTGCCGACACCCGGCTGGCGCCCAAGATCTCGCAGCTGCCCGGCGTGGGCCTCGTCAGCATCAGCGGCGGCCAGCGACCCGCCGTGCGCATCCAGGCCAACCCTCGCGCGCTGGCCGCCAACGGCCTCAGCCTGGACGACGTGCGCACCGCCATCGGCAACGCGAACA
>JAOBWF010000112.1 GCA_025463215.1 Acidobacteriota bacterium | reverse complement strand
GTCGCGGTCGTTGTGCTGCATCTCGGTCCAGATGAAGTCGTAGCCGGCGTTGGCCATCGCGCAATACGTCGCCGGATCGGTGGCGCTGAACACGGTGCCGCCGGTGACCTTGCCGCCGGCCATCAGCTTGAGCTTGACCGGATTCCAGATCTTCGCGCCCGCCGGCGGGTTGAACGCGGTGCCGTACTGCCAGGTCGCCGGATTGAACGGCCCCTGATTGAGGGCGCCGGCCGGCGCCGTCGTCCGCGCGCCGCTGTCCTTCCCCGCCGGCGCGGCGAGCGGGAACTGCGTCGCGCCCGGCGCGGCGTTGTTGGCGTACGGATCCGCGCTCGGCGCCGGCGTCTGCGGCGCGGCGGTCTGTCCGGCAAAGACGACGATGCCGACGCAGGCACATACGGCAGCGGCTGCAAGGATGTTTCTCACGGTGTCCTCCTGCGAACACAAGGCACTACTTCGCCCTCGCGAGTTCGGCGACGACCTCGTAGGTGTAGCGAATGAACGAATAGAGCTCGCTCTCGAGCAGCCGCTCCTGATCGCTGTGCATGCCGAACCCCTTCGGGCCGTCTTCCATGTCGATCGCGGCACCGATGCCGAAGCACTGCACGCCGCGGGCGCGCAGCGGCGCCATGTCGGTCGCGCCGGTGCTCATCGTCGGCAGCGTCACGGTGTTGTAGATCCGCTTCGCGGCGGCCTCGAGCACCCGGTACGGCTCGGAGTCGAGCCGCGCGTCGAAGGTCGACGCGGGCCGGACGTTCTGCGCGGTGAAGCGGACCTCGACCGCGGGGTCGTCGACGATCTTCTTGACCTGCTCGAGGAAGGCGATCGGATTCTCGTCCGGCAGCGCGCGGACGTCGAGCGTCGCCTTGGCGTCCGACGGAATCACGTTCGAGCGGTAGCCGCCGGCGAAAATATTCGGCGACACCGAGGTCCGCAGCATCGACGAGTGGAGCGGCTCGTTCTCGAACAGCCATTCGTCGGCGGCCGCGCGCAGCTTCGGATCGCTCGAGAGCACGTCGCGATAGTACTTGGCGTGTTCCGGGGCGGCGATCTGCGCGAGCCCGCGGAAATAGGTGCCGGTGGTCTCGTTGAAACGGATCTCCGGCCGCCACTGCCCGACCCTGGCCACCGCGCCGGCGAGGTGGACGATCGCGTTCGATTTCAGCGGGATCGAGCCGTGTCCCGAGATGCCGTGCGCGACGAGCTCGATGCCGCGCGGAATTTTCTCGAGCGTCTCCACCGTCGTGTACTTGGCGACCCCGCCGATCCGGATCGCGCCGCCGCCTTCCGCCAGGCAGTATTCCGACTCGATCTCCGGGTAGTGCTGGTTGACCATGAACTGCATGCCGAAGTTCGAGCTGCCCTCTTCGCCCGCTTCGGACAGAAAGATGACGTCGCGGTCGAGCGGCACGTTCAACCGCTTGAGCAGCAGCATCGTCATCAGCCCGCCGGTCAGGTTGTCCTTGTCGTCCACCGTGCCCCGGCCGTAGACCCAGCCGCCGTCGCGCGTCGCGCTGAACGGCGGAAACTTCCACTTCGCTTCGTCGACCGTGACGACGTCGCTGTGGCCGAGGATCAGGATCGGCTTCTTCTTGCCGGTGCCCTTGAGCCGCGCCACGACGTTCGAGCGGTTGGCGTCGAGCGCGAAGATCTGCGCCGGAATCCCGGCCTTGTCGAACACCCCTTTGAGATACTCGGCGACGAGGTGCTCGTTGCCCGGCGGATTGCGGGTGTCGAGCCGCAGCACCGCCTGGAACTGCTCCATCATCTCGGGCTCGAGCGCCTTCCAGTCCGGCGTCGCCGCGGTCTGCGCCGATCCTCGCGCGAGCAGAAGCGCCGTCAGCGCGCCAGCGAGCCCCCAGCCCCGAGCCCCCAGCCGCTTCATCGTGCCCTCGCGAGACTCGTGATGACTTCCCAGTTGAAGCGGACGAAGCGGTGCAGCTCGCTCTCGAGCAACCGCTCCTGATCGCTGTGGGCGCCGAACCCCTTCGGCGCATCCTCGAAGTCGACCGCGGGGCCGATACCGAAGCACTGCACGCCCTTGGCGCGCAGCTGCGCCATGTCGGTGGCGCCGGTGCTCATCATCGGCAGCGTCGGTGCATTGTAGATGCGCGTGCCGGCGGCCTCGAGCGCCCTGTACGCTTCCGAATCGAGCTTCGCATCGGGACCGGCGGGACGGATCGACTCGCCGGTGAACCGCACCTCGACCGCCGGATCGTTGACCACTTTCTTCACGAGCGCGAGGAATGTCGCGGGATCCTCGTCGGGCAGGGCGCGCACGTCGAGGGTCGCCCTGGCGTCCGAAGGGATGACGTTCGATCGGTAGCCGCCGGTGAAGATGTTCGGCGACACCGACGTCCGCAGCATCGACGAGTGCCGCGGCTCGTTCTCCAGCAGCCAGTCGTCCGCCGCTTTCTGCACCTTCGGATCGGTCGAGAGCACGTCGCGGTAGTACTTCGCGACGTCGGGCGGGGAGATGCCCGCGAGCTTGCGGAAGTAGGTGCCGGTCGTTTCGTTGAAGCGCACGTCGGGACGCCACTCGCCGACCTTGGCGACGGCGCCGGCGAGATGGACGATGGCGTTGGACTTCAACGGAATCGACCCGTGACCGGAGATACCGTGCGCCACCAGCTCGATGCCGCGCGGGATCTTCTCCAGCGTCTGCACGGTGGCGTATTTGACTTGGCCGCCGATGCGGGTGACGCCGCCGCCTTCGGCGAGGCAGTACTCCGCGTCGATGTCGGGAAAGTGGTCCTTCACCAGGTCGCCGATGCCGACCGCCGGTCCGCCCTCTTCGCCCGCTTCCGACACGAAGATGACGTCGCGGTCGAGCGGCACGTGGAGCCGCTTCAACATGATCATCGTCATCAGCGCCGCGGTGAGGTTGTCCTTGTCGTCGATGGTGCCGCGGCCGTAGACGTACCCCCCCGCGCGCGTGGCGCTCAGCGGCGGGTGCGTCCACTTCGCTTCGTCGGTGGTGACGGTGTCGCTGTGCCCCATGACGAGAAGCGGACGCTTCCTACCGTTCCCCTTCAACCGCGCGATCAGATTGGGCCGCCTGGGATCCGATCCGACGATCTGCGCCGCGATCCCTTCCTTGTCGAGCACGCCCTTGACGTACTCGGCGACGACCACTTCGTTGCCCGGCGGGTTGCGCGTGTCGAGGCGCAGCACCGCCTGATAGTGCTGCATCGTCTCCGCTTCGAGCGTTTTCCAGTCGGGATCTTCGCGTACCTGGGCGAGCGCGACGACCGAGGCGGTGGACGCGAAAATGATGGCAAGCCGGCCGACGGTCATCGTCCCTCCTGAGTGGGGGGATGATGACACAGGTTGCAGGGTTCTCGGGGTTCTCTCGGTGCTCAGGGTGCTCGGGGTTCTCTCGGCAGAGCACCTCGAGCCACCGTGAGCACCTTGAGCACCTTGAGCACCTTGAGCACCCTGAGCACCCTGAGCACCCCGAGAACCCCGAGAACCCCGAGAACCCCGAGAACCCCGAGAACCCCGAGAACCTCGAGAACCCCTATTCGTATCTCAGAGCCAGAATCGGATCGATGCGGCTGGCGCGATGTGCCGGGATCACGCCGGCGGCCGCCGACACGATCGTGAGCAGCGCCACCGTGGCGGTCGCGGTCCACGGATCGCGCGCCTCGATGCCGTATAGCTGCGAGGCGACGAAGCGCCCGAGCCCCATCGCCGCGGGGACGCCGATCGCCAGGCCGATCGCGAGCAGGAGCAGCACTTCGCGCATCACCAGCCAGATCACGCCGCTGGGCTCCGCCCCCAGCGCCAGACGGATGCCGAGCTCCTTGCGCCGGCGCGCGACGACGAACGCCATCACGCCGTAGAGGCCGATCGAGGCCAGCAGCGTCGCGAGCAGACCGAATCCGGCGGCGAGCAGCGCGATCAGCCGATCGCTCATCAGCGTTTCGTCGAGCTGCGCCTCCAGTGTCTTCATCGCATAGACCGGCATCGAGGCATCGAGCGCCTGGACCTCGTTGCGCACCGCGGCGTAGGCGCCGGACGAGGCCGACGTCGTGCGTAGGTAAAACGTCGCACTGGTCTTGCCCCAGTTCGGGATGAAGACCTGGCGATGCCGTCCTTCGCGCGGTCCTTCGTAGAGCGCGTTGCCGACGACGCCGATGATTTCGATGTTCAGCTTCGACTTCGGCCCGGTACCGCGGCCGACGTGCTTGCCGATCGCGCTCCTGCCGGGAAAGAAATGGTCCGCGAACTGGCGATTGACGATCGCGACCGTCGCGCTCTCTTTCGCATCCTGCCTGGTGAAGTCGCGCCCTTCGAGCAGCGGAATCCCCATCGTCGCGAAGTAGCCGGGAGACAGCGAGTTCATGAACGCCTGCATGTCCTCGCCGTCCTTCGCCTGGTGCCCCTCGACCGACATGCTGCTGTCCCACTCGTCGCCGGACAGGATCGACACGCCAGCAAGCGCCGCCGATGTAACTCCCGGCAGCGCGCGCAGGCGATCGAGCAACTGTTCGTAGAAGTTCACGGTACGCGGCGAGTCGTAGCCGCTGAGCGCCGGCGACAACTGGAACGTCACGAGGTTGTCGAGCGTGACGCCGGTGTCGGCGGTCTTCAGGTTCTGCAGGCTGCGGACGAACAGGGCGGCTCCGAACAGGAGCAGAAAGCTCAGCGCGACCTGGGCGGCGACCAGGCCCTTGCGAAGAAACAAGGATCCGCCGCTACCCGCGATCGCGCCGACGGTGTCCTTCAACGTCGTCCAGGGATCCGGCCGACTGGCGCGCAGCGCCGGCAGTAACCCGAAGATGACGCCGGTCGCGCAGGTCAGGAGCAGCGTGAAGGCGAGAATCCGCCCGTCGGGGACCGCGCGGATCATCATCGGCTGGCCGGTCGACGGCACGAACGCGAGCAGCCCCTGGGTCAGCGCGACCGCCAGCGCGACGCCGATGACGCCTCCGACCAGCGACAACACCAGGCTTTCGGCCAGCATCTGGCGCACGAGCTGCCCTCGCGAGGCGCCGAGCGACAGCCGCACGGCGATCTCCTTTTGCCGCATGAACCCGCGCGCGATCAGGAGGTTCGCGACGTTGGCGCACGCGATCAGCAGCACCAGACCGACCATGCACATCAGAACGAGCAGCGGCGTCGAAAAGTCGTTGCGCAGGTTCGAATAGCCGAGCGCGGCGCTCTCGACCCGCAGCCGCCCCTTCATGAACTGCTCGCGCGCATACGGCGACCAGTCCTTCGCGCCGGGCAGCGTCATCTCCTGCATGCGGATCTGCGTGAACAATCCCTGCAGCGGCCCCTCGGCCGACTTCACCGTCCACCCCGGTTTCAGCCGGGCGAAGACCTGCACCCAGCGGACGCGCGGATCGTCCATGTGCACCCAGCCCCACTCGGGTGCAATCGTCTCCTTCATCTGGACGGGGACACGGATCTGCGGCGACCGCGCGGGATCGATACCGGTAAAGCCGGCCGCCGACACGCCGACAATCGTCATCGGATAGTTGTTCACCAGGATCTTCTTGCCGACGACGGCGGGATCGCGGCCGAAGCGGCGGTCCCAGTATTCGTAGCTGAGCACGACGACCGGATGTCCCTGAAACACCTGGTCGTCCTCCTGCGAGTCGAACAGGCGGCCGGCGGCCGCGTGGACGCCCAGCATCGAGAAGAAGTTGCCCGAGACCATCTCGGCGTCCAGCCGCTCGGTCTGGTTGTCGACGCTGATCGAGGCCTCCGCGATCCGGCGGCAGATGACTTCCGCGAGCGGTTCAGCGCGCTTCTGATATTCCTGGTAGATCGGATACGAGTGCATCCGCGTGCCCATGTTGCTGCCGTTGTGGGCGCCCTGCTGATAGAGCATGACGAGCTCGTCCGGGGCGCGCACCGGCAGCTTGCGCAGGAGGATCTGGTCGATCAGCGTGAAGATCGCGGTATTGGCGCCGATCCCGAGAGCGAGCGACAGGATCGCCACGATCGAGAACAGCGGGCTGCGAACCAGACCGCGTACCGCGAACCGGATGTCGTTCAAGGCAAGGATCACGGTCGCTTAGACGGCGCATCCGGCCCGGAGGTTGTCAGCCGGCTTGCAACAGCCCGCGGCGTACTACCGGCGTTGTGTCATCCACGTCCGATCGGTGGAACAAATTTCGCGAGAGGAAGTAATCATGTCGCGCACCATCGTGGCGTTCCTCGTGACCATGCTGTTGGCGGCCGGCGCTGCCGCCCAGACCACCGCGACGCCGACCTTCACCTTTTCCCGGTCCGACTACGCCAGCGACGCGGGGGCGCGCGGCCTGGTCGTCGCCGACTTCGACAACGACGGCGCCCCCGACTTCGCCACCGTCAACAGCGGGTCGAATACGGTTGACGTGTTCATGAACCGCGAGTTCGCCAGCGGCGGATTCGCGCTCACGCGCTATCGCGTCGGGGCCGGCCCCTTCGACGTCACGGTTTCCGACTTCAATTTCGACAGCTATCCGGATCTCGTCGTCGCCGCCGCCGACGCGGACGAAATCGACGTCCTGTTCGGCGCCGCGGGGGGCGCCTTCCGGGCGGCGGTCAGGATCCCGGCTCCGGGCAATCCGCGCGGCGTCGCGGCGGGATACTTCGGCCTCACCTTCGGCTACAGCATCGTCTACAGCAGCTACACGGCGGGGACGATCTCCTTCATCGACTACGACTACAGCACCGCGACGTTCACGCCTGGCGTCACGCTGAACGCCGGTACCAACCCGCAGGGGATCGCGGTCGGCTCTTTCAAGCCGTCGGGCGGCTATCCGGACATCGTCGTCGCCAACGCGGGCGGCAGCCAGCTGACCGCGTTCTACAACGCCAGCGGCACCTTCACTCGTGCTGAGCTGAAGGCGCCGGCGGGCCAGCGCGGCACCCACCTGAACGTCATCGTCGCCGCCGACTTCGACAAGGACGGCCGCACCGATCTCGCGGCGGCGTCCACCGCGGACAACTACGTCACCCTGTGGATGAACTCGAGCAGCGGCCTGCGGTGGACGGCGAACTTCACGGGCGCGGTCTCGTCGCCGCGCGGCATCGCCGCCGCCGACCTGACCGTCGACGGCCGTCCGGAGATCCTCGTCGCCAACCGCGCCTCGAACAGCATCACCGTCTTCATCGCCAACGCCACGGCGCCGATATTCACGACGCATCAGATCGTCACCGCGGGGTCCGGCGCCCGCGGCGTCGGCGGCGCCGACTTCGACGGCGACGGCCGGGTCGATCTCGCCACCGGCGGCGACTCCACGCGCGCCGGCACCGTGTTGTGGAATCGGACCGCCAACAGTCGCGGGGGATCCGGCGGCACGGCGTTCACGCTTCGCGCCCTGCCCGACGTCACCCCGGACTCATGGGTGCAGGGCGGTCCGTACGCGGTCGCCGACTTCAACCACAACGGCATCCCCGACATCGTCGTCGGCGACGGTGTCGTGCTCGACGCGTCGAAGGCGGTCAAGGTCGACGCCGGCCGTCAGTCTCCATTCGTGTCGTCGGCGGTCGCCGCCGACTTCAACGAGGACGGTCACATGGACTTCGCGCAGACCACGTACTACTACGTGTCGCTCGATCCATGGAAGACGGCGCTGACGGTCGACGTCATGCTCGGGGACGGTACGGGGCATTTCACGCTCGGGACAGCGTTGCCGTTCACGAATCCGCGGGGCATGGTCACCGGCGATTTCAACCGCGACGGCCACGCCGATGTGATCGTGATCGACGAAACCGACTCGGCGATCTCACGGAAGGTATTTCTCGGCCGCGGCAACGGCACATTCACCGAGACCGATCAGGCGACCGCGGCGAACGATTACCTCACCGGCGCGGGCGATGTGAACGGGGACGGCAAGCTCGATCTCGTGGTGTGGAACTACTCGTCGCGGCAGATCGCCGTCTACCTCGGCGACGGGAAAGGCGGATTCCCGACCGAGCGCGTCGCCGCGTCGGCCGGCGGTTCGCTGTATGGGTCTCACGTGGTCGATCTGAACGGCGACGGCCGCGCCGACGTCGTTGCTGCGCGCGACGGGGCCACCCTGGTCGCCTGGCTGGGCAACGCCGACGGCAGTTTCTCGCTGCCGCTCTTGAGTGATCTTCCGGCGGCGACCTACAGCCTCGCGGTCGCGGACCTGACCGGCGACGGCCACGTCGACGTGCTCACGGGTGAAGGCACGCTCGCCGTCGGCAAGGGGGACGGGACCTTCGGCGCCAATCGCGACGTCAACATCGCGTTCGCGAATTCGGTGACGGCGGACATCGATCGGGACGGGCTGCAGGACGTCGTCATCGGCGGCTACTACTACACGGCGATGGCGTTGTACAACCGCAGGGCGGAGCCGCCGAACGCGGCGCCGATTGCGAGAGTGTGGCCGCACGGCATTACGCTGCCGTTCGTGTCGCAGTTCGGTGAGGAAGGGCCGACGATCGACGGCACCAAGTCGTACGATCCGAACCTCGACCTGCTCGCCTATTCCTGGCGTGAAAACGGTCGCGAGATCGCGACCGGCACGACGTTGTTCCTGAACCTGGCGCCCGGCACGCACGTCGTGACGCTGATCGTGCGCGACAACGCCGGGGCGGAGAGCCACGACACGGCGACGATCACCATCAGCCCGTATCAGGAAATCGTGTTCCATCCCGCGAACATGAGCGCCACCTCCGGCGCGTGGACGTGGGCCGAGGACGCGACCGCGGCCGACGGCGCCATGGTATGGCATCCGAACGCGAACGCCGCCAAGCTGGCGTCGCCGCTGGCGAGTCCGACCAATTACTTCGACGTCGGCTTCCCCGCCGACCCGACGCAGGAGTACAAGCTGTGGATCCGGTTGAAGGCGCAGGGCAACAACGCGTTCAACGACTCGGTGTTCGTCCAGTTCGAGGGGGCGGTCGACGGCGGCGGGTCAGCGCTCTATCCGATTGGCACGACGTCGGCGCTCGCGGTGAACCTCGAGGA
>JAOBWF010000106.1 GCA_025463215.1 Acidobacteriota bacterium | reverse complement strand
AGACCACACAAAGCTCCGCCGGCTCGCTCACACCCCGGCAGATCGTCGCCGAGCTCGACAAGCACGTGGTCGGTCAGGCGGCCGCCAAGCGCGCCGTCGCCATCGCGCTGCGCAACCGCATGCGCCGGCAGAAGCTCGCGCCGGAGCTCGCCGAAGAGATCGCGCCGAAGAACATCCTGATGATCGGGCCGACCGGCGTCGGCAAGACCGAGATGGCGCGCCGGCTCGCCAAGCTGGCGCAGTCGCCGTTCCTCAAGGTCGAAGCGTCGAAGTTCACCGAGGTCGGCTACGTCGGCCGCGACGTCGAGTCGATGATCCGCGATCTCGTCGAGCTCGGCGTCGACATGGTGCGCGAGGAGCGGCTCGAGGATGTCCGCGCCAAGGCGCGGCAGAACGCCGAGGATCGGCTGCTCGACATCCTGCTGCCCCCCGCGCGTCCGATCGCCCCCGACGAAGAGCCGGCCGCGGTGCGCGACGCCCAGCAGCAGACGCGGGAGCGTTTCCGCGAGCAGCTGCGCGCCGGCCGTCTCGACGCGCGCATCGTCGAACTCGAGGTGCGCGAGAAATCGTTTCCCTCCTTCGAGATCGTCGCCGGGTCGTCGGTCGAGGAAGTCGACATCAACCTGAAGGACATGCTGCCCGGCCTGTTCCAGGGCAAGACCAAGAAGCGGAAGCTGAAAGTTCCCGAAGCGCTCGAGTATCTCGCGCAGGAGGAAGAGCAGAAGCTGATCGACATGGACAGCGTGGCGCGCGCCGCGGTGGAACGGGTGCAGCAGGCCGGCATCATCTTCCTCGACGAGATCGACAAGATCGCCGGGCGCGAAGGCGCGCACGGGCCCGACGTCAGCCGCGAAGGCGTGCAGCGCGACATCCTGCCGATTGTCGAGGGCACGACGGTGAACACCAAGTACGGCATGGTGCGCACCGATCACATCCTGTTCATCGCCGCCGGCGCGTTTCACGTCTCGAAGCCGTCGGATCTGATCCCCGAGCTGCAGGGCCGGTTCCCGATTCGCGTCGAGCTCGAGGCGCTCGGCAAGGATGAGTTCGTCCGCATCCTGACCGAGCCGCGCAACGCGCTGATCAAGCAGTACGTCGCGCTGATGGACACCGAAGGGATCGAGCTCGCGTTCACCGACGAGGCGATCCGGAAGATCGCCGACTTCGCGCAGACCGTCAACGAGCACACCGAGAACATCGGCGCCCGGCGGCTGCACACGGTGCTCGAAAAACTGCTCGACGAGATTTCGTTCGAGGGGCCGGACCTGGCGGAGAAGCAGGTCACGATCGACGAGGCCTACGTCGTCAGGATGCTCGCCGACATCGTCAAGAACCAAGATCTGTCGCGGTACATTCTGTGATTGACGGGTCGCCACCGATGCGCCCGCACGCGCCGGGCGCGCAGCGATCGCGGAGCACGCCGTGCGCTGCGTTCTCCGCGTTCTGCGCGGTCGCTCTGGTGATCGGGTGCATCGCGTGCGGCAAGAAGGGTCCGCCGCTGGCGCCGCTCGTCAAGCTGCCGGTGCCGCCGCCGGATCTCACCGCGGCGCGCCGCGGCAACATCGTCGATCTGTCCTTCACCGTTCCCAGCACCAACACCGACGGCACCCGTCCCGCGAACGTCGCCAGCACCGAGGTCTACGCGATTACCGCGCCGGTCACCGTGCCGCCGCTGTCGGACGCGAGCCTGATCAAGTACGGCACGAAAGTCGGCACGGTCGCGGTAAAGGCACCGCGCGATCCCAATCTCACCGCCGATGCCGACGACCCGGCGGACGAAGTCGACGCGCCGGAAGGGCCGGGGCTCGATCAAGGCGCGGCGGCGCGCGTCACCGAACCGCTGACCCGCGCGATGCTGACGCCGGTCACCGTGCCCGCGGACAAGAACGCGCCGCATCCGCCCGCGGCGGCTGCTGCCGACGGTCCGCTGACCGGCCCGCCGCCCGCGGTAACCGTCCGCACCTACGCCGCGTTCGGGACATCGGCGCGCGGCCGCAAGGGACCGCTGTCCAAGCGCGTCGTCGTACCGCTGGGTCCGCCGCCGCCGCCGCCCGCACAGCCGACGATCGCGTACGACGAATCGACGATCACCGTGACTTGGACGATGGCGGGGGACGCCAGCGCGCCGCCGGACGCGCTGCTCCCGGCGCGCGTGATTGGCGCCGCGCCCCGTCCGGCGATCGCCTTCAACGTCTACGACACGACCAACGCCGCCGCGCCGGTCAAGCTGACGGCGGCGCCGGTCGACACGCCGACCTACGTCGATAAACGCATCGTCTGGGGCGAGAAGCGCTGCTACACGGTGGCGGCGGCGGCGAAGATCGACGGGGCGACGGTCGAAAGCGAGCTGCCGCCGCCGACCTGCGAGACGCTGGTCGACACCTTTCCGCCCGCTGCGCCGAAAGCGCTCAATGCGATTCCAAGCGAAGGCGCGATCAACCTGATTTGGGAACCGAACAGCGAACGGGATCTTGCCGGCTACCTGGTATTCCGCGGCGTCGAGCCGGCCGAGACGCTGCGCCAGATCACTGCCGCGCCGATCGTCGAGCCGTCGTTCAAGGACACGGTTCAGGCGGGCGTTGCCTATGTCTACTTCGTGCGCGCGGTCGACAGGGCCGGCAACTCAAGCGCGCCGTCGGCGCGCGTGGTTGAAACCGCGCGCTGACAGCCGAGAGCTGCATGACGGTTTTCAGCATCGGCTAGAATGTTCGGCGATGGATCGAATCTACCGCGTCAAGCAGGACGGCGAGACCTTCTACGCGTCTGAACGCGACGGCGAACTGCGCCGCGCCTCCGGCGACCCGTTCACGACGCTGACGCCAGGCGCGGCGGTGCGAGGCGGACTCGCCGGGGTCACGCTGCTGGCGCCGGTGCGGCCGTCGAAAATCGTCTGCGTCGGTCTCAACTACAAGGATCATGCAGGCGAGGTCGGCAAGGCGCTGCCGGCCGAGCCGCTGCTCTTCATCAAGCCCGCATCGTCGGTCATCGGACCGGGCGAGCCGATCCGCCGGCCGCCGGGTGTCGGGCGCGTCGATCACGAAGCGGAGCTCGGCATCGTTATCGGCCGCCGCGCCCATCGGGTCGCCGCCGCCAACGCCTGGGACTACGTGCTCGGCCTGATCTGCGTCAACGATGTGACCGCGCGCGATCTGCAGAAAAAAGAGTCGCAGTACACGCGCTGCAAGGGCTTCGACACCTTCGCGCCGATCGGTCCGTGCATCGCCACCGGCCTCGGCCCGGGGCCGCGTCTGGTCGAAGGCTGGGTCAACGGCCAGCGCCGGCAGTCCTCCAGCACCGCGCATCTGATCTTCCCGATCGAGCATCTCGTGGAGTTCATCACCTTCGTGATGACGCTCGAGCCGGGGGACATCATCTCGACCGGCACGCCGGAGGGGATCGGGCCGCTCGCCGCGGGCGATTCCGTGACGATCACGATCGACGGCGTCGGCGAGCTCACCAATCCAGTACAGGACGAATAACCCGTGCCGCTGAATCAACACCAAGGAGACCAAGGGCACAGACGACACATCGACCGTTGTGTCCTTTGTGACCTTTGTGTTGGCGCGGCGGTGGAACCACAAGAAGGTGCGGCATGAAACTGTTCATCGACTCCGGCAACATCAAGGACATCGAAGCGCTGGTTGCGATCGGGATCATCGACGGCGTCACGACCAACCCGACCCTGCTCGCGAAGGAGCCGGGGGACTATCGCCAGAACCTGAAGAAGATCTGCGACATCGTCAAAGGACCGGTCAGCGGTGAAGTGACGGCGGTCGACGTCGCCGGCATGCTGCGCGAGGGGCGCGAGATCGCCAAAATCGATCAGCACATGATCGTCAAAGTGCCGCTGACACGCGCCGGCATCCAGGCGTGCAAGACGCTGTCGGACGAAGGCATCCGGGTCAACGTCACGCTCTGCTTCTCGGCGGCGCAGGCGCTGCTCGCGGCCAAGGCGGGCGCGACCTACATCAGCCCGTTCGTCGGCCGGCTCGACGATGTCGGCACCAACGGGATGGAATTGATTCGCGAGATCGTCCAGATTTACAACAACTACGATTTCACGACGGAGATCCTGGTCGCCAGCGCCCGCAATCCGATTCACGTCATCGAGGCGGCGAAGATGGGCGCGGACATCGCGACCTGCCCGCCGGCGGTGATCGACATGCTGTTCAACCATCCGCTGACCACCATCGGCCTCGAGAAATTCCTGAAGGACTGGGAGAAGACTCAGGCGGTTCACGGCGTTGACGCGGTCAAAGCGTGATGATGGCTGATGGCTCATGGCTGACGGCTCTGGCTGATCGAAGGCCATCGCGCGCGATTATCAGCCTTTGGCCATGACCATTCGCCATCAGCCATCAGCCATGACAAATCCTCTGGACACGTTGGCAGATCTCGAGCGACGCGCCGAGCTCGGCGGCGGCGAGGAGCGCTTGAAGCGCCATCACGACGCCGGCAAGCTGACGGCGCGCGAGCGGATCGAGCTGCTGTTCGACGCGGGCACGTTCGAGGAGGTCGACAAGCTCGTCACCCACCGCTGCATCGACTTCGGCATGCAGGATCAGATCGTTCCGGGCGACGGCGTCGTCGCCGGGCACGGACTGGTCGACGGCCGCCAGGTCTTCGCCTTCGCGCAGGACTTCACCGTGTTCGGCGGCTCCCTGTCGGAGACCAACGCCGCCAAAATCGTCAAGGTGATGGACCTGGCGATGAAGCTCGGCGCGCCGGTCGTCGGGCTGAATGATTCCGGCGGCGCCCGCATCCAGGAAGGCGTGATGTCGCTCGGCGGCTACGCCGACATCTTTCTCCGCAACACGCTCGCCTCGGGGGTCATTCCGCAGATCTCCGCGATCATGGGACCGTGCGCCGGCGGTGCGGTGTATTCGCCCGCGATCACCGACTTCATCGTCATGGTGAAGGACACGAGCTACATGTTCGTGACCGGTCCCGACGTGCTGAAGACGGTGACGCACGAGGAGGTCTCGAAAGAGGAGCTCGGCGGCGCGATGACGCACAACGCGACCAGCGGCGTCGCGCATTTCGCGGCCGACGACGACCGCGAGTGCCTGGCGCTGATTCGCGATCTGCTGTCGTTCATGCCGTCGAACAACCTCGACGATCCGCCGCGCGCGCGCACCAGCGACTCGGCCGATCGCGAGGACGCGGCGCTCGATCGGATCGTCCCCGCTTCGCCCAACCAGCCGTACGACATGCTCGACGTGATCCACCTGATCGTCGACGAGGGCTACTTCCTTGAGGTGCATCGCCACTTCGCGAAGAACATCCTGGTCGGCTTCGCCCGGCTCGACGGCCGTCCCGTCGGCATCGTCGCCAACCAGCCGGCGGTGCTCGCCGGCACGCTCGACATCGACGCGTCGGTCAAAGGCGCGCGGTTCGTGCGCTTCTGCGACGCCTTCAACATTCCGCTGGTCACGTTCGAGGACGTGCCCGGATTCCTGCCGGGCACGGTGCAGGAGTATGGCGGCATCATCCGACACGGCGCCAAGCTGCTGTTTGCGTTCGCCGAAGCGACCGTGCCGAAGGTGACCGTGATCACGCGCAAGGCTTACGGCGGCGCCTACTGCGTGATGTCGAGCAAGCACATCCGGACCGATTTCAACTACGCGTGGCCGACCGCCGAAATCGCGGTGATGGGGCCCGAAGGGGCCGTCAATATTTTGTACAAGCGGGAACTGGATGCCGCCGCCGACCCGGCGGCCGCCCGCGCCGAGAAGGTCGAGGAGTTCCGCGAGAAATTCGCGAATCCGTATATCGCCGCCTCACGCGGGTTCGTCGACGAAGTCATCCGCCCCAGGGAAACCCGCCGCAAGCTCATTACCGCGCTCAATAATCTGGACAACAAGCGCGATAAGAACCCGCCCAAGAAGCACGGCAACATCCCGCTCTAACGACCCCGGCGCGGATTTTTGGATCCGCGCCAAGAAAGTCCCTCCCGAGTTGCAACGTGACGTTTATGTCCGTTGACATTCTGTGACAAAGCCCATATTTCATATGCACCGCTGTGCGTCCCGCGGCGCCACGTCAACTCAGTACGGAGGATTCTCATGCAGCGCTTCAGGAATATTGTCGTCATCGCCCTCGCGATCGGGCTGCTGGCGGCGGCGGCTCCTGCCCTCGCGCAGTCGACGGCGACGCTCCAGGGCACGGTCACCGACGCCCAGAACGCCGTCATGCCGGGCGTCACCGTAACAG
>JAOBWF010000074.1 GCA_025463215.1 Acidobacteriota bacterium | reverse complement strand
AGCAGTTGCTTGAAGATCTGCGGCGACTGCGGCAGGGCGTAGAACTCGCCGGCGTGCACGCGGCTGGGGACCAGGAAGTCGCGCGCGCCTTCCGGCGTCGACTTCGCCAGGATCGGCGTCTCGATTTCCCAGAAGCCGTGCTCGTCGAAATACTTCCGGATCGCGATCGACACCTTGTGGCGCAGCCCCATGTTGGCCTGCAGGCGCGGTCGCCGCAGATCGAGGTAGCGATACTTGAGCCGGACGTCCTCGGACACCGGGCCGTCCTCGGCGATCTGGAACGGCGGCGTCTTCGCTTCGTTGAGCAGGCGGATGTCGCGCGCCAGGATCTCGACTTCGCCGGTCGCGAGCTTCGGGTTGATGGTGTCGGGCGACCGCCGCTGCACCACGCCGGAGACCCCGACGACGAATTCCGAGCGCAGCCGCTTGGCGATCGCCATCAGCGCCTCGTTCTCGCGCACGACCACCTGCGACACGCCATGGCGATCGCGAATATCGAGGAAGGTCACGCCGCCGAGGTCGCGGATGCGGTGCACCCATCCCAGCACGATCACGTCCGCGCCGACATCGGCCGGGCGCAACGCGCCGCAGGTATGGGTTCTCTTCAGATCGCCTAAATGTTCAGACATCAATGCTGATTGCTAACTGCTGGTTGCTGATTTATTGCGGATTCAACAGGCTCGCGACATACGAAGCTGCGTCCGCGCGCGGGACGCTGACCTGCTCCCGCGTCTCGAGATTGCGGATGCTCGCCTCGCCACGCTCCGCTTCATTCTCGCCGAAAATGGCCATCACCCGTGCGCCGCGTGCCGCGGCATATTTCAGGGGCTTGTCGAACTTGCGGCCGGCGTCGGGGAAGACGTCGACGCGCCAGCGCGCCTGGCGTAGCTCCCCCGCCAGCTTCAACGCCTCGACGCGCGACCCCTCGCCAAGGAATGTCACGACGATGTCTACGGCATTCTTCACGACCGACTCGGGAAACATCCCGCGCTCGCTCATCACGACGATGATCCGCTCGAGGCCGAGCGAGAAGCCGCACGCGGGCACGTCGCGGCCGAGGAACATGCCGACGAGGTTGTCGTAGCGTCCACCGCCGCCCAGGCTGCCGATGCCGTCGACCGCAATCTCCATGATCGCGCCGGTGTAGTACGACAGCCCGCGGGCCAGGCTCGGATCGACGCGAACCAGGCCGCGGGCCTCGGTTACCTGGGTGAGAGCCAGCACCTGTTCAATGTTGCGCAGGGCGTCCGAGCCAGCGGCTCCGACCGCGGCCAGCCGCTGAAGCCAGAACTCGTTGTTCTCGGAGGCCGACAGGATTCCACCGGCCGCATCGACACCCGAGATCTCGCTCCCAAAAAAGTGCACGAAGGGATCGGCGCGGTCCTGGGGAACTCCCCTGGCGACGAGGTCGGCGATGACTCCGTCGACACCAATCTTATCGAGCTTGTCGAGCGCGACGAGGGCGTCGCCGGGCATTCCGAATGCGGCCAACACCGCCGCCAAGAGTCCTCGATGATTGAGCCGGATCACGAAATCCGCGAATCCCAGCGTCGTCAGGATCTCGCTGACCGCGCCGAGGATCTCCGCCTCCACGATCGGCGAGGTCGATCCGGTCGCGTCGATGTCGCACTGATAGAACTCGCGGAAGCGGCCGCGCGCCGGACGATCGGCGCGCCACACCGGCTGGATCTGGTAGCGCTTGAACAGCGTCGGCAGCTGCGTCTGGTGCTCGGCGACGACCCGCGCCAGCGGTACGGTGAGGTCGTAGCGCAGCGCGAGGTCGGCCTCGCCGCTCCTCTCGTGCTCGCCGCGCTTCAGGATCTTGAAAATGAGCTGATTGCCCTCTTCGCCGTACTTCCCCATCAGCGTCTCGATGTTCTCGAACGCCGGCGTCTCCAGCGGCTCGAAGCCGTAGCGCTGATACACCTCGCGGACGACGCCGATGACGTGTTCGCGTCGCCGGATGTCGTCAGGAAGAAAATCGCGCGTGCCGCGGGCAGGCTTCGTCGATTGCTTGTCGGCCATTATGTCGGCAGGCCTGAAGGCCTGCACTACGTCCCCGAATCAGATCCTCAGATCCTCAGCCGCCATGTAATCCAGTCTGTATCCCACATAGCGGTCCGCGTACATCTGGATGTCCGCGACCTCGGCCTGCGTCAGCAGCCGCTTCACCTTGCCCGGGCTGCCCATCACCAGGGATCGCGGCGGCACCTTCTGCCCCTCGACCAGCAGTGTGCCGGCGGCGACGATCGATCCGGCGCCGACGTGCGATCCGTTCAGCAGAATCGCACCCATCCCGATCAGACACTGATCCTCGATCGTGCAGCCGTGGATCACCGCGGCGTGCCCGATCGTGACGTTGTCGCCGATGCTGGTCGGGTGCGTGCCGGTCATCGCATGGACGATCGTCCCGTCCTGGATGCTGGTGCGCTTACCCACCGCGATCCAGTGGACGTCGCCGCGGATCACCGCGCACATCCAGACACTGCTCTCCTCGCCGATGGCGACGTCGCCGATGACCTGAGCACTGGCGTCGACGAAGGCAGTGGGGTGGACGCGGGGTGACGTCCCGCGGTAGGAGCGGAGCACTACTGGATTATAGAGGAATGGCTGACGCCGTAGCGCTGATGGCATCGGGTCGACGAGCCGCCATCGTCCCTAATGCCATTCGCCATCAGCCCTTGGCCATCGACGGCCAAGGGCCATGCGGCAGCTAGTTATTGTTCGCCGACTTCGCCGCGCCCGGCTTCGGGCTCGGCCCCCCGCGGAACGTCAAGAGGTGGTCGCGGATCGCGCGGATCTGCGCCTCGGCGTCGCCGCCCAGCTGGGGGTAGAACGACTTCGGATAATCCGGCCAGAACGCCGGCATGCGCGTGCCGGGCAGGATGTCCGACGGCTTCTTCAGCCACTGCATGATCCAATCGGGCTGCAGCCGCTCCGCGGCCATCCGCAGGTCCGGCGCCAGATTCGAGGTCGGCTGATCTTTCGGCACCGCGCCGAGCACGTGGCACTGCTGGCACTTCAGCAGGTCGAACAGCTGCTTGCCGCCCGCGTCGGAGTTCGACACCTTCATCAGCTCGTGCGTCTGGAACGGTCCGATCGTGTTCGAGATCGACCCGAAGTAGCTGATCACCTGGTTGACGTTCTGATCGTCGAGGCCGAAGGTCGGCATCCGCACCGCCAGCCACGGCCGGATCGTGATCGGGCCGCGGATGAACGCGTAGAGCCAGTCGGGCTGCACGCGCGCCCCTTCCGGCGTCAGCATCGGCGGACCGAGCGACGGATCCGCGACCAGCTTCAGGAAGTCGCCGCCGTCACCTTCGATGATGTGACAGCCGACGCAGTTGCGGCGGTGCACCAGCGTCCGGCCGACGCCGAGGTTATCGACGCGCGCCGATCGCACCGGCATCGCCGCCGGCGGCTGAATCTCGCGCTGAAAACTCATCAGCGCCGTCAGCAGCCGCTTGACCTCGTCGTCGGTGAAGTCCCAGTTCGGCATGCGCAGTTTTTCGAGCGGCTGCAGCACGCGCCCCTTGTCGAAGATGCGCGGGTCGTGCAGCTTGGTCGCAAACCAGGCCGACTTCGACGTGTGCGGGATGTTGGTGATGAACGCGAAGTCGAGGCGCGTGACCAGCTTGCTGCCCTCTTCGGACAGGTCGGTGCCGATCCCCTGCGCCTTCTCGAACCCCTTGATGTCGTGACAGCTGAAGCAGCCGTAGCGGCTGATGGCGCGCTGGCCGAGCTCCAGCTGCTTCTGCTGCGGGTTCATCTTCGCCAACTGCGCCTTCGCATCTTCGAAGGGCATCACGTTCTTCAGATAATCCAGCAGCACATCATCGGTGACCTTGGCGTCCGGCGCCGCCTTGGCCTGGTCCCCGGCCGGCCCTTTGAGGCCGACGAGAAAGGTCGCGACGTCGGCCACCTGCGCGTCGGTGAGGCGCAGGTTCGGCATGTAGGTCGCCGGGCTGTAGTGCTTCGGATCGCGGACCCAGTTGTAGATCCACTCGTACGACGTCTTGTTGCCGATGTTCTCCAGCGGCTGGCCGAAGGTGCGCCGCGGGCCCGCGTCCGATCGCGATCCCTCGCCGACGACGTGGCAGCCCTGACAGCCGATGTTCTTGACGATCTCCTCGCCGCGCTTGGCGTCGCCGCGGCCGGGGTTCTTGACCGCGAACTCGTGGGTGTCGGCGTTGGCGAACAGGTACGCCGCGATCGCGCTGATCTCGGCCTCGTTGCGCGGCGCGTCTTCCGGCGCGCTGTTGTTCGAGTTGTACCAGAAGCGCGGCATCCAGGTCGTCGGCTTGACCGCGCGCGGATTACGGATCCAGTTCTTGACCCAATCCTGCGACAGCTTCGCGTCGATCTTGGTCAGAATCGGCCCGGGCTTCTTGACGTTTTCGAAGCCCTTGGTCTTGTGGCACGAGTAGCAGCCGGCGCGCTCGAAAGTGGCGTAGGCGACGTTCAGCTTGTCCGCTTTCGGGATGTAGATCTGCTGCTTGTGGCACTTGGCGCACGACGCCTCGGTCATGCCGACCGGCAGCATCGGGTAGTCCCACATGTGCGGCTGCTCCCAGTGGTACTTCTTCTCCCACTCTTCCTTCTGCTTCTCGTTCTGCGGCATGTGGGCCGCGTCGCGGAAGCTGACCGACTGCCCCATCCCCTCGTGGCAGACGGTGCAGCCGGTCTTGTCGATCGGATGCGCCGAGCTGCCGCCGAGGAAGGTGGCGAGGTCGGGATGGGTCGTGAACGGCTGCGGGTATTTCTCGTAGCCCTTCTTGTCGATCGCGAGGTGGCAGGTCTGGCAGCGATCCATCTTGCCGACGCGGATGAAGTTGACGTCGTCGACGACGTTCGGCAGCAGGATCTGCTGGACCTTGAGGGTCGGCG
>JAOBWF010000003.1 GCA_025463215.1 Acidobacteriota bacterium | reverse complement strand
AGAGGCGCCGCCGCCGGCCGACAGCCAGCAGCAGCTCGAGGCGGGGGCGCGCGCGCCCGGCGGCCTCGAGGCGCGCATGGCCGGGGTCGTCGTCGCGGCGCTGAAAGAGGCGTTCGATCGCGATTCGCGCCGGCTGGAGCTCGAACGCGAACAGCTGGCGGCGGAACGTCAGCGCGCCGAGCGCGCGCTGGCGCTCGAGCTGCAGCGTCAGGCCGGCGATCGCGAGATCGGCCGGCTGCGGCTGCTCGCCGGCGCCGCCGGGGCGGGATGGATCGCGACCCTGTGGCTGTCGACCCGCTCGATCGGCACCGGCATCGCGACCAGAGCCACGCTCGGGTCCGGCTGGCTGCTGCTGCTCGGCGCGGTAGCCGCCTCGTTCGTCGCGCAGTCGCGCGTCGCGGCCGCGATGGATGCGCTCGCCAACGGCAACGATCGCCGGGGCATCCAGTCGAGCGGCTGGGGCGCGGTCGCGTTGGTCTCCATGGTCGCCGGCCTCATGCTCGCCTGCCTCGCCGCCTTGATGGTCTAGCTCGGATCCGGGCGGCCTCAATCGATCGAGAACAGCACTCCTGGTGCGAGCTTCCAGTCCGGGTCGAGGCAGCGCTTCACCGCGCGCATTTCCTCGACACCCTCCACCCCGTAGAGATCGATCAGCAGCTGCTGCTTGACCGGATTGCGGCCGACGCCGTGTTCCGCGAGTGGCGATCCGCCGAGGCGGATCACCTCACGACCGAAGGCGCGGATCGCCGCCTTGCCCGATTCCATGTCATCGAATGACCGCGGGATGACGTTCGGATGCAGGTTGCCGTCGGAGATGTGCCCCCAGACCGCGGCGTCGAGGCCGCGAGCGTGGAACTCCCCGTCATAGATCCGCAGCAGCTCGCCGACGCGGTCGAACGGCACGATCATGTCGGCGGCGGTTTTCGCAATCCGTGAGTCGCGCTGTTTCGCGCGGCCGACGCGCGCGTTGACGCCGGCCGGCACCGCTTCACGCAGCGCCAGCAGCTGACGCTCACGCGCAACGTCCCCCGGGATGGCGATGTCGACGCGATCGAGCACGCCCGCTTCGTCGAGCGCACGGCAAAAACGAACCAGCGGCGTGTCGGGCGCATCTGCCTCCCGGGCGCGGCCGATCTCATCGAACGCGCGCGCCGCGGTGACCTCGCGGGGCAGCTCCAGTGTGATCAGCAGCGCCATGGCCGCGCCTTCGGGGATCACGACGCCCTGCGCGGTGTCGACGCCATCCTCGCGCAGCAGCGCCAGGCAGCGCGCGTCCATGTGCTCGATCGCGGACACGTCCATGCCACACGGATCGCCGCTGCGCCAGGTCTCGCGTGCGGCGTCGCGCAGGCGGGTCACGAACGCGAGCGCGGCGTCGCGATCATCGAACGGCACGAACGCGAGACACATCGTCGGCCTCGACGGCAGGATGCGCAGTGTCACCTCGGTGATCGCGCCGAGCGTGCCCTCGGATCCGATGAAGAGATCGATCAGGTCCATTCCCGGTGCGGCGAAGTAGCCGGCGGAGGTCTTCGGCACGTCCGGCATCCGGTACCGCGGCACCGGCACCCGCGCCGTGCGATCCGAGAGCACGATCTCGAAGTAGCCGTCGCGATCTGCCGTCGTGCGCCCGCGCTCGATGTCCAGCACGTCGCCGTTGGCGAGCACGACCGTCAGCGCCCGCACCCAGTCGCGCGTCGTCCCGTACTTGAACGTCGCCGCGCCCGCGGCGTTCGTCGCCGCGACGCCGCCGGCGAAGGCGCCGGTGAAGGTGGGGGCCGGCGGGTAGTGTTTGCCGATTCTCGTCAGCGCGAGATCGAGCTCGACCAGCGTCACACCCGCCTGGACGCGGACCCAATCGTCGCCGGACGCGAGGATCCGATTGAGACGCGCGGTGCTGAGCAGGACCTCGCCGCGCGGCGTCGCGCCGCCGGTGAGCGACGACTGCGCGCCGATCGGCAGCACCGACGAGGCGGTGCGCAGCAGTACCGCGACCTCCGATTCCGACGCCGGTGTGCAGATGCCGGATGCGAACCCGCCAGGGAAATGCGCGGCGTCTTCGACAAACGCCGCGAGCACATCGGGATCCCGGCCGATCCTCGGCGCGCGTGGAGGCTCGCCCTCGACGGCGGCCGCGGCAGGCGCCTGCCGGGCGCGCAGGGAATGAACGGGCATGGCGCTATATTAGATGGATGCGAACACGACCCGCGACGGTGTGCCTGCTCGCCGCGCTGCTGGCGGCGGCCGCCACTGCGCAATCTGCGCCGCGACCCGGCTCGGCGCAAGCCGACGCGATCGATGCGCCACGGATTACACAGCAGGCTTTCAAGAAGCTCGTCGCCGCGAACAACGTCGTCGTCGTCGACACCCGCAATCTCGACGCCTTTTCGGTGAGCCACATGCGCGGTGCCCTCGCGCTGCCGCTCGAGGGACGTCTGACCTGGCCGGACGAATACGAGAAAACGGTCGCGCTCCTGCTGAAGACGAAGAAGCCGGTCGTCACCTACTGTGCTTGAACCGACGAGTTCACGAGCGCCCGTGCGGCGCTCATGCTTCAGGCGCGCGGCGTCAAGAGCGTGCGTGCGCTGCGCGGCGGCTGGAACGAGTGGGTGAGCGCAGGCAATCCGGTGGTCGCGGGCAAGTAGATGAGGTGCTCGCCGCGAGGCGCCAGGTGATGTTCGTGACTGTCGCGCGGGTTGCGAGATCGCGCCTGGGACCCGCTGGCGGCCGACTGTTCACGCCCGCTCCGCGCGCGAGGCATGCCGTCCCGAGTTGCGCGAGCGGCGGCCGGCCTTGTCGTGATACATCCGCTCGTCGGCTGACGCCAGTAGATCCTCGAACGTGCGGCCATCCTCCGGAAAGCGCGACGACCCGGCGCTGATCGACAGCGACACGCGGACGCCTGGCCTCGGCTCGAACGGATACGCGCTGACCGCATTCTGAATGTCGGCGACCCGGCGCGCCTCGTGCTCGGGGCTGCAGTCCCACAGCACGACGATGAACTCGTCGCCGGCAAAGCGCGCGCACAGGTCGCTGGCGCGCACCGTCGACGCCAGCACGGACCCGACCGCCCGCAGCGCCCGGTCGCCCGCGTCGTGGCCGTAGGTGTCGTTGATCTCCTTGAGTCGATCGAGGTCGAGCACGACGACGCTGGCGCTGGACTTGGTTTGCGCGGCGACCGCGAGCCCGGCCTCGAATTGACGATCGAGCGAGCGCCGGTTCGGCAGCGCCGTCAGCGGATCGGTGTGCGATTCGTGCTGCGTCTGCTCGAAGCGCGTCGAGTTGTAGATCACGGCGGCGGCCTGCTCGCTGACGCGGCCGAGGACGCGGCGATGCTCGTCGGTGAAGCAGCCGGCGATGGTGTGATAGACGACGAGCCCGCCGATCAGATGGCCCTCGAAGTTCAACGGGCAGGGCAGCAGCGACTTCAGGTCGGCGCCGTGGGCATCGCGGCCGTCGGCGCACGCCGGCAGACGAAGCGACAGGTCGCTCCACGATTTCACCGTCCACGTGAACAGCGCCTCGGTGCCGGGGCCGTGCGCCGAGCGGCAGGTGTACCCGTCCTCGTCGTTGCCCAGGAACAGCGCGCAGGTCGTGAACGGCACCAGGCGGCTGACCTTGTCGTTGATCAGCGCCATCGCCCCGTCGACGCCGAGATTCGATCCGAGCGCCTGCGCGATTTCGTACAGCGTCTGTTCCTCGCGATGCGTGCCGGCGATGTCCTGGAGGGCGAGGCGCCCTTCGTCGACGGCTACCGCCTCGGCGACGCTCGGCGGCAGCGCCGCGCTCGTCCGCAGCCGCGCGATCAACAGTTCGACCAGATCGGGATCGAACGCCTTGCCGGCGGATTGACGCAGCACGTCGAGCGCCGCCTCCGCGCTGCGACCGGGGCGGTACGGGCGATCGGTCTGCAGCGTGCTGTAGCAGTCGGCGATCGCGAGGATCCGCGCGCCGACCGGAATCGCCGTGCCGCACAGCGCCGCCGGATAACCGAGGCCGTCCCACCGTTCATGATGGCAGAGGACGAGCTCCGCCACCGGCGCGCCGAAGGGCACGTTGCGCAGAATCTCGGCGCCGACGCGCGGATGCGTCTTCACACGGTCGAACTCTTCAGGCGTGAGCGCGTCGGGCTTCGAGAGAATATGTTCGGGGACCGCCATGTTGCCGACGTCGTGCAGCAACGCGGCGGTGCGCACCGCCTGCACGTCCTTGTCGGACAGGCCGGCTTCTTCCGCCAGGATCACGGCGTACTGCTGGATCGATCGGATGTGCTCGGGCGTGCAGCCCGCCTTGGCTTCGATCGCGAGCGCGAGCGCCTCGATCGTCGCGAGCTGCACGTCCATCGCGCGCAGCGTTTCGTCCTGCTCCTCGCGCAGCCGCGCGACGACCGTGTGATAGCTGCGGAACACGAGGTAGAGCGGCATCGCGAGCAGCGCCAGCCAGCCGAACCAGCCGCGCTGCCACGTCGCGGTCGCAATCGCCGCCAGCGCCGCGCCGGCGAGATAGCTCGGCGCGCTCCACAGAAAGTTGCGCTGCCAGGTGCGGGCGACCGGCTGCCGGGTCGAGAGCGCGATCGCCCCCGCGACCAGCGCCGTGTTGACGAAGAAATAGAGCGGCGCGACGACGGCGGCGGCGCGGGCCAAGGCGGCGACGCTGCCGGGGTCGGCGCCCATGATCAGGATCAGCGGCAGCCCTGCCGCCGACACCGTGACGGTGAGCGAGGCGATGCTGAATACGACGCGATGCGGCGGATTGCGCGCGCCCGCGCGGAGCGTGCACTGCGCCCACGCGCTCACCGCGGCGATCAACGCTGTCGGCGCCGGTCCGAGCGCAAACAGCGCCCAGAAGTTCACCGCGTGCGACAGCGACAGGTTCGACTGGCTGCGGCCGAGCGGCAGCTCGATTTTCGCCGCCGATGCCGCGACCGCGAGGCCGAGCAGCACGGCGAACAGCCCGACATGTTCCAGCCGCAGCCGCAGCGCGGCGACGATCAGGCATACGGCGCCGGCGAGGATCACGGCGGTCACATACGCGCACGCCTGGACCGGGAGGCCGCTAAACGCCGGGTCGTCCGAAGCCCGTCGCCTCATCGCGCCAGCCCTACGCATTTCGTAAGACATGACACGACACTAAGGAACTTTAAAACCACGCCTGACCAGTTTGCATTCCAGGGGCCGACGCCGCTCGACGGCGGCGATACCCGGTGAAACGGCGTGAAGCCGACCCCGTAAACGACTGGAAACCGGTGAGTTACTGACGCGGAGACGGGCGGGGGCACGGGTCACGATCGGCCGGCGTCAGGTCACCGCGGCGCCATCTACCTGTTCCGTTTCGGCGCAGCCGACGACAGTCCCGTAAAGCCCGCTATTTCCCGGTCAGTGCCTTGATCAGGCGGTACTGGAACTCCAACCCCTCGAAATACTGTTTCACCCCGACCCGCTCGTCCTTGCCGTGCGCGCGCACATCATCCATGTCGCCGAATGTGCCCTCGACGCCGTAGGTCGGGATCTCGCCGTTGCGCATGTAGAGGCCGTCGGTGGCGCCGGTGCTCATGACCGGCACGACCACGGCGCCCGGATACATCTGTTTGGTCAACGACTCGACCAGCGTCATGACATCGGGGCGCAGCGGCGACGGCTTGCTCGGGTGCGCTTCGTCGACGAACGCGACTGCGATCTTCGGATCCGCGACGATCTCCACCAGCTTCGCCTTCACCGACGCCGGCGATACGCCGGGCAGGATGCGGCAGTTGACGTTCGCGCTCGCCATCTGCGGCAGCGCATTGGCGGCGTGGCCGCCGAGCAGCCTGGTCGCGACGCAGGTGGTGCGCATCATCGCGTTGTAATACGGCAGCGACGCGGAGAGCCGAGCGGCGGCCGCGGGATCCGGCGTCGCGTTCGCCACCGCGCGCATGTCGGCGGCGAGCTTCGGATCGGCTTCGACTTCCGCGGTCTTCGCGAAGTAGGCGCGCGTGACCTCGTTCAGCTCCACCGGGAACGTGTACGCCGACAGCCGCGCCAGGCCGGCCGCGAGGTGATAGATCGCGTTGTCCTTCACCGGCAGCGAGCTGTGGCCGCCTGGGTTGGTGACCTCGAGGTGGAAGTCCTGGTAAACCTTCTCGCTCGCCTGTACCTCGTTCGTCAGGTACTTGCCCTTGCGCATGTTGCCGCCGCCGCCTTCGTTGATCGCGAACTCGGCGTCGATCAGATCCTTGTGGTTCTTGACCAGCCACTCGGCGCCGTTGAAGTCGCCGCCTTCTTCGTCGGCGGTCAGCGCCAGGATCAGGTCGCGATCGGGCGTGAAGCCTTCCTCCTTGAGCCTGATCAGGTTCGCCACGAACTGCGACGCCATCGCCTTGTCGTCGCTCGTGCCGCGGCCGTAGAAGAAGCCGTCCTTCTCGACGAACGTGAACGGATCCATCGACCAGTCCTCGCGTTTGGCGTCGACGACGTCGAGGTGGGCGAGCAGCAGGATCGGCTGCCGCGCGCCGGTGCCGCGATACCGGAACACGAGATTGCCCTTGCGCGGGTCGGGCCCGAGGACCTGGATGTCGGCGGCGGCAAAGCCGGCCGCCTTCAACCGCGCGGCGACCGCGTCGGCCGCTTTCGTCACGTTGCCGGCGGGCGTGTCGCTGGTGTTGATCTCGACCAGCTCCTTGTAGATCTCCCGCGCCCGCGCGTCGTTCGGACCGCTCTGCGCCGACACGACCGAAGCGGCGAGGAGCACGAGGGCGGCTGCATACTTCATTCGCTGATTATAGACAGCCCGCCGCGGTTCGACATGGCGGCTGTTGTGACCCCGCCGCGCCAGGCGGCGCCGTTCGCCGGGCCTTGGGATCGGCGCGGCACGTTCCGGGCGGTTATCACTCGACACCAGCGCTGGCCCCGGCCACCCGCGTCGGATTTATGAACTCGATATACTTCCAGTGATGAAGTTTGCGCCGGAGTATGTCACCTACGTCCTCAACGAGAATTTCGAAGACGCCAAGACCCTGCTGCTGTCGCCGATGATGGCGATCAACTACGCGCATCTCGTGATGCTCGCGAAGCAGGGGATCGTCTCGCCCGCCGACGCCCACACGCTGCGGATCGGGCTCGACGGCATCTCGCAGGATCAGATCCGCCAGGTCACTTACGACGGCAGCTACGAAGATCTCTTCTTCTACGTCGAGCGTCTGGTGATCCAGGCGTGCGGCGACGATGTCGCGGGGCGCCTGCATACGGCGCGGTCGCGCAACGACATCGACATGACGATGTACCGGATGCGCCAGCGCGAGCTGGTGCTCGGGCTGCTTGCGGGAACGTTGGTGCTGCGCCGCTCGCTGCTCGATCTTGCCGACCGCCATCGCGACACGATCCTCGCGCTCCACACCCACACCCAGCGCGCCCAGCCGAGCACCGTCGCGCACTACCTGCTGGCGGTGATCGAACAGCTGGAACGCGACGGCGGCCGCCTGAAAGCGGCGTTCGAAAGCACCAACCGCAATCCGCTCGGCGCCTGCGCGATTACCGGAACCGGCTTTCCGATCGATCGCTGCCTGACCTCCTCGCTGCTCGGATTCAGCGGCCCGACCGGCAACACCTACGGCAGCATCGCGACGGTCGACTACCTGCTGGAAAGCACGTCCGCGGCAACGGTCCTGCTCACGGGACACGGCCGCTTCGTGCAGGACATGCTGCTGTGGAGCACCGGCGAGTTCGGCTACCTGCGTCTCGGCGACGGCTACGTCCAGGGCAGCAGCATCATGCCCCAGAAGCGCAACCCGGTCGCGCTCGAGCACGCCCGCGCGATCGGCAGCAAGGCGCTCGGCCAGGCGCAGGCCATCGTGATCACCGCGCACAACACACCGTTCGGCGACATCGTCGACACCGAGGACGATCTGCAGCCGCTCGTCTTCGCGATGTTCCGCGACGCGACCCGTGCGGTGCGCCTGGTCGCCGCGGCGATGTCGTCGGCGGAGTTCGACGCGCGCGCTCTCGAAGCTCGCGCCGCCGACGGCTGGACGACCCTGACCGAGTTGGCCGACACGCTGGTCCGGGATCACGATCTGCCGTTCCGGAAGGCGCACGCGATCGCGGCGCACTTCGTCGGCGGCCGCGAACGGCACGCCGATCGCTCGCTCGCGCACCTGCTCGCCGACGCCTCGACCGACGTCCTCGGGACGCCGCTCGACTATTCGGAAGCGCAGCTGACGACGATCCTGAGCCCGCGCTACTTTGTCGAGATGCGCAAGACCTTCGGCGGTCCGTCGCCCGACGAGACCGCGCGCGCCGCGCGGGTGTCGCGCACGCAGCTCGAGAGCGACGAGGCATGGTGGACGAAGGCAACCGACGCGCTGGCGAAGGCGGAGCAGACGCTGAAGGAGCGGAGTGCGGCGCTTTGAACCGCGAACCGGTTCGTGATCACGACACGCCGATGACCAAGACCTACGTCGGGGTTTTGGTGCTCGAGGCGTTCATCATCGCCGCGCTCTGGCTGTTCGGACGGGCGTTCGCGTGAGACCGTTCGACTGGGTCGTCATGGTCGCCTACGTGGGCTGGATCATCATCGACGGTCTGCACCGCTCCAAGGGCACGGACAAGGTCGAGGGTTACCTGCTGGCGAACCGCTCGTTGCCGTGGTGGGCGGTCGGGCTCTCGGTGATGGCGACGCAGATGAGCGCGGTCACGATCGTCGGCACCACCGGCCTGGCGTACACCACCGGCCTGCGCTTCATCCAGAACTACTTTCCGCTGCCGCTGGCGATGGTCATCCTGTCGCTGACCGTGGTGCCGTTCTTCACGCGGGCGCGGGTGTACACGGCCTACGAATATCTCGAGCGGCGGTTCGACGTCAGCGTCCGTTCGCTCGCCAGCTTCCTCTTTCTGATCGGCCGCGCCACCTCGCTCGGCGTCACCCTCGCGGCGCCGTCGGTGGTGATGTCGGTGATTCTCGGCTGGTCGCTGCCGGTCACCGTTCTCGTGATCTGCATTCCGATGATCGCCTATACGACGATCGGCGGCGTGCAGGCGGTCGCCTGGACCGACGTCAAGCAGATGTTCATCGTCGTCTTCGGCATGTCCGCCGCGGTCGTCATTCTGCTCTACGGCATCCTGCAGCACGTGACGTTCGGCCAGGCGCTGTCGCTCGCCGGCGCGACCGGCCGTCTGCAGGCGGTCGACTTCAGCTTCAACCTGAGCGAGACCTACACCTTCTGGTCGGCGATGCTCGGCGGCACGTTCCTGATGCTCTCCTACTTCGGCTGCGATCAGAGCCAGGTGCAGCGCTACCTGACGGCGAAGTCGATCGACGAGGCGCGCACGTCGCTGATGATGAGCGCATGGGTCAAGATCCCGCTGCAGCTGCTGATCCTGACGACCGGCGTCCTGGTATTCGTGTTTTACCTGTTCCACACGCCGCCGATGCTGTTCAACCGCGCCTACGACGCGCAAGTCGCCGCCGGTCCGCGGGCGGGGGAATATGCCGCGCTGCAGCAGGACTTCGACGCGGGGATCGTGGCGCGCCGCGAGGCGGCGCTGCACGCCGATCGCGGCGCCTTCGTCGCCAGCGATGCGCGCCTCAAGGACATTCGGTCGAGGGCCGCGGCGATCGTCAAGGCGACGGCCGGCGACGAGGGCTACAGCGACGTCAACTACGTGTTCCCGACATTCATCACGACGCAGATGCCGCTCGGGCTGGTCGGTCTGATGATCGCGGCGATCTTCGCGGCGGCGATGTCGGCGAGCGGCGGCGAGCTGAACGCGCTCGCGACCGCGACGGTGATCGACTTCTACCGGCGGCACTTCGTCACGGACGCAGACGACTCGCATTACGTGTTCGTGTCGAAGCTGGCGACATTCGCGTGGGGGCTGTTCGCCTGTTACGTCGCGACCCGCGCCGCGAATCAGGGCTCGCTGATCGAGGTCGTCAACCGCTACGGATCGTTCGTGTACGGATCGCTGCTGGGGGTGTTCATTCTCGCGATCCTGACGAAGCGGGCGACGGCGCGCGGCGCCTTCTGGGGGCTGCTCGCCGGCATGGCGGCCGTGCTCACCGTCGCCACCCAGATGCCATGGATCGCGTTCCTCTGGCACAACCTGATCGGCGCCGTCGTCGTCGTCGTCGTCGGGATGGCGATCAGCTATACACAGACGGCGCCGGTCGCTGCTCGCGCGGCGCCATAGCTACGACCCTTGGTAGTAACGCTGCCCCTCGGGTAGAAATAAGGCTTGTTTCAGGCCAGAAATCTGACCAAACGGTACGGCCGGGTGACCGCGTTGAGCGACGTCTCGTTCACCGTCCGGCCTGGCGAAGTGCTCGGCCTGATCGGCCCGAACGGGTCGGGCAAGACGACGCTGTTCGAGTGCCTCGGCGGGGTGCTGCCGCTCGACGGCGGATCGCTGGTCCACGACGGCCAGCCGATGACGCGCCGCGCCCGCGCCGCGACCCTGTTCTACCTGCCGGACGCGATCATTCCGTGGCCGGCGCAGACGGTGCGCTGGGCGATCGACTTCATGCTCGGCTTTTTCAAGGGGCGCGTGTATTTGCGCGACGAGGTGATCGCGCGGCTCGACATCGCGCCGCTGCTCGATGCCACGATCGGCAGCCTGTCGAAGGGGCAGCGCAAGCGCGCGCTGCTCGGGATCGGCCTGCTGATGCCGCAGCCGCTGCTGCTCGCGGACGAGCCGTTCGACGGACTCGATCTGCGCCAGAGCCGCGACGTCGCGGCGACGCTGCGATCGTACGCGTCGGCGGGACGGACGATGTTCCTGTCGATCCATCAGATTAAGGACGCGGCGCGGGTCTGCGATCGATTCGTGCTGCTGAGCGGCGGATCGATCCGCGGCGAAGGCACGCTCGACCAGCTCGGATCGCTCGCCGCCGTGCGCGGCGGCGCCACGACCAACGACCTCGAAGAGGTGTTCCTTGCTCTCACGTGAGGAAACAACCGAAGAGACCGCAGCGGCCGCAGCGAAACAATTGTTCTCCGCGAGCGCCGCGCCCTCGACGGTTTCCTCGCTGGCGTGGCTCGTCGGCAAGGAATATCGCGAGCTGATGGCGTCACGCGCCTGGTGGGTGCTGCTGGTGGCCATGGGGCCGCTCGTCGGCGTCACGTTCATCAGTGCGGTGAGAACCTACGGGGAAGCGAGCGGCGTCAACGGCACCGCGATCGGGGTCGGCGAAGCGTTCTCGCCGCTCGTCGGCATCTGGGCGCCGACATTCAGCGCGTGTGAGGTCGCGGCGGTGTTCCTGCTGCCGTTCGTCGCGATCCGTCTCGTGTCCGGCGACCGCCAGAGCGGTGCACTCCGGATCGAGATGCAGCATCCGGTGCCGGCGTTCGGCCGCATCGCGGCCAAGGCCCTCGTCCTCCTCGGCGGCTGGATCGTGGCGTCGCTGGCGCCGCTGGCGGCGGTGGTGCTGTGGAAAATTTACGGCGGCAGTCTCTACACGCCGGAGCTGGCGTCGGTCCTGCTCGGGCACGTGCTCAACGCCGGGCTCACGATCGCGCTCGCATCCGCGGCGGCGGCTCTGTCCGAACATCCATCGACCGCGGCCATCCTGACGCTGAGCGTCACCGTCGGCACCTGGATCCTGAATTTCGCGGCCGCGGTGCAGGGCGGGATCTGGGAGCGGGCCGCCAGTTACACGCCGCCGGCGATGGTCGCGCAATTCCAGCACGGCCTCATTCGCCTCGACGTCGTCGTCATCGCACTCGCGCTGGTCACGGCCGGTCTCGTGCTCGCGTCGGTGTGGCTGCGGCTCGGCGTGCCCGTGCCGCGCCGGGTGCAGGAATCGATTGCGCTCGCCGCGTGCGTCACCGCGGTGGTGCTGTCGGCCAGCGCCCTGCCGCAGAGTTGGGATCTGTCGGAGAACCGCATGAACTCGTTCTCCGAGGCTGACGAGCGGGCGCTCGCGAGCATCGGCGGTCCGCTGGAGATCGAGGTCCATCTCGCGCCGGAGGATCCGCGCCGCGCCGATCTCGATCGCAAGGCGATCGCGAAACTGCGCCGGGTGATACCGGCCGTCCGTGTGCACTACGAGTCGGCGACCTCGATCGGACTGTTCGAGCAGTCGGCGCCGCACTACGGCGAAATCTGGTACGCGCTCGGCGGCAAAAAGGCGATGAGCCGCGCGACCACCGCGGAGAGCGCGCTCGAGACGATTTACGATCTTGCCGGCGTCAAGCCGCCGGCCGAGGCCGACGAGGATCTGTTCCGCGGGCATCCGCTCGCGGTCGCCCCCAACGGCGCCGCCGCCGTGTTCTACGGTGTCTGGCCCGCGGCGGTCATGGTCGGTGCACTCTTCACACGCAGGAGCCTTCGATGAACACGTTGCGGAGTGGATTGCGAATCGCGGGTGCGGCGCTCGTCGCGACCGCCGCCTTGTACGCTGCTGATCTCAGGGTCGATCTCAGCAAGGAGACGATCGGCCGGCCGCCGGCGGCGTTCGAGCCGATGGTCGGCACGTGGATCATTGCGCAGGATGGCGGCGAGAAGGTGCTGATGGTCGACGGCCGCCCGTGGGTCGCGAGCAAAGACACCCCCGCCCGGCTGCTGATCGAAAGCGCGCGCAAGCTGTATGGCACGTCCAACGAGGAGCTGATGGATAACGCCAAGCAGTTCGCCTACTTCCCGGTGGCGGTGCTGCGCGGCCTCGACAGCTTCACCAACGGCACGATCAGCCTGAAGTTCAAGACGATCGCCGGTGAAGCCGACCGCGCGTCGGGCATTCTCTTCAACGTCAAGCCGAATGGCGACTGGCTCGCGGTGCGCTACAACGACACCGAGAACAACGTCGCGTTGTGGGAGTTCCACAACGGCATCCGGCGCAACATACGCTTCAGCGATCGCGCGCACAAGTTCATGCTCGACCGCGCGGCCTGGCACGAGTTGAAGCTGACCGTCGATGGCGCCGACCTCAAGACCTGGCTGGACGGCGAGCTCGCGCTCGAGTACACGCTCGGCAGCATGCCCGGTCCCGGCCGCAACAATGCGCCGCCGAATTCCGATCTGATCCCTGCCAACAACGCGGTGCTCCGGCCGCCGGTGATGGGCAAAGTCGGCGTGTGGGCAAAGACCGACACGACGAGCTACTTCAAGGACTACGTGGTCAGCCCGAAATGATCGGCAGGACGCTCGCCATACTGCTCCTGGCTGTCCTGTCCGTCCTCCCCGTCGAGCCCGTATTCGCTCAGAGCCCGAACACATCGACCATCGTCGTCCTCGTCTCCGATCCATCGGGCGCGATGGTCAGCGACGCGAGAGTGTCGGTCACCAATACCCAGACCGGCGACGTGCGCGACGCCATCTCCGGGAGGGACGGCAGCGCCACCTTTCCGGCGCTGTCCCTGACCGGCACCTACATCGTGACGGTGTCGAAGCCGGGATTCCGCGGCGAGGAGCGCGGTGACGTGACGCTCCGCGCCGCCGAAACCGCGACGCTGAAAATGAAGCTGTTTGTCGGATCGGAGAAGGCCGAGGTCACGGTATACGGCACGACCACCGGCGTGCGCGCCGACGCGCCGATCGGCCGGCGTCTCGACAGCGCCATCATCGACGAGACGCCGATCCTCGGCCGCAAGGTCACGACGCTGCCGCTGTTCAACTCCGCCTTCCGGCAAGGCAAAGGCACCGGCGATCTCTTCGTGAATGCAACCTACTTCGTCACCGGCGGCGGCAGCCGCCGCACGACGACGTTCATGCTCGACGGCGCCAACAATGACGAGGGCTGGGGACGCCAGACGATGATCGCGACCGTCCCGGTCGGCGCGATTCAGGAAATCTCGATCCTCTCGAACGCATTCTCGTCCGAGTTCGGTTGGACCGCCGGGCCGGCCCTCAACATCGTCACCAAATCGGGCACCAACGATGTGCACGGCGAAGGGCTCTACCTGACGCGGCCGGGCGGCTGGCAGGCGAAGACGTTCGGCACCGACGGCTTCTGCGCGCCGTCGATCGCGAGCGGCCTGACCCCGGCGACGCTCACCGCGCAGAACCCGGCGGACGTCCCCGACGCGCTCAGTCAGTTCTCCGGCACGATCGGGGCGCCGATCGTCAAGGACAAGACATTCCTGTTTGCGACCGCCGACTACACGCGTCAGGATCGCACGACATACCTGTCGAACACGCTGCCGGCGTTTCTGCTGCCCGCTGACGGCCGCCTCGATTACCAGGGGAACTACCGCCAGGGGCTGTTCAACGGCCGCGTCGATCACAAGGTCACGCCGGCGCAGACGCTGATGCTGCGCCTGAACGTCGATCGCTTTTACGACACCAACCCGAACGACGCCGTCGCCGGCACCAGCGCGCCGAGCGTCGCGCGCAAGTATTCGCGTCGCTCGGTCACCGGGCAGGTCAGCGATACCTGGGTGTTCAGCGCCAACGTGCTCAACGAAGCGCGGATCGGATATCTCAACGGCGATCCGGTCACGCTGTGGGAGGCGCAGTCGCTGTCGACCGCGTACACGCGCGCCGGGTCGGTGCCGTTCACGATCGGCCAGTCGCGCGAGTCGAACGTGCACAGCCGTCAGGCGCAGTTCTCCGACACGCTGTCGTGGTCGCGCGGCAGACACACCGTTCGCCTCGGCGTCGCCGTCGCGCATCACAGCTCCGGCGGCACCGGCAGCGAACCCGGCACGGCCTCGCTCGGCACCTTCACGTTCCTGGCGACGACGACGGCGCCATTCGATCAGCTGAGGCTGGCCGACGTGCAGAACTATACCCAGCCGATCAGCTACGGCATCGCGAGCTACGAGCTGACGCAGTGGCTGCCCGCCGTGTTCGCGCAGGATCATTTCCGCGTCAACAACGACCTCACGCTCGATCTCGGGCTGCGCTACGACCGTCAGTCGCTGACTGATGCCAAGACGAACGTTGCGCCGCGGGTCGGTTTCGGCTGGCACCCGAAGGGGGACGCGCGCACCGCGCTGCGCGGCGGCTACGGCATGTACTACACGCAGATTCAGTCGAACCTGATCGCGAGCTACCTCGTGAATGGGCTCGATGGTCTCACCACCTACACGGCGACGCCTGGACAGCTCGGCTTCCCCGCGTGCCTGACCGGTTCGTGCCTGCCGTTGTCCTTCGATCCGCGGATTCTGCCGGCGTCGCAGATTCCGGCGCGCGACATCACGATTCAGCCCGGGCAGGCGGCGTTCTACCGGACGCAGTTCGCGAAGTACGGGCTGAACTTCGACCTGCTCCCCAACTATCCGGACACGCTGGTGAATCCGCGCAGTCAGGTGGCATCGATCGGCGCGGAGCGTGAGCTCGCCCGGGGGCTGTTCGTCGGTACCGATTACGTTCACCAGCACTGGACCGGCCTCGCACGCACGGTCGATCTGAACGCGCCGTCGGCCTTCGATCGCACGACGATCGGCCAGACGCGCAGCGTGGCGGCGGCGAACGCGACGCGCCCGATTCTGCCGGTCAACGGCGGCGTCCGGCAGGTCAACGTCCTGACCAATCTCGGCGTCTCGGACTACGACGGGCTGCAGACGGAGGTCAGCTATCGCGGCCACCCGAAGATCTACGCCGCGCTCAGCTACACCTTGTCCAAGGCGACGAACACCAGCGAGCCGGACGGCAACGGCGTCGGGCCGAATCAGAGCATACTGTCGCGGCTCGGCGAGGAGGAGCGCGGACCCAGCCTGCTCGACCAGCGTCATCGCGCCGTGATCACGGTCACCTATCAGCTGCCGTACAACCTGACGGCGGGAACGGTGGCGCAGCTCGCCTCGGCCCGGCCGTTCAACGCCGTCACCGGCATCGACAACAACGGCGACGGCATCAACAACGATCGTCCGGTCGTCGACGGCGTGGTGATCGCGAAGTCGGCGTTCCGCGGCACCGGCACCCAGGACGTCTCGTTGTTCCTGGAGGGGCGCATCAAACCGGCAGGCCGCACGATCCTGCTGCGGCTCGAAGGCTTCAACCTGTTCAACCACGCCAACATCCTCGGCCGCGCGCAGACGACCTACGGCGACCTGGCGACAGTGAACAACACGTTCGGTCAACTCGTAAGCCCCGGCACCGCGGCGAACGCGCTGCCGGCGCTGGCGAACATCGATCCGCCGCGGATGTTCCAGCTGCAGGTGCGGTTTGGGTTCTAGATAACGGAGGGGACGGAGGGAACGGGACGGAGGGGACGGAGGCAACGGGATCAACACGGAGCAACGGGGGAACGGAGAACGAAACGGAGAAGAAAAATTTTGTTTTACCCTTCGTTCTCCGATGTTCCGTTTGTCGGGTTTAACCCGTTGTGTCCGTCCCGTCCGTTCCGGTCACCATGGTTGCTCTCGGGTTGAGCCGCCGCTTCACTCCGTCCTTCAGCACCGGCACGTTGAAGTTGATCAGCTGCCCGACGGGGCAACCAGTGACTCGCAAGTACGTCTGGAGTTGAGATTCGTGGACCGGCAGGATCGCGGCGATCGATTTCAGTTCGACGACGATCAGGTCCTCGACAATCAGGTCGATGCGATAACCACCGGCGATCGACATCCCCTTGTAGACGATTGGAAATGATCGCTGCGCGGCGAAGCGCAGGTTGCGGGCGGTCAGTTCGTAGTGCAGACAAGGTATGTAGATGGACTCGAGCAGCCCCGGCCCCAGCGCCCGATGAACTTCGATCGCCGCGGCGAGAATCTTCCCCGTGATGTGGCTGTACGCCTCTGGATCGATTCGCATGGCCGGACGCGGTGCAAGCCGGCCGCCGAACGCTTTTTTTAGGGA
>JAOBWF010000378.1 GCA_025463215.1 Acidobacteriota bacterium | reverse complement strand
TGATGACCAATGCGTGGCGCGCCGCCGACGAACTGGCGGCACGCGGCGTCCGTGCCGCCGTCATCAACCTGCCGTGGCTCAATCGGATCGACGACGCGTGGGTGAGCGACACGTTGCAGCGATTCCCGGCGGTCATCACGCTCGACAATCATTACGTCACGCTCGGCCAGGGCGTGATGATCGGCGCGGCGCTCGCGCGCACCGGCGCTCGCTGCGAGTTCCGGTCGATCGGGCTCACCGACGTGCCGGCGTGCGGCAACAACGCCGAAGTGCTCGCGCATCACGGCCTCGATCCGGCCTCGATTGCGCGAACGGTTCTCACGTGTATCCACAGCACATCCATCACTGGATAAACGACGCCGAGGTGGCGTCGGCAGGCGGCGCGACGTTCGAAAAGCGCTCGCCGATCGACGATCGCGTCGTCGCGACCGTCACGCGCGGGACCGCCGCGGACGTAGCGCGCGCGGTCGACGCCGCCGCTGCAGCCGCGGACGCATGGGGACGGATGACGCCGCCGCGCCGCGGCGAGATCCTCGGCCGTGCCGCCGCGATCCTCCGCGCCAGGGAACGTGAGTTCGGCGAAATCGTCCAGACCGAAACCGGCAAGCCGTGGAAAAACGCGGTCGCCGAAGTGTCATCCTCCGCTGACCTCGCCCTCTTCATGGAAGGCGAGGGCAGCCGTCTGTACGGCAAGACGATGACGACGCCGATTGCGAATCGTTCGGTACGAACCGAGCGGACGCCGATCGGAATCTGCGCCGCGATCATGCCGTTCAACAGCCCGCTCGCCGGCGTCGCGTGGAAGGCGTTTCCGGCGCTGCTGTGCGGCAACGCCGTCGTCGCCAAGTCGCACGAGCTCACGCCCTACACCGCGATCGCCTTTGGGAAGGTGCTGCAGGAGGCGGGGCTGCCCGCCGGCCTCTATACAGTCGTCCAGGGCTTCGGCCCTGAGGTGGGCATGCCGCTCGTCGAAGACGAACGCGTCGGGCTGGTCAGCTTCACGGGCTCGGTATCGACGGGGAAGCGCATTCAGCAGACCGTCAGCGCGCGGCCGGTGCTTGCAAAGGTGTGTCTCGAGCTCGGCGGCAAGAACCCCCTCATCGTCTGCGACGACGCCGATGTGACACTGGCGGCGGAGCACGCGGTCGCGTCGGCATTCATCGACGCCGGCCAGCGCTGCGCCGCCGGCAGCCGCCTGATCGTGTTCGACGCCGTTTACGACGCCTTCCGCGACGCGCTGATTGCGCGGGCGAAGAAGGTCAGGGTCGGATCGGGACCGGAGGACGATTGCGGTCCGGTCGTCACCCGCGCGAGTCTCGATCGGCTGCTGGCGACCGTGGCCGGAGCGGTGGCCCGCGGCGGCCGCCTCCTCGCCGGCGGCGACGCGGTCGGCGCGCTCGCACCCGGCTACTACATGGCGCCGACGATTCTCGACCAGGTGTCGCACGACGACGAGATCTCGCAGCACGAGCTGTTCGGACCGGTGACCTGCGTGTATCGCGTCGCCGGTTTCGACGAAGCGCTGCGGCTCGCCAACGCGACGTCGTTCGGCCTGACCGGCGCGATTCACACCAGCAACATGCACCGGATCGAGCGCTTCATCGCCGGCTACCGCGGCGGTCTGGTGTCGATCAACGGGCCGACCTACGGCGCAGGTCCGCACATGCCGTTCGGCGGCGTCAAGAATTCCGGCAACGGCTTCCGCGAGCCCGGCACCGAGTCGCTCGACGTCTACTGCGAGTGGAAGACGATCGTCGTGAACCACGATCCCCAGCGCGTCTGACCATGACCACGATGTTTGCATCGACGACGCGGCGGACGCCGGCGACCGGCAAGCGGCGGATCTGCTTCCCGATTACGAGCCGCGCCTACTATGGCCGCAGCCAGCTGCTGCTGCAGAAGCTGCAGGAGCACCCCGGCGTCGAGCTCGAACTGATGCTGGGCGGGTCGGTGATGCTCGACAAGTACAGCCGCCACATCGCCGACGACATCGAAGCCGGCGGCTTCACGATTTCGACGTCGCTCTTCAACGTGATCGAGGGCGGCAATCACGTCGCGATGGCGAAAACCGCCTGTTTGACCGCGCTCGAGTTCACCAACGGCTTCCATGCCGCCGACCCCGACATCGTCGTCATCTGCGGCGATCGGTTCGAGCAGCTGGCGATCGCGATGGCCGCGGCCTACTTGAACAAGACGATCGCGCATATCGAAGGCGGCGACGTCACCGGCAGCATCGACGAGAGCGTGCGCCATGCGATTACCAAGCTCGCGCACCTGCACTTCGTCACCAACGACGACGCCCACCGCCGGGTGCTGGCGATGGGTGAAGACCCCAAGTACGTGTTCACGACCGGCTCGCTCGACGTCGAGGTCGCGTCGATGGTCTCGACGGAGATCACCAGCGCCGTGGTCAACAGTTACGGCGTCGGCCACGAGATCGACGTGGCGCAGCCGTTCCTGCTCGTGATTCAGCATCCGGTGACGACCGAGCACGACAACCGCCGCCATCTAGAGGACACGCTGCGCGCGGTATCGGCGCTCGACATGCCGGCGATCTGGATCTGGCCGAACCCCGACGCCGGTACCGGCGAAATGGCCGACAGCCTGCGCCACTTCCGCGAGAACGTGCCGGAGGCGGTCAAGAAGATGCGGTTCATCACCGATGTGCCGGTCAACGAGTTCATCGCGCTGCTCAAGGTCACCAGCTGTCTGGTGGGCAACTCGTCGGCCGGCATCAAGGAGTGCTCGTATCTCGGCACGCCGGTCGTCAACATCGGCGCCCGCCAGCAGGGCCGGCTGCACGCCGACAACGTGGCGCACGCGGCGTACGACGCGGCCGAGATTCTCGCCGCTGTCCGCGATCAGCTCGCGCGCGGCCGCTACGCCCCGTCGCACATCTACCATCGCCCTGGCGCCAGCCAGTCGATGGTCGACGTGCTCGCGAGCGTCGAGCTCTACACCCAGAAGCGTTTTTACGAATCGCCGGACGCGGTACTGAAGGCCGCCCGTGGGTAGACCCGTCATGGACATTGAAGCGCACCGCGACCTCAAGCTCCTCGAGGCGGTCGACGCCGACTCGCGGGTGACGCAGCGCGGCTTGTCGATCCAGCTGGGCATCGCCCTGGGGCTGACCAACATCTATCTCAAGCGGCTGGTGCGCAAGGGCTACATCAAGTGCGTGAACGTCCAGTCCAACCGCATCACGTACCTGCTGACGCCGCGCGGCATCGCCGAGAAGTTGCGGCTGACCTATGAGTTCATGGATTATTCGCTGCACCTGTACGGCGAGGTGCGGCAGCATCTGCGGGCCGTGATCCGCGAGTGTGCGGCCAAGGGACGACGGGTGGCGATCTTCGGCCGCGGCGAGGCGGCCGAGCTGTCGTATCTGGCGCTCAAGGAGTTCGGCCTCGAGCCGCTCGCGATTTTCGATCTCGAAGGCGGCCACGAATTTCTCGGCATGCCGGTGCTGCCGATCAGTCAGCACGTCGACGTCGCCTACGATCTGATGATCGTCGCGACGCTCGAGAGCTCGGGCCAGCCGCTCGCCCGGCTGATTCGCGACGGCGTCCCGAGCGAGAAGCTCTTCCCGCTCCGCCAGGAGGCGGTGATCCGCCGCAAGCCGGCGGATCTGGTTCGATCGACCAACGGCCATCACGGATAAGGATCGCGTTCAATGTCCATCACCGGAAAGCGCGTGTGCATCACCGGCGGAGCCGGCTTCATCGGCTCGTACCTGGTTCAACACCTCATCGAGGACAACGAGGTCGTCGTCTACGACAACCTGCATCGCAACGCGATCCAGTTCGCGCACGTCGACGGACATCCGCACCTGCACTTCATCAAGGGCGATGTCATGGACTATGAGGCGAGCCGCAAGGCCATCGACAAGTGCGACATCGTCATCCACTGCGCCGCGATCGCCGGGGTCTACTCCGTCGATCGCAACGCCGTGCGGACGATGGAGGTCAACATGCTGGGGACGCACCAGGTGGTCAAGGCGGCACTCGACGTCGGCGTCGAACGCTTCGTCGAGTTCTCGACCAGTGAGGTCTACGGCCCGTTCATCCACAAGGGCAAGGAAGACGACCTGACGACGATCGGTCCGATCGGCGAGAGCCGCTGGATCTACGCCGCCAGCAAGCTGGCCTCGGAGCACCTCTCGTACGCGCATTACAAGGAAGACGGCCTGCCGCTGGCGATCGTGCGGCCGTTCAACGTCTACGGCCCGCGCCAGGTCGGCGACGGCGCGATTCGCGGCATGGTGCTGCAGGCGCTGCAGCACGCGCCGATCACGCTCTACAACGACGGCACGCAGATTCGCGCCTGGTGCTTCGTCGAGGATTTCGTCGACGGCGTGCTGCGCTGCGCCGAACGGCCGGAAGCGATCGGACAGGCGTTCAACCTCGGCAACCCGCAAGGGACGATCACGAACTTCGAGCTGGCGAACATGATCATCCGGCTCACCAGCTCGAAGTCGACGATCGTGTTCAAGCCGCACCCGGGGCCGGAGGTCGACCTGCGCGTGCCGTCGATCGAGAAGGCCGCGGCGCTGCTCGGCTTCAATCCCACGGTGTCGCTCGAGGCCGGCATCTCGCGCACGATTCCGTGGTACGCCGAACACATGGCCGGTCTGCTCCAGGCGTGAAGCGGCTGATCGTCACCGGCGCGTCCGGCTTCATCGGACGCAACGTGCTGCTGCGGGCGCCGCGCGACTGGGAGATCGTCGCCGTCGCCCACCGCTCGCCCGGACTCGAGGCGTTCGTCGCGGATCAGCGGTTGTCCAATGTCCGCGTCGTCCGCTGCGACCTGACCGACGCGGCGGCGGTTCGCGTGCTCGCCGAGGCGGCCGGCCACGCCGACGCCGCCCTCTATCTCGCCGCCAATGGCGATCCCGCGGCATCCTCCGAGCGGCCGCGCTGGGACCTGGAATCGAACACCGTCGCGCTCGTCACCTTTCTCGAGCACTGCCCGGTCGATCACCTCGTCTACCTGTCGTCAGGGGCGGTCTACGACGGGATCGTGGGCGCCGTCTCGCCGCAGACGCCGTGCTCGCCGCGGCTGCCGTACGCGATCTCCAAGCTTGCCGCCGAGCAGTACGTGCGCTTTTTTTCGGAGCGGCGTCATTGCCCCGGCAGCTACATCAACGTGCGCTTCTTCGGCGCCTACGGTCCGTACGAACCGGCGCGCAAGATCACGACGCGGTGGCTGCTCGCGCTGCGCGCGGGGCAGCGCGAATTCACGCTGCGCGGCAATGGCGAGAACCTGATCGATTTCATGTACGTCGACGATGCGGTGGACGGCATGCTGCGCCTGGTCGAGGCGGCCGGGATCAGCGCGACGGTCGATTTCGCATCGGGCGCACCGGTCAGCGTCGACGCGGTGGTCCAGGCGATGGCACGAACGCTCGCGGTCGATGTCACCGTCCGGCATGAGGGCGTCACCGAGGAGTACATCCAGTTCCGGTCGGTCGATCCGGCGATGCGTGAGCGCTTCGCCGTCGCGCCGGCGATCTCCTTCGACGACGGGCTTCGCAGGCTGGTGGAGTTCTTCGAACGGGAGAGGCATGCGTCAAGCCGCCAGGCATAGGCTCTCGGAGCGCGAGCTTCACGAGTACGTCGCCGAGGTCGAAGGGCACGACACCCAGGTCACCGGCGTGGTCGGCTACTTTTACGCGATGTACCGCGCCGAGGTGCTGGCGCGCGTGCGCGGCCTGCGCGGCCGGGACATCCTCGAGATCGGCTGCGGCGAAGGGATGATGTTCGACGGTACCGGCACGCAGCCGGTGCAGATGGACGTCTCGATCACGCGCGTGTCGCGCGCCACGGGCAAGGGCCGCCTGCTGCTGTGCGCCGACGGCTACGATCTGCCGTTCGCGGACGAGTCGTTCGAAGCGGTGCTGCTGGTCGCGGTGCTCGAGCACACCAACGAGCCGTGGCGGCTGCTCGCCGAAGCGCACCGCGTGTTGAAGCCCGGCGGCAAGGCGATCATGGTCGTGCCCAATGACTGGACGATGAGCCTGGGACGTTTGCTGCTGGCGAAGTTCCCGATTCGCTATCCGGATCACCTGACCATCACCACCCCAGGCCGGATGCGCCGCTGGTTGCGAGCGGGGTTCGATATCGCCGAAGGATTCACGCTGCCGTTCAGGGCGCTGCCGTATGCGCTGAACCTCTATTACTTCATCGTCGCCGAGAAGCGTTCCGGCGGGGAAGGGCGCTAAGGTTGCCGACCGATCCGATCGTGATTCTGGGCGCCGGGCCCGCGGGTGTCTCCGCGGCGTGGCGGCTTTCGCAACTCGGACATCCGGTCGTCGTGCTCGAGCGGGACGCGGCCGTCGGCGGCATGGGCAAGACCATCACCGTCGGCAAGTACGCGGTCGACTATGGTCCGCACACTTTCCACATCCGGGAAACGGAGGAGAGCCGCGCCATCCATCATGCGATCGAGCCGTTCTTCGGTCCGGACCCGCTGATCCTGACGCGCGGCACGCGCGTGCTGCTGCGCGGGAAAGAGTACGTCTACCCGCTCGAGATGCTGCAGGTGCTGACCGGCGTCAGCCCGTTCCTCTCGGCCCGAATCATCTTCGATTACATCGTCGCGACGATCAAGTCGACGCTGGCGCCGCCGAAGCACGAGGACTCGTTCGAGGAGTGGGGCGTGCGCAATCTCGGCCGCACCCTGTACGACCTGTGCTTCGGGATTTACTCGGAGCGCGTCTGGGGGCTGCCGACGTCGCAGATCTCGTCGAAGCAGGCGCAGCGCGTCGCCAAGCTGAATCTGAAGAACGTCATCCTGCGGACGATCGGCATCAAGGCCGATCCGGCGACGTATTTCACGAAGTACATGTATCCGCGCCAGGGGATCAGCGTGCTGTTCGAGAACATGGCCGCGGCCGCGCGCGCCAGCGGCGCGATCATCCATCTCGAGTCGCCGGTGGTCCGACTCGAGCGGGAGGGCGGCCGGATTGCCCGGGTCGTTTACCTGCAAGGCGGCGTGGAGCACACGATCGCCTGCCGCGGGGTGTTGTCGACGCTGCCGCTGCCCGCGCTCGTCGGCATGATGTCGCCGGCGCTGCCGGCGAGCGTCGCGCAGCACGCGGCAAAGCTGCGCTATCGCAGCCTCAAGCTGATTTATATCGCGCTCAGGCGCAATCAGCTGACCGATTACCACTGGGTCTATCTGCTCGACAGTCAGTACCGCGTCAATCGCATGTCGGAGCAGAAGAACGTCAGCAGCAGCATGGTGCCGCCGGATCGCACGGTGCTGTGCATCGAGCTGTCATGCTGGCGCGACGAGCCGGTGTGGGGCGCGACCGACGAGGAGGTTTATCGCATCGCCCTCGCCGACCTCTTGAAGATGGGCTACGGCGTCACCGAATCTGAAGTCGAGGACTACTACGTCGCCGACATTCCGACCGCGTACCCGGTCTACGAACTGAATTTCGAAGAGCACCTGATCCCGGTGCTCGAGGGCGTGCACGACGTGCCGAACCTGCTGACGCTCGGGCGGCACGGACTGTTCCTGAACAACAGCATGGACGACAACGTCCTGCTCGGCATGAAGATCGGCGATCACATCGGCGGCGGCGACTTCAACAGCCGCGACTGGCTGTCACAGATGCTCGCGTTCATGAACCTGCGGTTCGAGGGCAAATGAATGTCCGGTCAGCCACGCCGCGCCGACGGCTGCCAGCAGCAGGAGGGTCGGCTGCGCCGGCAGCGACTGCCGCGCCTCGGTCAGCAGCGGGAAATGCACCGCGGAGATGTACACGATCGGCGCCAACAGGAACAGCGCCTCTGCGGCCCGTCCGCTGCGGTAAAGGGCGTATCCGCCGGCGAGGGCGATCAGGAAGATGACGGCTTGAACCGCCCAACACGCGCGGATGATTGCGGGGGACAGCGCGTTGATGTCGCTGTAGCGGAACGGTATTTCGCCGGCCCACAGGATGAACAGGCCACGCGCGAGGCGCTTGGCGAGATGGGCCGGTGCATCGCGGCGGATGTTGTCGAGGCCGACGCGGCGGTATTCCTCGTCGGCCTTGACCCGGGCGATCGCCCGCTCGCGCGGATCGGTCGGGCTCGTCCAAATCAGCCGGATGTCTTCCCACTGATGCACGTACTCGAGCATCGGGGCCGCGTCCAGGTGTTCGCGTGCGGCAACGTCGGCGACCAGGCGATCCAGCGCGGCGCGATCGTCGACGTCATCCGCGAGATGGGTCAACGTGTTCTGCGTGCGGCCTGACCATGTCGCCTGCCACGAACCTTCCCACAGGCCGCGGCCAACGCCGCCCGCGGGCGACAGCGTGAACCGGCCGAGGGTCACGTAGTTGTACCCAAACCACGGCGCCATCGTCAGCGCAAACGCCGCGACCATGACGACCCACTGGGCCACGCGCGGGCGCGTCCGGACGCGCAGCACCGGCAGCGCGATGAGGCCGACCGCCGCGAGTGCGAAGGGAAACAGCACGAAGACCGGCCGGCTCAGCGTCGTGAGGCCGAGCAGGACACCGAGCCATGCAAACCGCGTCATGCCGCGCGAGGTCAGCGCCGACAGTGCGAGCCACATCGACACGGTGAACAGCAGCGTCGTCAGCACCTCGGTCATCACCAGCGCGCCGAAGTACGGGATCGCGGGAAAGAGCGCGGTCGCCGCGGCGGCGCCGACCGCGACGCGCTCCGACGCGACGCGCCGCGCGGTGGCGTACACCATCAGGCAGATCACCGCGAAGACGACCGTCTGCATCAATGCCACCGACAATTGGTGGACGCCGAACAGCCGGTACAGCACGGCGACGAACATCGGATACAGCGGCGTCCGAAGGACCTCGGGCACGAACGTCGGCGCATCCGGAAAGCGCGTGAACTTGCCGGTGGCGGCGAGCACCTGGCCGAGGCGGCGGTATCCGTCCTGGTCGGTCCACTGCGTGTTCCAGTCCGTGTGCTGGTACCAGATGAAGAACAGGCCGTGCAGCACGGCGACGACGCAGACGATCCAGAGTGAGCGGCGGGGCATCGCGAAAATTCTAGTGCAGCAGGTCGTGATACAGCGTCTCGACGTCGGCGACGAGCCGATCGAGGCCATAGCGCGCCAGGACCAGTGCGCGGCCGGCCGCGCCGATCCGGCGGCGCCGATCGGGGTCGGCCAGCAGCGTCGTCACGTGCGCGGCGAGCGCCGCCGCGTCGCCGTCGGTTGCCAGCAGGCCGACCTGCTCGCTCTCGAGCACGTCGGCGACGCCGCCGACATCGGTGCTGACGCCGGCGCACCCGGCGGCCATGCTTTCGATCAGCGCGACCGGGGTGCCTTCGTTGCGCGAGGTCAGCAGGAAAACATCGGTGGCGCCGTAGATCGTCTCGAGATCGCGGCGCCATCCGAGAAACCGCACGCGAGCGGCAACACCGCGCGCCGCGGCGGCGCGCTCGAGCTCGCCGCGCATCTCGCCGTCGCCGACAATCAGGAACACGACCGCCGGTTGCGCCCACGCGATGCGCTCCGCCGCGTCGAGGAAAAGGTGCTGCTGCTTGATGCCCGTGAGCCGACCGACGGTGGCGACCACGTCGCTGCCAGGCGGAATGTCCAGCGCCGCTCGAGCGCGCGTCCGCGCCGCCTGGTCGATTGCCGCCAGCCGATCGAGATCGAACCCGAGGGGCACGACGCGGTACTGGCTGGCGCGACCGATGCGCTGCTCCTCGAGCAGCTCCGCCTGGATCCGCGGCGAGATGGCGACGATGCGATCGGTGACGCGTGCGAGCGCGCGTTCGATGCCGAGGAACACCCGGGTCTTCGCCGGGCTGAAGTATCCCTCCAGGACGTGGCCGTGATACGTGTGCACGACACGGACCGGTCGGCGCCGCGCCACCGTGCGGTTGTAAATCGCCGCGGCCAGGCGGCCCAGCGTGCCGGCCTTCGCCATGTGCGTGTGCACGATGTCCGGACGCGTGTGGCGCAGCAGGTCGATCAGCTGGGCGAGCGCCAGCGCGTCGTGCGCGGGAGCGAGCGGGCGTCTCAGCGCCGGCAGATGCCTGACCGCGACGGACGAGGGCAGGAGGTAGCGCATGTCGCCTTCGCCCGCGCCCAGCTGGCCGTGGACCAGGAGCGTCTCGAACCCGCGGCCGGCCAGCCGGTCGGACAAGGTGATCGCCTGGATCGACGGGCCGCCGACGTTCAGCCGCGTGATGATTCGAAGGACGCGCACCGCGAGAACTGTACCATGCCGATTCCGGTTGAACACTGATGCACATCGACCTCCTCAGCCTGCTGGTTTGTCCCCAATGCCGCGAGCCGCTCACCCTCGATCCCGAACCGACGATGGCCGGTGAGCATGTCGCCGCCGGCGGATTGCGGTGCGCGAGCGGCCATCAGTATCCGATCGTCAATCGCGTGCCGCGCTTCGTGCAGCATGCCCTCGACGCGGATCAGGCGCGGACGCGCGACTCGTTCGGCTACGAGTGGACCAAGCTGTATCCCGAGCACGGCCACAGCAATCCCGAGTGGCAGGCCGAGCGCGACATTTTTCTCGAGTACACGCGGACGGTGCCGTCGGATTTCAAGGGCAAGTTGATCATCGACGCCGGCTGCGGCAATGGCCGCTATGCCAAGCTCGCCAACGACTGGGGCGCGCGCGTCGTCGCGGTCGACATCTCCGACGCGGTGGAGATCGCGTCGGTCAACGTCGCCGATCGGCCGGGCGTCGACGTCGTGCAGGCCGACTTGTTCAAGCTGCCGTTCCGCCCCGAGACGTTCGACGCCGCCTATTCGGTCGGCGTCCTGCATCACACGCCGGACGCGAAGGGCGCGTTCATGTCGATCAAGGCGCTGGTCAAGCGCGGCGGCTGGTTCGGCATCTTCATCCACGGCCAGGGCAACCGCGTCCTCTACTTCATGAACCGCAAGCTCCGCGCCTGGACGTCGCGGGCGTCGTACCGGACCACCTGGAACTTCTCGCTTGCGCTGACTGGCGCCGGCAAGATCCTCGAGAAGATCCCGATGATCGGGCCGATGCTGTACATCATGGGGCGGCAGATCCTGTTCTTCTCGCCGGATCAGCACAACAACTTCGATCACTACAGCGCCGGGTTCGCCAGCTTCCACCGGAAGGAAGAAATCCGCGGCTGGTACGGCGACTGGGACGATGTCGCGGTGCGCTACGCCGGCGTGGCGACCGAGAGCATCTACGCGCGAGGCACGCGGCCGTGAACGTGGTCTTGGACGCGGGCCCGGCGGTCGGCCGGCCGCGCGTGCTGATCGATCATGCCGAGCGGATCGCCCCCGGCGCGTATTGGGAACTGCTGATGAACCTGACGCGGCGCGAGGTCAAGGGGCGCTACAGCCAGTCGTTCTTCGGCGTCGCCTGGGCGATCGCGCAGCCGCTGGCGACGATGGCGGTGTTCACGCTGGTGTTTTCGCGGCTTGCCAAGATGCCGTCGATGGGCGCGCCGTACCCGCTGTTCGCATTCGCCGCGCTGGTGCCGTGGTTCTTTTTCATGAACTCGGTCTCCTCCGGCACGCTCAGCCTGATCACCTACCGCAACATCGTCACCAAGACCTATTTCCCGCGCGAGATCATCCCCCTCGCGCAGGTCTGCTCGCGGTTCATCGACTTTTTCGCCGCCGCGGCGCTGTACGCGGTGCTGATGGTCGTCTATGGCGTGCACCTCGGCGTCTGGAGCCTGATGGCGCCGGTGTTCTTCCTGATGCTGATCCTGTTCACGGTCGGCCTGACGTTCGCGACCTCCGCGATCAACGTGTTCTACCGCGACGTCAACCCGGTGGTGCAGATCGCGCTGCAGCTGTGGCTGTACCTCACACCGGTCGCGTATCCGCTGGCGCTGGTGCCGCCGCGCTACCGGCTGCTGTTCATCCTGAACCCGCTCAGCGCGATCGTCGAAGGCTTTCGCGCGTCGATGGTGTTCGACCGCGCGCCCGACTGGCCGTTGACCGGGATCGCGGCGGCGATGATCGCCGTGGTGTTCGGGTCGGCGTTCGTGATGTTCAAGCGGATGGACAAGTACTTCGCCGATGTCATCTAGCGCGGGCATGCCGTCGGCGGTCCGGCTCGAGTCGGTCGCCAAGCGCTATCGCGCCGGGCGCTCCCGCACGATCATCGATCTGGTGGCGTCCAACCTGGATCGGCTGCGCGGCCGCTCGCAGGAGGTGCACAGCGCCACGCGCGGCAAGATCGACCCGACCATCTGGGCGCTGCGCGACGTGACGTTCGACGTGCCGGAAGGCGCCGGCGTCGGCGTGATCGGCCGCAACGGCGCCGGCAAGACGACGCTCCTGAAACTGATCTCGCGTGTGACGTGGCCGACCAGCGGGCGGGTGCGCGTCGCCGGTCGCGTCGTCTCGCTGATCGAGCTCGGCGCCGGCTTCCACCCCGAGCTGACCGGGCGCGAGAACGTCTACCTCGGCGGCGGCCTGTTCGGCCTGACCCGCCGCGACATCGACAAACGGTTCGACCAGATTGTCGACTTCGCCGACGTCGCGCGGCTGATCGACACCCCGATGAAGCGCTACTCGTCCGGGCTGTATGCCCGCCTCGGGTTCAGCGTGGCGATTCACGCCAACCCCGACGTCGTGCTGGTCGACGAAGTGCTGGCGGTCGGGGACGCGGCGTTCCGGCGGCGCGCGCTCGAGGCGCTGCGCCAGCTGATCGCCGACGGCAGGACGGTGCTGTTCATCTCGCACGACATGTGGAACGTGCGCCGCCTGTGCGATCAGATCCTGTGGATGGAAGAAGGCCGCGTCCGGGCGTACGGTCCGGCCGGGGAGATCGCCGAGCGCTACATGAGCGAGGTCAACGTGCAGGCGCTCGCCAACCAGGCGACAGCGCTGCAGAGCGCGCGCAGCGGCAGCGGCGAGATCCGCTTCACCGCGGTCGATCTGCTCGACGCGGCCGGTGTCCCGTCGGTGATGCTGTCGCCGGGCTCGACGCTGGTCGTCCGGGCGGCGTATCGCGCGGAGCAGGCGATTGCGCGCCCGGTATTCCAAATCGGCATCATCGACGTCGACACCGGGCTGGTGATCACCACCGCGACGTCGCGGCCGTCAGACGTCACGGCGACGGTATCCGGCGCCGGCGCGATCGAGTGCCGCTTTCCGCGGCTGCCGCTGCGGCCGCGGCAGTACATCGTGCGGCTGTCCATCACCGACAGCTATCAGCTCGCGTCCTACGACGTCGTCACCGCCGGCCCGCGGTTCGCGGTCAGCGGACAGGGCAGCGGCGTCGAAGGGCTGGCCGACGAAGAAGACGGGCTGGTCTCACTGCCCTTCGAGTTTGCGCTGCGATGACGACGATCGCCTGGACCGTGCTGCTCGCAATTGGCCTGCTGTGGCCGGCGCACACGCGGTCGGCGTTTGACGGCGTGCCGTTGGACGGCCGGCTCGAAGCGGTGGCGATTGGCCTGCTGGTTCCGGCGTTGTGGTGGCTCGATCGATCGTTCCTGCTCAAGCGATCGGCGCAGATCCTGATCGCCGCGCTGATCGCGGTGAAGATCGCAGGCGCGCTGCTGCCGCAGGAAGGTCTGTGCGCCCGGTTCACCATGGTCGCGCCGGTCAGCGGCGAGATCCAGACAATCCCGTTCGACGAACCGCGCGGTGTGCTGCGCAGCTGGGATGTGCGGGCCGACTGGCGCGGCGAGGCGCCGCGGTGCACCGCGATCGTCGATCGGCCGTATGCCGCGGCGTCGGCGTTCCCGGCGTGGTTCACCAACGCGATCGACTTCATCCGGCCGGGACGGCCCGATCTCATGATGGCGATCAGCGGCACGCTGTCGGCCGAGACGGCGGGCACGCTCACCGTCGCCACCGGCGCCACGATGACGGTCGCGGGCGCGATCGGCGGGGAACCGGTCTCTGCCGCCGGCGGGTCGACGATCACGCGACCGCTCTCCGCCGGGCACCATGCGATCGATCTGCACGCCCGGATGGCGGGGCAGGACTGGCGGTTCGATCCGCAGTGGAACGGTGCATCGGCGTTCGGCGGCGGGCGTCTCACGATCGACGACCGGACGGTCTCGCGGCCGCTCGCCGTCGCGATCATGACGGTGACGACGACGATCGTCGCGGTGCTGGTGGCGGTGTGGATCGCGGCGGCGCTGGCGCGGCATCAGCCGGGGACCCCGGCGGTGGTGTGGACGATCGCCACAGCGTTGATCCTCGCGGCGAGTGCGGCGACCGGCCGTGTCGAGCGCTGGTCAGGCGTGCTGCTGATCGGATCGGCGTTGGTTCCGGTGGCACCCGCGTCGCGGACGATTCGCGGCGCCTTCCTCCTGGTCGGGGTGCCGTGGCTGGCATTGTTCGCGGTCCGCTCGCTGCCGCTGGTCGGGCACTTCAGCATCTATTCCGCGGACGATTGGCTGACGTATCAGGTCGCGGGCTACCGGATCTTCATGCACGGGTATTGGCTCGAAGGCGGCAGCGCGACCTTCGATTATCAGCCGCTCTATCGCTGGATCAGCGGAGCGCTCCATCTCGTGTTCGGCGACTCGAGCGTCGGCGAGACGTATGCGGACGCCGCGGCGCTGCTCGGCGGCGCCCTGCTCGCCTTTGCGCTGGTCCGTGAGACGGTCGGATTCCGCGCCGGGCTGTTCGCCGCCGCCGCCACGCTGGCGACGTTCAGCAGCGGTACGAGCTGGTATTTCGTCGGACGGGGGCTTTCGGAGATCGCGGCCGCCGGGTTCGCGTTTCTCGCCGCCTTCGCGTTATTGCGCGCGCGGTCGGGCGCGGCGGCAGCGGCGGTGCCAGCCGGTCTCTGGGCCGTGCTGATGTTCTACACGCGGCTCAATCATCT
>JAOBWF010000367.1 GCA_025463215.1 Acidobacteriota bacterium | reverse complement strand
GGTTCATGCACGCATGGTTGATGCTCGCGGGGCGCGGCGCCGCGGGTGCTCCGCTGCGCGCGGAAGCGCCGCCGCCGGTGAACATCAGGAACTCGACCGTCGGTCCGACCGCCAGCGTCGGCGCCGTCGGCCCCTGATACGAGCGGATCGAGAAGCCGAACAGATCCTTGTAGAAGGCATTCGAGCGCTGCGCGTCGCTCGAGAAGATCGTCAGGTGGCTGTAGCCGCGGAGCGCCAGCCGCCCCTTCGGCGCGCGCTCGGGCGCGCCGCAGACGTCGCCGAGTGCGCCGGCGCCGCCGCAATACCCGGCATCCTGCAGCTGACACACGATCCCGTCCGGATCGCCGAAGCTCACTTCCACGGTGCCCTCTTTCGCACCGTTCATGTCCGGACCGCGCGACTCGACCAGGGCTTTCATCGGGGCGATGGCCGCCGCTTTCTCGACGCCATGCGCCGCGAGCGCCGCCAGCGACCGATCGAGACGGAACCCTTCGATCCCGAGACAGAAGTGGGTGATGCTCGGCGCGGCGCCGGCCGCGACCGGTGCGATCGCGAGAAACTGTGGACCGGCGCCCAGCTGCAGCAGGGTCATCGCGCCCTGCCGCCCGCGGACCGGCATGCCGAACATGGCCTGATAGAAATCGACCGAGCGCTGCACGTCCGCGACGGCGAGGCCGATGTGGTTGATGCCGCGCACGCGCAGCGGCGCGGCCCCGGCCTGGGCCAGGAGCGAGGACGCCAGCCGCGGCGCGAGCGCGACCCCGGGCAGCGACAGCAGCAGGTGACGCCGGCTGATTGCAGTCATGCGGTGCATTATGCCGCAGCGCGCCGCTTTATACTTCGTCCACTGATGGAGAGCACGCTGATCGGCACGTCCAAGTGGGATCTCGATACGCCGGCGCTGTGCGTCGACCTCGACGTCTTCGAGCGCAACATCGCGACGATGCAGACGAAGCTCGCGGCCATGCACGTGGCGAGCCGGCCTCACGCCAAGTCGCACCGGTGCCCCGCCGTCGCCAGGCGGCAGCTCGCCGCCGGCTCGATCGGCATCTGCGCCGCCAAGATCAGCGAGGCCGAGGTCTTCTCGGCCAACGGCATCGCGCCAATCCTGATGACGACGTCGAACGTGAGCGCGAACAAGATCCGGCGCGCGATGGCGCTCCGCAAGGCAAACCCGCAGTTCATTCAGGCCGTCGACTACCCGCAGAATGCGCGCGACCTCGACGCCGCCGCCGCGGCCTCCGGCATCGTCGCCGACGTCGTGGTCGACGTGGCCATCGGGACGCGCAGCGGCGTCCCGGCGGGCGATCAGGCACTCGCGCTGGCGCAGCTCGTCGACACGCTGCCCCATCTCACGCTGCGCGGCCTGATCTGCTACGACGGCAGCGCGCAGCACATCAAGGGGTTCACCCACCGTCGCGATCAGACGCTGAAGCGGTTCGAGCCATCGCTGGCGACCTACGAACGGTTTACGCGCGCCGGGCTCAGCACCGAGATCTTCAGCGGCGGCGGCACCGGCACCTACAACATCCTGCCGCAGGCCTCGTCGGCGCTGACCGACGTGCAGGTTGGCAGCTACGTCTTCATGGACTGCCAGTATCTGGAAATCGGCGGCGAATCGAACGAGCAGGTCTACACCGATTTCGACCCCTCGCTCACGGTACTGACCACGGTGCTCAACACCTACTTCGCGCGGTCGATCACCACCGACGCGGGCGCGAAGGCGCTGACGCTGAATCGGCCGGGCCCCTGGGTCATCGGCGAGAAGGGATTCGCCTACGACGCCGGCTCGGACGAATTCGGCGTGATCACCTACGAGACGGCCGAGAAGTCGTACACGGTCGGCGACACGCTCGAGCTGATCGTGCCGCACTGCGATCCGGTGGTCAACGAGTACGACCAGATGTATGCGATTCGCAACGGGCGCGTCGAAGCGGTGTGGCCGATCCTGGCGCGCGGACACTCTCAGTAATTTGAGGATCTGAGGATGTGAGGATCGTAACCCGCCACTTGTATTAAGGTATGCCCATGACGCTCCCCGCACGCATCGCCCTGGTCCTCGCCGCGGCGGCCCTCGCGGCGCCGCATGCACAAGAGATGGCGGCGAAAGTCGAGCCGCTGCACTTTCACCACATCCACCTCAACTCGACCGATCCGAAGGCGGCCGCGGCGTACTACCCGAAGCCGTTTTCGCTGTCGGCGGCGGCAACGACGTTCAACGGGTTCGAGGCGGTGAAGACCGGCAACGTCTACGTCCTGTTCACGAAGGTCGCGGTCACCCCGCAGAACGAGCTGACCGGGCCGCAGACGTCGGTCTGGCACTTCGGCTGGAACACGCCCGACTCGCGCAAGTACAACGAGAAGTTCCGCGAGATGGGGCTGACGATCGCGCAGATGTGGGACGCCGCCGACGGCACACTCGTCGACCTGTCGAGTGACACGCTGCCGGGGCTGCCGACGCAGGAGCAGATCCTCGAAATGCGCGCCAAGGGCGTGAAGCCGACGCGGCAGGGTGGCTTCGGCTACCTGCGCGGACCCGACGGCGCGATGATCGAGAACGCGCAGAGCGGCACCACCGAGCGCTTCAACCACGTCCACATGTATCACGAGCATCCGCGCTGCGCGATGGAGTGGTACGTGACCCACCTCGGCGCCAAGATGCCGGCGGGCAGAGGCACCGGCGCCCCGGAGCCGGCCGGCGGCCCATCGACGGGCGCAGGGCAGGCCGATTGCCACACCAAGACCTACGCGCCGCCGACCTGGCCGTCGTTCGCGAAGACCGGGTTCGTGCGCGACCCGGCGGGCGGCGTCACCTTCGACGACATCTCGATTTCGATCCGGCCGTGGCCGGGCGGCGGCCTGGTCAGCACGCGCGGTAAGATCTACGACCATTGGGCGCTGAGCACCGCCAACCTCGACGCGACCGTCGCGCGGCTCAAGGGGGAAGGGGTCAAGTTCCTCGAAGAGATTCACCCGTGGGGCAACTCGCGCTCCGCGATGATCGAAGGGCCCGACCGGATCGCGATCGAGCTGGTCGAGATCAAGCCATGAACGCGCCGGCATGAAACCGTGACCGATCGGACGCGACGCCCGCTCGTCCTCGACGAAGCCGCCGCGATGCTGGCGCGCACCCCTGCGACGCTCGACGCGCTGTTGCGCGGCCTGCCGGAATCGTGGACCGCGGCGCATGAAGGCGGCGATACGTGGAGCCCCTTCGACGTGCTGGGCCACCTGATTCATGCGGATCAGACCGACTGGATCCCGCGCGCGAGGATCATCCTGACCCATGGCGACACGCGGCCGTTCGAAGCATTCGATCGTCTTGCGCAGTTCGCCGCACCCGCCGGACCGACGCTGCCCGATCGCCTCGACGCGTTCGCGACGCGGCGCGCCGAGAGCCTGCGCGAGCTGCGCGCCTTGAACCTCACCGCCGCGGATCTCGATCGCCCCGGCCGTCATCCGGTATTCGGCGCGGTGACGCTGCGCCAGCTGCTCGCGACGTGGGTGGCGCACGATCTCGATCACCTGATGCAGGTCACGCGGGTGCTGGCGCGACAGTACGCGGACGAAGTCGGCCCGTGGCGGGTCTATCTGCGCGTCATCAGCGGCCAACCGGGCTGAAGGAAATACAATGCCATCCATGCGTAGACGCCTGACGCTCTGCCTCTGCCTGATTCTCGCCGCGTCCGCGATTCCGCTCGACGCCGTCCGCCAGCCAGTGCGCGCGCGCCACGGCATGGTGGTCGCGATGGAATCGACCGCGGCTGACGTCGGCGTCGCCGTGCTGCAGAAGGGCGGCAACGCCGTCGACGCCGCCGTCGCGGTCGGCTTCGCGCTCGCCGTCACGCATCCGTTCGCCGGCAACCTGGGCGGCGGCGGCTACATGCTGATCCGCCTGGCCGACGGCAAGACGACGTTCATCGATTTCCGCGAGCGGGCGCCGGAGAAGGCGTCGCGCAACATGTATCTCGATGCCAAGGGCGAGATGACCAAGGCCAGCACCGAAGGCTGGCGATCATCGGGCGTGCCGGGCACGGTGCGCGGCTTCGAGATCGCGGTCAACAAGTACGGCCGGAGAAAGTGGGCC
>JAOBWF010000361.1 GCA_025463215.1 Acidobacteriota bacterium | reverse complement strand
CTTCCGATCGTTTAGCGCCGCTGGCGCGCGCGGGCTTTGACGCCCTTCCGCGTGACGCTGACGTCGATCGAGCGCAATTCGTGCGTCGACGCCGTGGGCCAGTAGCCGAGCAGGTAGTAGTGGCCCGCCTCGCGCCAGATCGCCTCTGCCGCCGGCGCGAAATTGTTCTCGTGCGCGAAGACGCGGCCGCCGGTGATCTGCGCGAGGCCGCCGCCCGACACGCTCAGGCCGCCGCGCGCACCGGTCGGATCCACGCAGTAGAGCGCGACGTTCGCGCGTGCGGTGGAGCCGATCGCCTCGACCCACGCTCGCCAGATCGGACTCGTGCCGCCGAGCGCCGGCTCCGACACGTCGCACACCGACGGGAGGCCCAGACACAGAATCACCTTGCGGCGATGATCGATCGATTCGAGCTGCCGTGCGATCTTGGTGACCGCCTTGAGTACGGTCTCCGGCGTGTCGCGGACGGAGAACGGCTGGACGCCGCCGCGATAGCCGCCAATCCGATCGCGCACCGTCTTGAGATCGCCGAACGCCTCGTCGGTGCGGCTCGACAAGCGGACCACGGACACTTCGTCACCCTGGCCGAACGGCGACAGCACGACCGGCGCAATCTGCTGCATCGGCGAGGTGCCGCTCATCGTCACCCCGATGTCGTCCATCAGCAGCACGACGACGCGGCCATCGTCCGCCTGCGTCGAGCCGAGCGCCGTCACCTTGGCGAAGGTCTTGACCTCGACCGCGCGCCCCTCTTCCTTGACCCTGAATTCGTCCTGACCGAGATCGGTGACCGGATGGTTGTCGCGATCGAGCGCGACGATGTCGAGCTCGACGAGGTCGTTCGCCGCGGGGACCGGCCGCGGACGCTGGGCGGCGGCGACGGCGCCGAGAAGGACGACACAGGCGGCGATTACGCCTCTCGTCATGCCATCGCCTTGCGAATGACCGCGACTGCCGCCCTCGTCATGCCGTACCGATCGAGATCGTCGATCGGCACCCAGCGCACATCCGCGGCATCGGTCCCGTGCGCTGCCGTGGTCGTCGTGCCGCCACGGACGTGACACGCGTAGTCGACGATGACGAAATGGTACTCGGCGCGACCGGCGGCATCGCGCTTGATGCTGTCGAGCACCTCGACGACCGGCCCGACGACGACGTCGAGTGAGGTTTCCTCGCGGACCTCGCGCGCGAGCGCGATGGCGAGTGTCTCACCGAGCTCCACGGCGCCGCCCGGAAGGCTCCACTCGCCCTTGAGCGGTTCCTGCCCGCGCTGCACCAGCAGCACGCGCCCGCGGTCGAGGATCACCGCGCCCACGGCAACAATCGGCCGGTCGGGATAGCGCCTCACATCCTCAGATCCTCAGATCCCCATGACCTTGACCACGACGCGTTTCTTGCGCCGGCCGTCGAACTCGGCGTAGAAGATCTGCTCCCACGGACCGAGATCAAGCTTCGCCCCGGTGATCGGGACCACGACCTGATGCCCCATAATTGTCCGCTTCAAGTGCGCGTCGGCATTGTCCTCGCCGGTGCGATGATGCTGGTAGTCGAGACCGGCCGGCGCCAGCTTCTCGAGCCAGACCTGAAAGTCGTTGATCAGGCCGTCCTCCCAGTCGTTCACGTAGACGCCGGAGGTGATGTGCATCGCCGACACGAGCGCGGTGCCGTCGGACACGCCGCTCGCTTTCACGATCGCGGCGACCTGGTCGGTGACGCGGATGAACTCCTGGCGTTTTCTGGTGTTGAACCAGAGGTAATCGGTGTGGACGATCATTGCAGCGCCAGCGCGGCGTCGGCGTTGAGGTCGAACGACGCCGTGTGTCCGGCGCGGAATCTCCGCAGGCCGGCTGCCGCGATCATCGCGGCGTTGTCGGTGGACAGCGCCAGGCTCGGCAGGAAGGTCGGCACGTCCCGGCGCTCACCGCGCTCCTTCAAATCAGCGCGCAGGCGGCTATTGGCGGAGACGCCGCCGGCGACGCCGACACTCTTGGCATCGTAGCGGCGCGCGGCGTCGAACAGGCGCTCGATCAGCGCGGTGGCGACGACGCGCTGGAAGCTGGCGGCGACGTCGGCAATCTCGGTTTCGGACAACGGGATCTCGCGGCCGCGGACGTAGCGGAGCACCGCCGTCTTCAAACCGCTGAAGCTGAAATCGAGATCGCCTTTCAGCTCCGGGGCGTTGCGGTCGGCGTGTGTCAGGCGGGTCGTCGGCAGCGCCACCGCGCGATCGTTGCCGCTCTTCGCCAGCCGATCGATCACCGGCCCGCCCGGATAGCCGAGCCCGAGCAGCTTGGCCACCTTGTCGTACGCCTCCCCCGCCGCGTCGTCTCTGGTCCGGCTCAGAAGCTGGTACGAACCCGGGCGCTCGACCAGATACAGATTGGTGTGGCCGCCCGAAACGACGAGCACGATCGACGGCAGCGGCAGCTCGCCGTTCTGCAGCACGAGCGACTCGATGTGGCCGGCAAGGTGATGGACGGCAACGAGCGGCAAGCCGGCGGCAGCCGCCGCCGCCTTCGCGAACGACACGCCGACGAGCAGCGACCCGACCAGTCCGGGGCCTTGCGTCACCGCGACGGCGCCAAGATCCGCCCACGTCGAGCTGGCGTCGGCCATCGCGCGATCGACGACGCTGCAGATGTCGCGGATGTGCTGCCGCGACGCGAGCTCCGGCACGACGCCGCCCCACTCGCGATGAATCGCGACCTGCGACGCCACGACGTTCGAGCGGATCGCCCACGGCGTGCCGGCGTCGCCGGTCTCCTCGACCACGGCGGCCGACGTCTCGTCGCAGGAGGTTTCGATTCCGAGGATGCGCATCACACCATCTACTTTTGGCTGTCCTGCAGTTCGGCGATCCTTCCTTGGGCGAAGGCGCCTTTCAGCGTTTCCACGTACGGCGCCCGGAGAATGCCTTTTTCCGTGATGATGCCGGCGATGAAGCGGTGCGGGGTGACGTCGAATCCGGGGTTCCAGATCTTGGCGTTGGTGGGCGCCATTTGCGCACCGCCGATGTGGCTGACCTCGCGCGCGTTGCGCTCCTCGATCGGGATGTGCGAGCCGTCCGCGGTGCGCAAGTCAATCGTCGAGAGCGGCGCGGCGACGTAGAACGGAATGTTGTGCTCGCGCGCGAGCACCGCGACCCCGTAGGTGCCGATCTTGTTGGCGGTATCGCCGTTGGCCGCAATCCGGTCGGCGCCGACGACGACGAAGTTGACCTTGCCCTGACCCATCAGCGAGGCGCTCATGTTGTCGGTGATGACCGTCGTGTCGATGCCGTCGCGCATCAGCTCCCACGCGGTGAGGCGGGCGCCCTGGAGGAACGGCCGCGTCTCGTCGGCGAACACGGCGATCGTCTTCCCCGCCTCGGCGGCGCCGCGGATGACGCCGAGCGCGGTGCCGTAGCCGGCGGTCGCGAGCGCGCCGGCGTTGCAGTGCGTCAGGATGTGCGCGTCGGCCGGCACCACGCTGGCGCCGAAGGCGCCCATGGCGCGGCAGCTGGCGACGTCCTCGTCGTGAATCATCTGCGCTTCGCGATCGAGGCCGTCCTTGATCTGGTCGACCGACTGCCCCGCCTGCGCCGCGGCGGCGAAGCAGCGCCGCATCCGTTCGATGGCCCAGAACAGGTTGACCGCGGTCGGCCGCGTCGCCGCCATGAGATCGCAGGTTTTCTGGAACTCGGCCGCGAACTTCTGCGTCCCCGTGGCCGTGCTGCGCCGCATGCCGATCGCGATGCCCCATGCCGCGGCGACGCCGATCGCCGGGGCTCCGCGAATCACCATCGTCTTGATCGCGCGCGCGACGTCAGCCGCGGTCTTGCAGCGGACGTAGACTTCCTGGGAAGGGAGCTTGCGCTGGTCGATCATGACGACCACGTCGCCTTCACGGTCAATCGTCGGGAGCATCCCGGAATTGTACCGGTTCACGCTTCCGGAGTTCTAGGGTTCTCTAGAGCAGCCGTGCGTCAAAGGGCAGGGGCAGCAGATCCTTGAGCAGGTGGCGCCCTTTTTCTTCGGTCAGATTCGCGAGCTGGATTTCGAGGTTGCCGCCGAACTCCCACAGGATCTGGCGGCAGGCGCCGCAGGGCGGTGTCGGCGCCTGGGTGTCGGCGACGATCGCGATGCGCGTGAAGACGCGATGCCCTTCCGACAGCGCCTTGAACATCGCCACGCGCTCGGCGCATATCGTCAGCCCGTACGTCGCGTTCTCGATGTTGCAGCCGGTGAACACGGTGCCGTCGCCGCTTTCGAGCGCGGCGCCGACCTTGAAATGCGAAAAGGCGGCGTCGGCGTTCTCACGCGCGCGGCGCGCGGCGCCGATCAGGTCGACCTCGCCGCTGCGGTCGTGGGTGCGGCGCGGCCCCAGCCGCCGGTTGACGCCGCGACGGTTGCCCTCGCGCCGGCCGACATCCTTGACGCGCCGATCGAATCCGCTCCGTCGATCGGCCTCGACCCGCGCCCGCCGCTCGTCGAGGAGCGCGCGCATGCCGTCGCCCTGGCGTACGCCGTTGACGACGTGCGTGACACGGGCGATTCGATACAGCTGCGCCGTCAACGCCTGCACTTCCGGGTCGCCGTGGCAGCGCTCCGCCGCGGTGGCGTCGATCCAGTAGCGCACCGCGTAGAACCGCAGCGGGTGGGTCTCGTCGCGGATCGTCTCGACGCGGCCATACTCCTTGCGGATCATCAGCGCCTCGAAATGGGTCGCGATCACCAGAAATTTGGTGTCGCCTCCCTCGAGCACGTCGATCAGCGAGACCGAGAGGCGGCGACCGTCAGAGCTGTCCAATGATCCCCTCCAGCAGCGCGATGAACTGGCCGCGGACCCGCGCCGCGGTCGCCATGACCTCGCCGTGATCCAGCGGCTGCGGCAGCACGCCGGCCGCCATGTTGGTGATGCACGAGATCCCGAGCACGTCGATCTTCATCTGCCGCGCGACGATCGCCTCGGGCACGGTCGACATGCCGACCGCATCCGCCCCGATCGTCCGCAAGTAGCGGATCTCCGCCGGGGTTTCGTAACTGGGGCCCATCAGCGCCGCGTAAATGCCGTGCGGCAGGGTGAGGCCGATCGCCTGCCCCGCGCGGTCGGCAATTGTACGCAACCGGGACGAGTAGACCTCGGTCATGTCGGGAAAGCGCACTCCGAACCGCTCGTCGTTGGCGCCGACCAGGGGGTTGTGCCCCATCAGGTTGATGTGGTCGTCGATGACCATCAGCGCGCCTTGCGCGAAGCCGGTGTTCACCCCCCCGGCCGCGTTGGTGAGGATCAGCGTCTTGACGCCGAGCAGGCCGAGCACGCGGACCGCGAACGACACCCGGCCCGCGTCATGCCCTTCGTACAGGTGGACCCTGCCGGCCAGCGCGGCGATCGTGGTGCCGCGGCTGGTGCCGACGACCAGCTTGCCGGAGTGACCGATAACGGCGGAGGCTGGCCAATGCGGCAGATCGCCGTACCGTATCGTCACCGCGGCGTCGAGCGAGTCGGCGAAATCGCCGAGCCCGGAACCGAGGACGATCGCGATCCGAGGCACCTCGGCGACGCGCGCGCGGATCGCCGCCGCCGCCTCGTGAACGTCGTCGTAGTAACTCATCTCAGATATTGCAGAAGTGCGGGATTGCAGCAAGGAAAGGAGTGAAGGGCGCAACGCTGCAGCGTCAAAGGAGGAACCCGGCGATCGTCGCGGTCATGAAGTTGGCGAGCGTGCCGGCGAACATCGCGCGCAGGCCGAGGCGCGCCAGGTCGTGGCGCCGGTTCGGCGCCAGCGCGCCGATGCCGCCGATCTGGATGCCGATCGAGCTGAAGTTGGCAAAGCCGCACAGCGCGAACGTGGCGATCGTGAAGGACTTGGGATCGAGCACGCCCTTCATCGGCCCCAGCTGCGAGTACGCGACGAATTCGTTGAGCACCATGCGGGTCCCGAGCAGGTTGCCGATCACTGGCGCGTCCTTCCACGGGACGCCCATGCTCCACGCCACCGGCGCGAACACCCACCCGAAGATCTGCTGCATGCTGAGATGCGCGAAGCCGAGGATGTAGTTGACCAGCGCGACCAGGGCGAGAAACGAGATCAGCATGGCGCCGACGTTGAGCGCGAGGTGCAGCCCCTCGCCGGTGCCGCGCCCCGCCGCGTCGATGACGTTGACGTCGGTCTGCTCGATCTCGAGCTTCACCGATCCCATCGTCTTCGGCACTTCGGTTTCGGGGACGAGCATCTTGGCCATCATGATCGTGCCGGGGGCGGTCATGATCACCGCCGTCAGGAGATGCTTGGCCTCGATGCCGAACAGGATGTAGGCGGCCATGATCCCGCCGGAGATGTGCGCCATGCCCGACGTCATCACCGTCATCAGCTCGGACTGGGTCATCTCCGGCAGGTAGGGCCGGATCGTCAGCGGCGCTTCGGTCTGGCCCATGAAGATGCTGGCGGCGACGTTGAGCGACTCGGCGCCGCTGCACTTCATCACGCGGTGCATCACGACCGCCATCAGCCGCACCACGAACTGCATGACGCCGTAGTAGTAGAGGATCGCGAACAGCGCGGCGATGAAGATGATCGTCGGCAGCACCTGGAAGGCGAAGATGACCGCGTAGTTGCTGCCTTCGGGTCCGAGCGCGCCGATCATCGCGCGGCCCCAGACGCTGCTGTTGCCGAGCGGGCCGAAGACGAAGCCGGCGCCGACCCCGGCAAAGCCGAGCAGCTTGTTGATTCCGGCGCCGAGCGTCTCGAACACGCGCTGCCCCGCCGTGGTCTTGAGCACGATCAGGGCGAAGATGACCTGCAGGCTGAGCCCCCAGGCGACGGTCGACCAGTTGATGGCGCGGCGGTTGTTCGAGAAGGCGAAGGCGATTGCCAGGATCACGGCCGCGCCGAACAACGGCTGCAGGATACCGATCATCAACGGACCTCTCCGACGATCAAGCGCGCCGGGGCGGGCGGCTCGTCGCCAATGGTGATCGCCTGGCTGGTCAGGCGGATCGCGGCGTCCAGCCGGGCGCGGTCCCGGTAGTGCAGTTCCAGCACGGGCGCACCCTCGCGCACCGCCTCGCCAGGCTTGGCGATCACCATGATGCCGACCGCGGGGTCGACCGCATCCTCGACGCGATCCCGCCCCGCGCCGAGCGCGACCGAAGCGCGGCCGACGAGCGAGGCATCGACGCCCGTGACATACCCGCCGCGCGCGGCGGACACGAGATGCCGATCGGCGACGTGCGGCAGGCGCCGGTAGTCGTCCACGACGCGCGGATCGCCGCCCTGAACCTCGACGATCCGGCGGAAGCGCTCGAGCCCGGCGCCCGAGGCGATCGCGCGCTGGACCTGCGCGGCCGCCGCCGCGAGGTCCGGCGCTTTGCCGCCGAGGACGAGCATCCGCGCGGTGAGCTCCACCGAGACGGCGATCAGATCGGCCGGGCCGCCGCCCTTCAGGACCTCGATGCACTCGATCACTTCGAGGGCGTTGCCGACGGCATGTCCGAGCGGCGCGTCCATCGCGGTGATGATCGCTTCGGTCCTGACCCCCGAGGCGTTCCCGATCGCGACCAGCGACTCGGCCAGCCGGCGCGAGTCGGCTTCGGTTTTCATGAAGGCGCCGCTGCCGGTCTTGACGTCGAGCACCAGGGCGTCGATCCCCTCGGCGATCTTCTTGCTCATGATCGAGGCGCTGATCAGCGGGATGCTCTCCACCGTGCCGGTGACGTCGCGCAGCGCATAGAGCTTCTTGTCGGCCGGTGCGATCTGCGCAGTTTGGCCGATCATGGCGCAGCCGATGTCGGCCAGCGCCGCCTTCATCTCCTCGAGCGTGAGGTCGACGCGGAACCCGGGAATCGCCTCGAGCTTGTCGAGCGTGCCGCCGGTGTGGCCGAGGCCGCGGCCGGACATCATCGGCACCGGGACGCCGCAGGCCGCGGCCAGCGGCGCGAGAATCAGCGACGTCTTGTCGCCGACCCCCCCGGTACTGTGCTTGTCGACCTTGACGCCCGGGATGTCGCGCAGATCGACGCGCACCCCCGAATGGACCATCGCGTCGGTCAGCCATGCGGTTTCGCCGGCGGTCATCCCGCGCAGCAGGATCGCCATCAGCAGCGCCGACGCCTGGTAGTCGGGCAGCGTCCCGGCGGTCACCCCGTCGACGAAGAATCGGATCTCATCGCGCGACAGGGCGCGGCCGTCACGCTTCGATAAGATGATGTCGACCGCTCGCATTTGGCGGGCAGTATATCGGAGATAATCACCCCGTGTCCCAGGTCTCCCAGCTGTCCCCCGAACTCGCGCGGGGCTTGCTGCAAATGGCCCGCGCGCTGCTCGTCGCGGTGCGCAACTGGACGCTGTATCCTCCGGAACATCCGACCGTGACTGCGTCGGTGGAGCGTTTCGGCGCGGCAGTGCGCGATTCGACACTCGGCGCCGCGTTCGCGATCGGCGTCACCCCCGAGACGCTGATGGTCGAGGGCACCGCGGCCGACGCCGCCGCCACTGGCATCGCCGAAGCGGCGGCGATGCTGCACGACCGCGACATCCTGACGGTCACCTTCGTCGGCATCATCCCGCCCGAGACGATTCACGCCTTCCTGCGCCTGCTCACCCTCGATCCGGCGGAGCGCCGGCGCGCGGGCGGCCCGGCGCGGCTGTGGGCGCGCCAGGGCCACGACGCGATCGCGATCGAGCAGGTCGACTACGAAAAGGTGCTGGCGCGCGAGGAGGGCGAGGTCGCCGAGCCGGCCAGGCGCGACGACCTCTGGCGCTCGATCGTGCTCTCGATCGCCGGCGGCCACAAGGCGATCTTCGACGAGCGCGCCCAGGAGCGCCTGCTCGCGATCGCGCACAGCCCGGGGGACATCGGCGACCTTGCGACCGCGGTCGCGGCGCCGAAGTGCACCGTCGACGGCTCGCCGATGATCACGTCGCAGGCGGCGACGGTCCTCGCCGCCTTCCGTCACCTCACCAGCATCGTCTCGGTGATGTCGCCGGACCGCCTGCCCGAGGTGATGAGCCATATGGCCACCGCCGCCACCCAGCTCGATCCCCACGTGATCATGCAGGTGATGCAGAGCTCGGACGATCCGGGCACCGTCCCCGTCGTCGCCGGCATGGCCGCCGCCTTCGACGACGTCAAGGTGGCGCAGCTGCTGGCCACCGCGCTGGCGCTCGACGGTCAGGCCTCGGATCGGCTGGCGACAATCTTCAATACAATCGCCCCGGACGAAGAGCGCAAGCGGCGTGTCCTCACGCTCACCCGCACGATGCTCAGCGAGACCGACTTCGGCAAGTCCGGACAGTTCCAGGTGCTCTGGGCCTCGACCGAGGAGCTCCTCGTCGCCTACAACGACAAGGCCTACGTCTCGGAGACGTACCGCAACTCGCTGGACGGCATCGGCGACCGCGCCGAGCGGATGGCGGCGGCCGATCTCCCCGCGGAGCTCGCCGAATGGATGGAGAGCCTCGGGCAGTCGAGCGTCCGCGTCCTGTCGGTCCAGATGCTGATCGACCTGTTCACCCTGGAGCAGGATCCGGGGCGCGCCGACGAAATGGCGACCGACATGTCCGCGCTCGCCGAAGATCTCCTGATGTCCGGCGCCTACGACGACGCGCTGACGGTGACGACGGCGCTCAGGACCCGCGCCAAGGCGCCGACCGCGATCGGCAAGGATGCGTGCCGCCAGGCGCTCGATCAGCTCGGCGAGTCGATGGCGATGCGCGAATCGGTCGCCCTGATCGGCGACGTCGACGAGGAGAACTGGAACGCGATGAAGGCGGTCATCGCCTCGATCGGCGTCTCGAGCGTCGAGGCGCTCAAGTCGGTCGTCATCGTCGAGGAGGACACCGTCACGACCGCGCGCGCCGAGAGCGTGATCGTCGGCTTCGGCCAGCGCGCGGTGATGCGCCTCGCCTCGCTCGTCAACGACCCGCGGTGGTTCGTGCAGCGGCGCGGGGCGCGCATCCTCGGCCGGATCGCCACCGCCGACGCGGTGCCGCTGCTCCAGCCGCTGCTGCGGCAAAGCGATCCGCGGGTCGCCCGCGCCGCGGTCAGCGCGCTCGGCGTGATTCAGGATCCCGCGGCGGCGCGCGCCATCCACACCGTGCTGCGCGCCGCGACCGGCGACGTCCGCCGCGCCGTGACCGAAGCGCTGGTCGCCGAAAAAGATCCGCGCGTCGTCCCGATGCTGGTGCAGATCCTCCGGGACAGCCAGCCGCTCGGCAAGGACCACGACGTCGTGATCGAGACGATCGACGCGCTCGGCACGGTCGGCACCGACGGCTCGGTCGCCATCCTCGTCGACATGGCCCGGCGCACGAGATTCTTCGGCGGGCGCAAACTGCGCGCGCTGAAGGAGCACAGCGTCGAGGCGCTGGCGCGGGTCGGCACGGTGAAATCAGCGGCGGCGCTGCAAGAAGCCGCCACCACCGGGGACGGGACCCTGAAGAAGCTCGCTTCCCAACGGGCGAAGGGCTGAGGGCTCGAGGCTGATGGAGCAGAAGAAAGGCGAGGAGCTGATCCGGCGGCTGGCGGCCGCGCTGCGCGGCACCGAGCTCTACTCGCCGTCGCACCCGCTGGTTCAGCGCGGCATCGACGCCCTGACCGCGGCGGCGGTCGAACGGCTCCAGACGACGCCGTCGATCGTCATCGGCTTCATCGGTGACGAGTGCGTGGTCGACAGCACCCGGCTGCCGCGCGGCAGCGCATCGCTGATCGCGTTTGCCCGCGACCTGCGCGACCGCGGGATCGAGAAGATCACGCTGACGCGCGGCCTCTCGCGCGCCGAAGTCGGCCACCTGGTCGCCGCGTTCACCGATCGCACCTCGCCCGCTCCGCTGCCGGACCGGCTGCTCTCGCGCGGCGTCCGCAACGTCACGCTCGGCCGCATCGTCGTCGACGAGGTCAGCGATGAGCAGGTCGGGATTACCGCGGCGCGGCGGGTCTACGGCACGGCGGTCGAAACGGCGGAGACGCTGTGGAATGCCGCCAAGGCCGGCGATCAACCCGACCCCGGCGCGGCGCGCAAGATCATCGACGGCCTGGCGCGGCTCGTCACCCAGGACCGGACGTCGCTGATGGCGCTGACCGCGCTGAAGAAGTACGACAACTACACGTTCACCCACATGGTCAACGTCTCGGCGCTGGCGATGGCGCAGGCGCGCGCGCTGAACATCGACGGTCCGCTGCTGCGCGAATTCGGCTTCGCGGCGCTGATGCACGACATCGGCAAGGTCAACACGCCGCTCGAGGTGCTGAACAAGCCGGGCAAGCTGACCAACGACGAGTTCGACGTCATGAAGCGCCACGTTGTCGACGGCGCGCACATCCTGCGGCGGACGCCCGAGATGCCGGCGCTGGCGCCGATCGTCGCGTTCGAACATCATCTCAGGCAGGATCTGAGCGGCTATCCCGAAAAGATCGGCAGCCGCAAGCTGAACCTGTGCACGATGATCGTGTCGATCGCGGACGTCTTCGACGCGCTGCGCAGCAATCGCCCGTATCGCGAAGGGATGGCGACGGTCCGGATCCGCAGCATCATGGGCGAGCAGGGCAATCCGGCGTTCAACCAGGTGCTGCTGAAGCGCTTCGTCAACCTGATGGGCCTGTTTCCCGTCGGCACGCTCGTGCGCCTCACGAAGGGCGAGATCGCGGTCGTCACCGCCGAGCACCGGAGCGATCCGTTCCGGCCGCAGGTCAAGATCGTGGTCGACCGATCGGATGCCAGGCTCGAGGAGCCGGTGCTCGCCAACACTTGGGAGCGCGACGAGCACGGCGATCATCCCTACGCGGTCATCGAGGCGGTCGACCCCGACTCCACGGACATCGATCCGTTGACGTACCTCTGATGGCCGAGCTGACCGACGCACCCGCGCCGCTCGACGCCGCCGAAACCGCCCGCCTGACGGAATTCGCCCGCGCGTGCAAGGCCGCGGCGCGCGCCGTGCTGCTCTACCCGGTCGGCCATCCGGCGATCGCGGCGACGCTCGGGCGGATCGCGACCATCACCGCCACCGCCGCCCAGCCGGCGGCGCTGAAGATCCGCGTGCTCCCCGACGGCCTGCTGCTCGACGATCGTCCGCCGGCCCGCGCCGACGCCGCGATCACCGAGCTTGCGACCCTGCTCCACAGTCATCTCATCGGCGAGATGACGATCCACGCCGGCGGCGACGTCGACGCCTGGCGCACGTTCCTGCTCCTGCTCGGCCGGACGCCGGAGTCGATCCGCAGCGACGGCGGCATCGCGCGGGTATGGACGACGATGGCGGGGCGGCACGTGGAACTGCGCGAGATCGACTACGCCGAAGTCCTGCGCGAGCGCGCCGGGGGCGATCCGGCGGTCTGGAAGCAGGTGATCGCGAATTGCCTGCAGGGCAGCGCCTTCGATCTCGACGAAGCGGGGATCCGCGAACTGCTCGGCGTTGCCGTCGACAGCGAGCAGCTGGCGAGCCTGATGGCATCGCTCGAGACCACCGCCGGCGCCGGCGGCGTCGGCCTGAAAACCACCGCCCTGATGCGCATGCTGCGCGGCATCGTCGAGACGGTGTCCCGCCGCGAACCGGAGCAGCTCGAGCCGGTGCTGAAGAACATGGCGGCCGCGGTCGGGCAATGCTCGGCCGAGATGCTGCTCGGGCTGATGGGACACAAGGGAGAGGAAGACGGTCCGCAGCTGATGCAGGCGGTCGTCAGCCGAATGACCGACACGACCATCTCGCGATTCGTGTCGCGCCACGTGATCGCCGGCGACACGTCGACCGACAGGCTGGCGCAGGCGTTCCAGACGCTGGTCCGCGACGGCGAGGAGCAGCAGCGGATGCTCGCGCTCGCGAAGAGCGACGTCGCGGCGTCGCCGCTCGGCAGCACCGAAGGGTTCGAATCGGTCTGGAACAACGTCGCCGAGCAGCTGCTGACGTCGTACTCCGACGAGCCGTTCGTCTCGGAGGCGTACGGCAAGGAGCTGTCGGGCGCCCGAACCAAGGCGATCGAAGTGGAGGGGGTCAGCGACGATCCGCCGGAGCGCATCGCGGCGTGGCTCGGCACGATCGCGACCACCGCACTGCGCGCGCTCGATCTCACGCTGATGCTCGATCTGCTGCGCATCGAGCAGGACGAGGAGCGATGGCGCGAGCTGATGACGCCGCTCGTCGGCCTGATCGAAGATCTGCTGCTGGTCGGTGATTTCGACGCCGCCGGCGAGCTGATCGGCGTCCTCGTCACCGAAGCGTCCGGCAGCGGATCGACGGCGCGCCGTCAGCTGGCGCTGACCGCGATCGACGTCCTGATCGCCGGCTCGATGATGCGCCATGTCACCACCCACCTGGCGACGCTCGACGAAGCGCAGTTCGAGCGGGTGAAGACGATGTGCGTGTCGCTCGGCGAGGTGCTGGTCCGGCCGCTGGCCGAGGCGCTCTCGGTTGAGGAACGACCGCGGACGCGCGAGCGGCTGACGGCGGTGCTGCTGGCGTTCGGCTCGGTCGGACGGCGCACGATCGAGCGGTTGAAAACGTCGCAGAACCCGGCGGTGCGGCGGACGGCGATTCACCTGATGCGGCAATTCGGCGGCAGCGAGGCGCTGCCCGATCTCACCGAGCTACTGGACGACAACGAGCCCCAGGTCCAGCGCGAGGCGGTGCGCGCGATTCTCAACCTCGGCACCGACGCGGCGTATCGCATCCTGGAGCAGGCGCTCGCCGGTGGTACGACCCAGTCGCGCGAGGCGATCATGCAGTCGATCGGCATGGTCCGCGACGAACGGGCGACGCCGCTGTTCGCCTACATCCTCGGCCACATCGATCATCGCGGCGCGCTCGGCCCGGTGTACCTGCGGGCGATCGAATCGCTCGGCGCGCTGCGCGACCCGGCGGGGATCGCGCCGCTGCGCGACGCGCTCTATCGGGGCGAATGGTGGGCGCCGCGGCGCACCGGCGCGCTGCGCACGGCCGCGGCGTCGGCG
>JAOBWF010000320.1 GCA_025463215.1 Acidobacteriota bacterium | reverse complement strand
GCGCTGTCGTCGCCGAGCTGTGGGGCGGCCAGACCGACCAGAACGCCTTCTGGTTCAAGAGCGGCAACGACGCGGTTCTCAACCCGCTCTTCAAGAGCGCCGCTGTGAAGAAGGGCCCGCAGCAGTTTGTCCCCGACTGGGATGCAATCAACGCGGCGACCATCTTCAACCAGATGCTCGTCAAGACGAACAACAACATCCAGGGGGTCATCGCGGCGAACGACAACATCGCCGGCGCGGTGATCGCCGACCTGAAGGCGAAGCACCTGAAGCCGATCCCGCTGAGCGGTCAGGATGCAAGCCCGCAGGGTGTCCAGTACATCCTCGCCGGCTGGCAGACGGGCACCGTCTACAAGTACGTGCCGGATGAGGCCAACGCTGCCGCAGCCGCTGCAGTGGCGCTCGTCAAGGGCCAGAAGCCGAAGACGAACACCACGCGCAAGAACGGCTCGAAGTCCGAGCCGACCCTGGCGCTGCCGGTCGTTTGGATCACCAAGCACAACTACAAGCGGCTCTTCACGGATAACTTCCTGAAGAGGTCCGACGTGTGCATCGGTGTGTACAAGCAGTACTGCAAGTAAGTAGAGATAGGATCACGCATCAAGAGTGGTGGAGGCGCCCCCAGGGGCGCCTCCACTGCGACTAGAAGCCGATGAGCGACACACCACTTCTTCAACTCCGCGACATCACCAAGACCTTCGGGTCGGTCCAAGCCTTGACGGACGTCGACTTCGAGGTCAATGCCGGTGAGGTGATGGCGCTCGTCGGCGATAACGGCGCAGGCAAGTCGACGCTCGTCAAGTGCATCGCCGGCACGCACACCCCCGACAGCGGCCACATCCTCTTCGCGGGCAACGAGGTGCACATCAACAGCCCGAAGGACGCCGGACGTCTCGGCATCGAGGTCGTCTACCAGGATCTGGCGCTGTGCGACAACCTCGACGTCGTCCAGAACATGTTCCACGGACGTGAGATCAACCGATTCCAGATCCTCAACGAGGCCGCGATGGAGCTCCGCACCGCCGTGAAGCTCATGTCGCTCGCGGTGACGACGATCTCCTCGATCCGGCAGCCGGTCGCGACGCTCTCGGGCGGTCAGCGCCAGTCGGTGGCGGTCGCGAAAGCGGTGCAATGGAACTCGAAGCTCGTTCTCCTCGACGAGCCGACCGCGGCGCTCGGCGTCGCACAGACCGAGCAGGTCCTGGCTCTCGTGCGGCGCCTCGGCGAGCAGGGGCTCGGCGTCGTCCTGATCTCGCACAACCTCCACGACGTCTTCGAGACCGCGGATCGCATTACGGTCCTGCGTCTCGGCCGGAGCGTTGGCGTGTTCGATCGCCGCACCACGACGCAGCAGGCGGTCGTCGAGGCGATCACCGCCGGCAAGCCGACGAAGGTCTCCGGGCTTACCCAGACTCCGGCGGTGGAGACATGAGCGCCGCGGACGTCGTCGGGCCCGACCGCGTTCCGCCTCCCGAGGAGCAGGGATTGCCGAGCGGCCTCAGCGGTCTCTGGGCGCGCGCCTGGCTGAACCTCCGCACAGGCAACCTCGGGCCGTTCCCGATCATCGTCGGGCTGGTCATCGTCATCCTGCTCTTCAAGTTCACGGCGACGAACTTCTTCACCGCCGTCAACTTCGTCAACCTGATCAACGAGAGCGCCGGGACGGCAATGCTGGCGTTCGGCGTCGTCTTCGTCCTGCTGCTCGGGGAGATCGACCTTTCGATCGGCTATCTGGCCGGCATCGGTGCGCTCGTCGTCGCGGAACTGCAGCTCCCGGGCAGCGGCCACCAGTTGAACGGCCTGCTCGCGATGCTGATCGCGGTCGCTGTCTGCGCGTCGATCGGCGCGCTCCAAGGCTCGATCGTGGCGTTCGTCGGCGTCCCCTCGTTCGTCGTCACGCTCGGAGGCTTCCTGATCTGGCAGGGCGTGATCCTGAACACGCTCGAGCAGCGCGGCACGATCATCATCCAGGACCGCTGGATCAACTACACCGACAGCTATGGCTTCTCGCACCTCGGCGGCTGGATCGTCGCGGCGGTGATCACGGCGCTTTACCCGCTCAGCGTTGTCTACAGGCGGGTCGCTGCGCGTGGAACGCAGATCGCGCGCGTGAACGTCTACGCCTTCCTTCTCCGGACGCTGTCGATCGGCATCGCGGCCTTCGGCGTCGTCGAGATCTCGGATCACGCGAGAGTGATCGCCACGACCCTCGGGGTGCAGCTCTCTGGCGTGATCGTGATCTTCTTCTTCATCCTGCTGACGTTCCTCGCGAAGTGGACGACGTTCGGCCGCCATGTCTACGCCGTCGGCGGCAACGCAGAGGCGGCCCGCCGTGCAGGCATCAACGTGAAGCGCATCAAGGTGCTCGTCTTCGCGATCTCGGGCGCCACCGCCGGGATCGGCGGCATCATCTTCGCCTCGCAGGTGAACTCGGTCGCGCTGACGTTCCCGCCGGGCAATCTGCTGCTGAACGCGATCGCCTCAGCGGTGATCGGCGGTGTCAGCCTGTTCGGCGGCCGCGGCGAGGTGCGCGGGGCGCTGCTCGGCGCCGTCCTGATCGGCACGCTCCAGAACGGCCTGAACACCCTGAACGTGTCGAACGGCTGGATCTACATCATCACCGGGCTCGTGCTCCTCGGCGCGGTCACGCTTGACACGATCGCCGTGCGCCTGCAGGCCCGCTCGGGCCGCTAGCGCTCAGCGCGCTACTTGCCGCGGTCGCGCCGGGCGGGGAGCACGCGGTACTTGAGGATCAGCCCGAACCCGAGGATCGCGAGGATCGTGCCCGGAGACGACGCGCCGCTCACGGTGACGATCCCGCCGATCAGGATGAGCAGCGCCCCGGCGATGACGCCTGTCGTGGGAGTCTGGAGCCGCTGGAGCAAGGCGTTGCGACTGTACTCGCATTCGCGCCCGGTCCGTTAGCGGCTCTGAGCGAGAGCCCGTGCGCCGGCAGCGCGACCGACGCGCGTGCCCGCAGTCGCATCCTGCGGGA
>JAOBWF010000304.1 GCA_025463215.1 Acidobacteriota bacterium | reverse complement strand
TCTCGATCTCGGTCTTCGCGCGCATCATGATCGAGCCGCGCCCGGTCATGTAGGCTTCGACCGCGCCGCCGCGGCCGATGATGTAACCGCCGGTCGGGAAATCGGGCGCCGGCACCAGCCGAATCAGGTTGCGCAGCTTGTCGGCGCGGCTGACCGGCGCCGACGCGTCGGCGAAGTGCGTGTTCTCGATCAGCCAGATGCAGGCGTCGATCACCTCACGCAGGTTGTGCGGCGGGACGTTGGTCGCCATCCCGACCGCGATGCCGGCGGATCCGTTGACGAGCAGGTTCGGGAACGGCGCCGGCAGAACGGTCGGCTCTTCGGTCGTCTCGTCGTAGTTCGGGGTGAAGTCGACGGTCTCCTTGTCGAGATCCGTCATCATGTCGTCGGCGAGCGCCTTCAGTCGCGCTTCGGTGTACCGCATCGCCGCGGGGCGGTCGCCGTCGATCGATCCGAAGTTGCCCTGGCCGTCGACCGTCGGATAGCGCATGTTGAAATCCTGCGCCAGCCGGACGAGCGTGTCGTAGATCGAGGCGTCGCCGTGGGGATGGAAGTTGCCCATCACCTCGCCGACGATCTTCGCGCACTTGCGGTAGCCGCGCCCCGCCGACAGCCCCATCGTCTTCATGCCGTAGAGCACGCGGCGGTGCGCCGGCTTGAGGCCGTCGCGGGCGTCGGGCAGCGCTCGTCCCACGATTACGCTCATCGCGTAATCCATGTACGACCGCTTCATCTCGTCTTCGATGTTGACCGGGTTGGTATGTAAGGCGAAATCTGTCATGACGGTTAGGTGCGACGTGCGACCTCAGACATCCAGGTTCTTGACATCCAGCGCGTTGTCTTCGATGAATTTGCGGCGCGGTTCGACCTGGTCGCCCATCAGTGTGGTGAACATCAGGTCCGCTTCGGTGTGATCCTCGGCCCGCACCTGCAGCAGCGTCCTCACCGTCGGATCCATCGTCGTCGCCCAGAGCTGATCCGGGTTCATCTCGCCGAGGCCCTTGTAGCGGTTGATCGCGATGCCCTTCTTGCCGGCGCCGATGAAGTAGTCGACCAGCTCGTCGAGCGAGTGCAAGGTGACGTCGGGCGGCACGCCCTTCGGCTTGCCGCGCGCGTCCTTCGGTTCGGCCGCCAGCTTCGTCAACTGGTCGACGGGACCGCCGCCGATCCCGGTCTCGTCAGCGGCCGCGATCGGTTCGTCGGTGTCATCCGGCGCTTCGACCGCGGTGGAGACGACGATGTCCCCCTCGAGCGTCGGGATATCGCGGTGGTTGGCGAGCAGCGTGCGGTACTCGCCGGCGGTGACGAAGTCGACGCCGATCGTGTGCTGACGCGGGTAACCGCTCGATCGATCCTCGATCTGCAGCTGATAGCGGTTGTGCTCCTCGTCGCGCTGCACCGTGACGGTGCGCGTCGGCATCGTCAATTTGTCGGCGACGCCTTCGAGCTTGTCCTTGTCGGCGAAGTACTCGCGGTCGGCGCCGGCGGCGAGCAGCGCCTCGACGATTTCGCGCGGGTGGCCGCGGCGTTCCACGGTCTCCAGGAATTTCTGGTGCGCGATCATGCGCTGCAGCAGCTTCTCGAGATCGGCGCCCGCAATCTCCCGGCCGGTCGCGGAGATCTTGACGACCCGCCCTTCGACGGATCGCTTGACCAGGTAGGTTTCAAGATCGCGCTCGTCCTTGATGTAGGTCTCGGACTTGCCGCGCTTGGCGCGGAACAGCGGCGGCTGCGCGATGTAGACGTAGCCGTTCTCGATGATCCGCGGCAGCTGGCGGTAGAAGAACGTCAGCAGCAGGGTGCGGATGTGCGATCCGTCCACGTCCGCGTCGGTCATGATGATGATGCGGTGGTACCGGAGCTTGTCGAGGTTGAAGTCCTCGACGCCGATGCCGCAGCCGAGCGCCGCGATCATGGTCTTGATCTCGTCGCTGCTCAGCATCTTGTCGAAGCGGGCCTTCTCGACGTTCAGAATCTTGCCCTTGAGCGGCAGGATGGCCTGGAAGCGGCGATCGCGCCCCTGCTTGGCCGACCCCCCTGCCGAATCGCCTTCGACGATGTACAGCTCACTGAGGGCCGGATCGCGTTCCTGGCAGTCGGCGAGCTTGCCGGGCAGCGAACTGCCGTCGAGCGCCCCCTTGCGGCGGACGAGATCGCGCGCCTTGCGCGCCGCGTCCCGCGCCCGGGCGGCGTCGATCGCCTTGCCGATGACCCGTTTCGCGACGGCCGGGTTCTCTTCGAGATAGGCGCCGAGCTTGTCGTTGACGATGGCTTCGACGATCCCCTTGACCTCGGTGTTGCCAAGCTTCGTCTTGGTCTGGCCTTCGAACTGCGGATGCGGGATCTTGACGCTGATGACCGCGGTCAGCCCTTCGCGGATGTCCTCGCCCGAGACGCTTTCCTTCAGGTCTTTGGCGAGATTGTTTTTCGTCGCGTACGAGTTGATGGTGCGGGTCAGCGCCGCCTTGAAGCCGGACAGGTGCGTGCCGCCTTCGTGCGTGTTGATGTTGTTGGCGAAGGCGTAAATCGTCTCGGTGTAGCTGTCGTTCCACTGCAGCGCGATCTCGGCGTCGATCCCTTCGCGCTCGCCGCGCATGTAAATCGGTTTCTCGTTGACCAACGCCTTGTTCTTGTTCAGGTGCGTGACGAACGAGACGATGCCGCCTTCGTAGTGGAAATTGTGGTTCTTGCCGTCGCGCTCATCGTCGAGCGTGATGGTGATGCCGCCGTTGAGGAACGCGAGCTCGCGCAGCCGCTGCGCCAGGATGTCGAAGCTGAACACCGTCGTCTCGAAGATGCCGGCGTCCGGCTTGAAGGTGACCTTGGTGCCGCGGCGCTTGGTCGTGCCGGTGATTTCGAGCGGCCCCATCGGCGTGCCGCGCTCGTAGCTCTGTTGATAGACCTGGCTGTTGCGCCAGATCTCGAGATCGAGGTTCTCCGACAGCGCGTTGACGACGGAGACGCCGACGCCGTGCAGGCCGCCGGACACTTTGTAGCTGTCGTTGTCGAACTTGCCGCCGGCGTGCAGCACCGTAAGCACGACCTCCGCCGCCGACTTGCCGCTCTCGTGCTGGTCGGTCGGGATGCCGCGGCCGTTGTCGATCACGGTCACCGAACCGTCGATGTGAATCGTGACGTTGACCTGATCGCAGAAGCCGGCCAGCGCCTCGTCGATCGAGTTGTCGACGATCTCGTAGACGAGATGGTGCAGCCCCGCGGGACCGGTCGAGCCGATGTACATCGCGGGGCGCTTGCGGACCGCTTCGAGCCCCTCGAGCACCTTGATTTTGTCGGCGCCGTAATTCTCGCTGGCGCCCTGGCCGCCATGGCCGTTGTTGCCCGCCGGCACGTCGGGCGTCGACGGCGGGTGTTCGTGTGGGGCGTTCTGCTCGGTATGTTCCATTCAGCGTCTAGCCCTGAGCCCAGGCGTTCAGCCCTGAGCGCTCAGCCCTCAGCCCTTTTTGTTGTCAGACCCGCATCGGCATGATCACGTAGGTGTAGTCGTAGCCCTCGGCGCCGACCGGCTTCATCACCGCCTGGCTGACTTCGTCTTTCAGCTCGAGCGACACGACGTCGGTTGCGACCGCGGCGAGGAAATCCAGCACGTATTGGGCGTTGAAGCAGATCTGCATCGCGCTGCCGCTGTAGTCGACCGGCAGCGTTTCCTTGGCCTCGCCGAGATCCGGACTGCTCGACGTGACGTCGACCTTGCCCTTTTCGATCTGGATTTTCACCGCGCGCGAGCGCTCGTTCGACAGCAGCGCGACGCGCTTGACCGCGCTGGTCAGCCGATCGCGCTCGAATTCGATGTGCTTGTCGTTGCCCTTCGGGATGACGCGCTCGTAGGCGGGAAACTGGCCGTCGATCATCCGCGAAATCAGCATGCGATCGCCTACCTGGAAGAACAGGTGGTTCTCGCCGCGCTCGTAGCCGATGTCGCCGTCGCCTTCACCGAGCAGACGTCCGAGCTCGCCGAGCGTCTTCTTCGGCAGGATCGCCTTGCTCTCGTCGGCCTCCTTGCTGCCCTTGCCGTCGCGCGTCACGCTGACGAGCGCGAGGCGATGGCCGTCGGTCGCGACCAGGCTCATCTCCTCCGGCTTGAGGACAAACAGCGCGCCGTTGAGAAAATAGCGGGTGTCCTCGCCGGTGATGGCGAACTGCGTCTTGGCGACCATCTCCTTGACCGCGTTGCGCTCGAGCTGCGCGGTCGGCGTGCCTCCGGCTTCAGGGAGCGTCGGAAAATCTTCGCGCGGCAGCGTCTGGAGACGGGAGTCGAAGCGGTCGGCCGCAATCTTGACGCCGCCCTTGTCCTCGGCGATCCGGATGTCCGTGTCCGGCAGCGACTTCACGATCTCAAAAAACTTCTTGGCCGGCAGCGTCAGCGATCCCGGTTTCGTCACCGTCGCCGCGCACTTGCTGCGCAGGCCGACTTCGAGATCGGTGGCGAGAAAGCTGACCTGGTCGCCTTTGGCTTCCATCAGCACGTTCGCGAGAATCGGGATCGTATTTTTTCGCTCGACGATCCCCTGAAAAAGTTGCAGTTCTCGCAGTAGGTCGTTCTTACGGACGACTAGTTCCATTGATGTGCTGACCTCGAAAAGGGCGGGGGTTCGGGCACCCGCGATCCCCTAAGGAGAGGAGAGATTCGAGAATAAGAAATTATATAGGAAGAGAGGGTGTGTTGAAAAGTGTGCTGTGCCCGTTAGTGCTTGCTATTGAGTCATTTAGCTTGTGCAAAATATGTGGTCGGAAAAATGGGCTTTCGGTACCTGTTCGATCCGCTGGAAACCGCTCCACAGATATCCGCAGGGCGCATTTGGGTGACCTGTGGAAAAGCGGCAGG
>JAOBWF010000281.1 GCA_025463215.1 Acidobacteriota bacterium | reverse complement strand
CCGAGGCCGAACGCCGCCGCGTAGTCGGTGATCATCATGTCGACGGCCAGCTTCGAGGCCCCGTACGGGCTCGTCGGCTTGGTGCGCGCGTCTTCGGTGATGGGGACGGCCTCGGGCTCGCCATACGTGGCGGCAGTGGAGGAGAAAACGAGCCGCGGCACGTCGTGCGCGCGCATCGCATCCAGCAAGGCCATCGAGCCGGTGACGTTGGTGCGCCAGTACAGATCCGGCTTGGCGACCGACTCCCCGACCTGGCTCTTGGCGGCGAAGTGCAGCACGCCGTCGAACCCGCCGCGTCCGAGAACGTCCCCCGCCGTCGTGATGTCACCCTGCACGAACTCGGCGCCGTCCGGGACCGCGTCCGCGAAACCCGTCGAGAGGTCATCGAGGACGACGACCTCGTGGTGCTGCGCCACAAGGACGGTGCCGACGCAGCTGCCGATGTATCCCGCTCCGCCGGTGACGAGCAGTTTCACGGTGATCCTCCGAGCTGACGTGGGTGACTACAGGCTAACGCCGAGCCCGCGGGACAGGCCCGGCGCACGCCGCCCCGATACGTGCGTCAGCGCGGGGTGGCTTCGGCGGTCGAGACAGAACGCTGATGCGAGGTCAGGAATCGCTTCTCGACCAACCGGTGGAACAGGTAGCCGACGCCGACGGCCAGCGGCGCGGCGACAGCGACCATGAGCGCCAGGCGACCCGCCAACGGCAGCCGCCAGTGCAAGGACTCGAGGTTCAGGAGCGCGAGCACCGGAGCGTGCAACAGATAGATGCTGTACGAGAACATGCCGACAGTCAGGAGGGCACGGCTCTCGAGGATTCGCTTTACTCGCCGTACGAGCGGGCTGGCGCCGGTCGCGAGAGCAACGATCCATGCGGCGACAAGGGCAGCGGTCACCGTGTCGGCGATCACGAGCGCGTTGCTCAGCTTCGGGGCGACGGCAGCGAACGCCGCGACACTCGCCACCGTCGCCGGCACCAGGACGGCGGGCCGCGCGCATCTCGTCAGCAGCGGGTGGAAGCGGAAGCCGGCGCCTCCGTACACCATGTCGGCCGCGAGCATCCCCAAGGCGAAGCAACCCAGCAACCACGGGTGCGCGATCTGCGAGCCCGGTACGGCGATGGCGAGCAACGGACCCGCGAGCCCCGCAGTGAGGACCGTCGGGACGGTGCCCCACATCCTCCGCAGCGGAAGCAGCGCAAAGGGGAGGAAGAAGTAGAGCTGCCATTCCACGGCGATGCTCCACAGCGGACCGTCTGCCTGGAAAATCCATTGCGGCATGACGTCCTGGATCAACAGGACGTGCGACAGGATGCCCGCGGGCGTGACGGGAATCTTCGAGTCCCAGGCGCTGCCCGAACGATGTTGCAGAACGGGAAACGCGGCGATCAACGCGAGCGACACGCCGATTGCCGCGTAGTACGGCGGCAGGATCCGACGTGCACGCCGTCGCAGATAGTCAGCCGTGCCGCGCGGCAGGACGCCACCGCGGCGGATCGCTGGGGCGCTCAAGACGAACCCCGACAGCACGATGAACATCGCCACGGCCAGCTGCCCGAGCAAGAACACATGCGCCGCGGCCGGCAGGCCCTGGGTGGTCTGGTTGTCGAGGCCGGTGAACAGGAATGCGTGGTAGCCGACGATCGCCAGAGCCGCCAGGCCGCGGAGCCCATCGAGGAACAGGGTGGCGCCACGGTCCGCCGCCGATGTGCCTTGCGTGTGCTCGGCAGCGGACCGCGAGCTCCTGCTTCGCAAGGGTGCGGGCAGAAGGCTTGTCATACTCAGCCGACCATCTCATCGGCCAGAATGTCCAGGTGCCGATCGGCGTTCAGGTTGATCGTGCGGTGCTCCGGCTTCGCGACCGTTCGCGCCAGATGCAAGTTGGTCCGCGCCGCCCGCATCGCCGTGTGCCGACGCTTTTCGGCGAGGATCGTCTTGAGCACGCGACGACCGTCCGAGATCGCGTGCAGGTTGCTCTCGCCGTGGATGCGCAGCCGCTCCACGCTGCCTACCTCGGTGATCACCGCATCGGCGCCGGCGAAACGGCAGCTGATCAGCGATTCGATCTCGAAGCCGTCGCCCCACAACATCTTTCCGTCACTCGGGGCAGGCGCATTCGGATCGGGAAGATCCAACGTCGGCAGCATGTCGCGCCAGAACGCGTTGTATCCGTAGCAGAGGTCCGAGTACGACCGGCGGAACAGGGTGTTCATCACAGTGTTGAGGAACGCGTTGCCGCTGCGGCGCAAGATCGTGATGTCCTCGCTGCCGCCGCCTTCGCCGAATCGCGTGCCCTTCGCGAAGTCAGCGCCTGCAACGAGCGCGGCAACAAACCTCGCGATCTCCGACGCATCGGCCGATCCGTCAGCGTCGTACATGACGATGACATCGCCTGTCGCTGCGTTGAATCCGCACGCCAGGGCGTTGCCCTTCCCCTTACGGGTCTGCTGAACCACGCGGATGGACGGCATCACTTCGCGAGCCGCTTCGATCGTGCCGTCGACCGAGTGGCCGTCGACGAGAATCACTTCGTGTACGCCTGGCAGTTGCGGTAACACGACGCGAAGGTTCTTGGCCTCATTGCGTGCCGGCACCACGATGCTGATGC
>JAOBWF010000279.1 GCA_025463215.1 Acidobacteriota bacterium | reverse complement strand
GAAGATCCACAGGTACCACATGTTGCCGAGCACGTGCGACCAGCTGCCGTGCAGGAACATCGACGTGATCAGCGTCGGCGCCGAGAACGACGCCGGCACGACCCCGAAGACGGTCAGGAACTCGTTGAGCGCTGCGTGCGGCAGCGACAGCTCGAAGAACCACGCCAGGGCGTTCAGCGTGATGATCGTGATGGTGATGTAGGGAGTCGTGCGGGACGGAATGACATCCCGAAGGGGGATCACAGCTGACGATGATATTGCGGATCGGGGATTGCGGAGTGTGGATTATCGCGGATCAGCCTGCGCGCGCCGCATTGGGCACTCCGCACTCCGCACCCCGCACTCCCTACACCCCGTGCCCGTAGCCGACGGTCTCGACGTGCGTCGCGGTGCTCGCCGCCGCGGCCGCTGACGCCGGGGTGCGGACGCGATCGACGATGCGGCGCAGGTCGCTGTCGCCGATCGCCTTGCGGTGCTCGCCGAGCGAGATCACCGCGCGGTATACCTCGTCGATTTCGGAGTGCGCCAGGGCGAAGCCGAGTGTCTCGCAGCGCGACTGCACCGCGTGGCGACCGGAGTGGCGGCCGAGCACGAGCCGCGACGACACCGATTGGCCGACGTCCTCGGGCTTCATGATCTCGTAGGTGCGCGCGTCCTTCAGGACGCCGTCCTGATGGATGCCTGCCTCGTGCGCGAACGCGTTGCGGCCGACGATCGCCTTGTTGGCCTGGACCGGCTCGCTGGTGAGCGTCGACAGTAGTTGGCTGGTCCCGAACAGCGCCTGCGAGCGGATGCCCGTGTCGTAGGGCAGCCGATCGGGACGCACGCGCAGCGCCATCACCAGCTCTTCGAGCGAGGCGTTGCCGGCGCGCTCGCCGATGCCGTTGATCGAGCATTCGACCTGGCGGACGCCGCCCTGGATCGCCGCGAGGCTATTGGCGACCGCGAGGCCGAGGTCGTTGTGGCAGTGCGTGCTGAAGATCGCGCGCTCCGAGTTCGGCACCCGGCCGATGATCTGCTGGAAGAACTCGCGCAGTTCGTCCGGCGTGGCGTAGCCGACCGTATCGGGCAGGTTGATCGTGGTGCAGCCGGCGTCGATCACCGCTTCGATCACGCGGCACAGGAAGTCGCGGTCGCTGCGCGTCGCGTCTTCCGCCGAAAACTCCACATCGTCGGTGAACCGGCGCGCCAGCCTGACCGCGCTGACCGCCGAGTCGAGGCACTCCTGCCGCGTCATCCGGAGCTTCGCGGTCAAATGCAGATCCGAGGTGGCGAGAAAGGTGTGGATGCGCGCGCGCTGCGCCGGTTGCAGCGCGCGGGCGGCTTCTTCGATGTCCTGGCTGCGCGTGCGGGCGAGCGCGCAAATCACCGGACGCCGCACGCCGGTCGCGATCTGGCGCACGGCTTCCGAGTCGGCCGGCGACGCGATCGGGAACCCCGCCTCGATGATGTCGACGCCGAGCGCGTCGAGCGCCCGCGCCATCGCGAGCTTGGACGACACGTCGAGCGAGTAGCCCGGGGCCTGCTCGCCGTCACGCAGGGTGGTGTCGAAGACGGTGACGCGTGCGGTGGTACTCATGCCCTCAATGGTGGGCTCCGGCCAGCTAGAAGTCAAAGCGATAATGATTAACGAAAAATAAGTCCATGTTATAGTGTGCCGCGATGGACCTGGGCGCCCTGAAAATCTTCCTCGCCGTCGCACAGGAGCGCAGCTTCTCGCGCGCCGCCGCCAAGGTTCACCGGACTCAGCCGGCGGTGAGCCAGGCGGTGCGCCGGCTCGAGGACGAGCTCGGGGAGCAGCTGTTCGACCGCTCCTCGAAGACCGGCACCCTCACCGAGGCGGGGCGGATGCTGCAGAACTACGGCCAGCGGCTGGTCCGGCTGGCCGAGGAGACCGAATCGGCCGTGCGCGATCTGCGCGATTTGCGACGCGGCCGCGTCCTGATCGGCGCCAACGAAGCCGCCGTGCATACCCTGCTGCCGCTCATCTCGCGCTTCCGCCAGCGCTACAGCGACGTCACGATCGACGTGCGCCGTGTCCCCGCCCGGCAGATCGCGGTCGAAGTGCAGCAGGGCAGCCTGGACTTCGGGGCGCTGACCTTTCATCCGTCGGAAGAAGGGCTGCTCGAAATTCCGGTCGGCACGGACGAACTCGTGCTGCTCGTGCCGCCGTCACACCGTCTCGCCGACCGCCGTCAGGTGGCGATGGCCGACATCGCCGAAGAGGCGGTCGTGGCGCACAACGATCCGTCGCCGGCGCGCGAGCGCGTGATTCGCCTGTTCGAGGAGCACCGCGTGCCGCTGCGCATGGTCATCGCGCTGCCGAGTCTCGACGGCATCAAGCGGGCGGTGGAGCTGAAGCTGGGCGTCGCGCTGCTGCCGCGGCGCTGCGCGATCACCGAGATCGCAAGCGGCCAGCTGGTCGCGATCCCGGTCAAAGACCTGTCGCGCAAACGCCAGGTGACGCTGGTCTGCCGCAAGGCGCACCGCTCGCATGCGGCCGACGCGTTTCTGGCGGTTGCGCAGGAAAAGATCAAGGAGCCGACGGCAGCGTCGGGTTGAGTATGATTTCTAGAATCCGCTGACGTAAGGCAGCCGTGCCGCGACCGCCCGCACCTGCTCGAAGTGGTCGAGCAGCATCGCCGTCGGGTTCCACTGGCCCGACAGAAACCCATCGCGCAGCGCGGCCGGCACCGCCGCGGTCAACGTCAGGGCGCCGGCGGTGACGATGCCGGACGCGACATCCGCGTCGATCACGGTGTCGGGCGCCGCCTCGATCAGCGCCTGCAGCCGATCGACCTCGTCATGGCTCGCGACGAAGCACGGCATGCCGAGCATCGCCGAGTTGCCCTGGAAAATCTCCGAGAACGATTCGCCGATGATGGCTCGATATCCCGCGCGCACCAGGCCCTGCGGCGCGTGCTCGCGCGACGACCCGCAGCCGAAGTTGGTGTTGACGACGAGGATCGAGGCGCCGGTAAAGCGGGGATCGTTGAACACGTGCGCGCCATCGGCCTTGCGATCGTCCTCGAACAGATGCCGCTCGAGCCCCTCGAACGACACGGCGACCAGAAAGCGCGCCGGCATGATGCGATCGGTGTCGATGTCGTGGCCTCTCAGCGGCAGACCGCGGCCCGACAGATGCCGGATCGCCAACGGCTGAGGGCTCATGGACAATGGCTCCTGGGTCATGCCGGCACTCCCTCGAGCATCTCGCGGACGTCGACGACTTCACCGGCAATCGCGGCGGCGGCGACCATGGCCGGGCTCATCAGCAGGGTGCGCCCGGTGGGGCTGCCTTGCCGTCCTTTGAAATTCCGGTTGGACGAAGAGGCCGACACCTGACGGCCTTCGAGCTTGTCCGGGTTCATGCCGAGGCACATCGAGCAGCCGGCGCCGCGCCATTCGAAGCCGGCGGCCATGAAGATTTCGTGCAGCCCGCGCGCTTCGGCGGCACGGCTGACGGCGCGCGATCCGGGCACGATCAGCGCCTTCACGTGCTTGGCGACGTGATGCCCCTGGACGATCCGCGCCGCTTCCTCGAGATCCGACAGCCGCCCGTTGGTGCACGAGCCGATGAAGGCGACGTCGATCCGGGTGCCCTGCACGCGCGATCCGGGTCTGAACCCCATGAACGCCAGCGCCTCATCGTCCGGCTCCGCCTCGATCGCTTCCGAGACGGCGACCGACTGGCCCGGGTTGATCCCCCAGGTGACCGTCGGCTCGATCGCGGCCGCGTCGAACGTGACGCGATCGTCGTAGCGGGCATCGGGATCCGACGCCATCTGCCGCCACCATGCGACCGCGTGTTCGAAGTGGTCGCCGTCCTTCGGCGCGAACGGCCGGCCGCGGAGAAATTCGTAGGTCGTCTCGTCGGGGTTGACGTAGCCGATCCGCGCGCCGCCTTCGATCGACATGTTGCAGACGGTCATCCGCTCGTCGATCGTCATCGCGTCGAGCGTGCTGCCGCCGTACTCGTAGGCGAAGCCGACGCCGCCGTGGACGCCGAGGCGGCGGATGATCGTCAGGATGACGTCCTTGGCGAACACACCGCGCGCCAGCCGGCCGTTGACGTCGATGCGCCGCACCTTCAGCGGATCGAGGGCGAGGCACTGCGAGGCGAGCACGTCGCGGACCTGCGAGGTGCCGATGCCGAACGCAATCGCGCCGAGCGCGCCGTGCGTCGAGGTGTGGCTGTCGCCGCACGCGATCGTCATCCCCGGCTGCGTCAGCCCGAGCTCCGGGCCGATGACGTGCACGATGCCCTGGTTCTCGTTGTCCGGCGCCCAGAGATGAATGCCCGCGTCGCGGCAATTGCGCTCGAGCGAACCCATCATCTCTTCCGCCATCATGTCGAGGAACGGCCGCGCCTGCGACTTCGTCGGCACGATGTGATCGGCGGTGGCGAACGTGCGCTCCGGGAACGCCACCGTCCAGCCATGCTGGCGGAGCATGTCGAACGCCTGCGGCGAGGTGACTTCATGGACGAGGTGGAGCCCGACGAACAATTGCGTTTGTCCGCTCGGCAGGACGCGAACGGTGTGCGCGTCCCAAACTTTATGAAACAGTGTTGCAGCCATGTGACAGTTCTGTCTGCGCAGCTTTTTGCGCCGGTCAGCCGATAGAATACACGTATGAGTCTATTTCGTGTGCTCGCCGCGTGCGCGGCGACTGTCGCTGCCGGCGGCCTGGTGCTGACCGCCCGGGGACAGGGCGCCGATAACTCGCCGCTGCAGATTCTCCAGTACGTCGGCCTGGCCGGCATCGACGAGGGGCTGATCGCCGACGACAGCCACACGCCGTCGGCGCCGGAGACGTTGCGGCGTGCCGCGCTGCTCCAGGCGACGCTGCAGGATCGCGTCGGCGCATCCGGCGGCCGTTACCGGGCCGGCCGCGTGATCGTGAAGTTTCGAGACGACGCCGCGATGCCGGAGCGCCGCGCGGCGGTCCGATCGGCGAGCGACACGGGTGAAATCGCCGACCGTCCCTCCTACGCCGACTTCGACGTGGTCCGCATCGATCCTGCCGAAGACGCGGAGGATGCCGCCGCCACGATGCGGCAGCACCCGGCGGTCCAGTACGCGCAAGCCGCGTATCGCGTCCATCGGCTGGCGCCGTTCGTGCCGAACGATCCGTTGTACGCGTCGCAGCAGTGGAATTTTCCGCTGATCAACATGGAGCGCGCCTGGGAGATTCAACCGCAGGCCGGATCGGCGATCACCGTCGCGGTGATCGACACCGGCATGGCCTATCAGAACGCGACGATTACCGCCACGCTCCCTGCATTCACGGACAGCAGCGGCCGCCGCTATCCGGCACTCGGCCGCGTCACGATTCCGTACTCCGCCGCGCCGCAACTGGTGTCTCCGAGCGGCGCGAGCCGCATCGTCGCGCCTTATGATTTCGTGAACGAAACGTCGACGCCGCTCGACTTCGAGGGGCACGGCACGCACGTGAGCGGCACCATCGGCCAGTTGACCAATGACGGCGTGGGTACCGCAGGGATCGCGTTCAACGTCAAGCTGATGCCGGTGAAGGTACTCGCGAGCGAATGGGATCTGCTGTTTGCCGGCTTGACCAACATCTCCAACACCGGCGGCAGCGACGACGACGTGGCGCGCGGGATCCGGTATGCGGCGGACAATGGCGCGAAGATTCTGAACATGAGCCTCGGCAGCTCGGGCCCGGCCAACTGCGCCGCGAACGCGGGCCAGCCCGACTGCTCGCCGGTGGTCGAAGCGGCGATGCGCTATGCGGTCGGCAAGGGCTGCTTCATCACCGTCGCGGGCGGCAATGAATTCGAAGACACGGTGGCGCCGTTCGGGACGAACCCCACCAGTGTGCTCGCCGAAATCGCCTCGCGGATTCCGGGCGTCGTTTCGGTCGCGGCGGTCGATCGCGCCAGGAACCATGCCTACTACTCGAGCACCGGCAGCTACATCGAGCTCGCCGCGCCGGGCGGTTCGGAGCGTGGATTCGGCAGCAGCGGGTTCATCCGGCAACAGACGTTCGACTTCAATTTCACCGACACGTTCCTGCAGGCGCCGTCGGAGTTCGTGGCGCCGCGGTTCGACGTATTCGGATATATCGGCTACATCGGCACGTCGATGGCGGCGCCGCACGTCGCCGGCGTCGCGGCGATGCTGATGCAGCAGGGGATCACCGACCCGGCGGCGATCGAAGAGATCCTGGAGAAGACCGCGGTCGATCTCGGCAGTCCCGGACGCGACAACACCTTCGGCTTCGGGCTCGTCGACGCCCGCGCGGCGCTGCGCGGACTGGGGCTGGCGAAGTGAACGCGACCGTGAACCGTCTCGGCTCCGGCGTCAGTCTCGCGCTCCTGCTCGGTCTCGCGGCGACGCCGGCCGCGGCCCAGCCTCCGCCGGCCGTGTCAATCCGTCCGTTCGTGATGGCGACCGAACAGTCGTTCGCCGCGATCGACACGTTCGACGCCACGTTCGGAAAGACGTTTTTCCCATTCTTCGGCGGCGGCGTGCAGGTGGTGGTGCATGACGGATTGTTCGTCGAGCTCACCGCGTCGCGATTCCGCAAGACCGGCGAGCGCGCCTATCTGAGCGGCGGCAACGCGTTCACGCTCGGCATCCCGCTGACGGCGACGATCACGCCGGTCGAAATCTCCGGCGGCTACCGCTTCAAGGTGGCGGCGCTGCCGCGCGTGCGGCCGTATGCCGCGGCCGGCGTCGGGTCGTACGGGTATCAGGAGACGTCCGATTTCTCGCAGCCCGGCGACGATGTCGATACCCGGCACGCGGGCTTCGTCGTCAACGGCGGCGCCGAATTCCGGGTGCACCCCTGGGTCGGCCTCGCGATCGACGTGCAGTACAGCCAGGTCAAAGGCATTCTCGGGAACGGCGGCGTGTCGCAGCAGGCGGGGGAGTCCAACCTCGGTGGGGTGGCGGCGCGATTCAAGCTGGTCGTCGGCCGGTAACCGTTGCAGGGGGTATAATCGATTCAGATGATTCGAAGGCGCAGTGATCACGTCTCGCGGCGCCTGGCGCTCGTCGGGATGGCGATCTATGCCGTTTTCCTGATCGCCTCCCCCTTCGAGCATCACGATCTCTCGTGCGAACTCAAGACCCCGCAGCACTGCACCTCCTGTACCTCGACGCAGCTCGGCTCTGACACGCAGGTCGTCCTCGCGCCCGGCGCCGCGCAGCTCCCCGACGCGGGGCGAGCCACGCCGTTCGTCCTCCTCAACGAGGGCACTCTGCTCGTCGTCCGTTCCACCGGCCGTTCGCCGCCCGCCACCCTCTAGCAGCTCATTCTTTTCGATGGAATGCGACGGCTGGCCGGAGGCCCGCCGTCTGGAGGGCTATTCATGACACCGATCCGATTTGTGTGTGCCACCGTGCTGGCCGCCGCGCTCGCGTTCGCGCCTACGAGTGCGTTTTCGCAGGACACGCCCAAGGCGGGCCAGCCGCCAACCCCGGAGCAGGCCCCCGCCCAGCCGCCGACCCCGGAACAGCCACCCGCACCGCCGCCGGCCGGTGAACCGCCGACGACGCTCGGATCGGCGGTGAGCAACGCCAAGGTGTTCAACCCGGACATCGCGGTGATCGGCGACTTTCTCGGCGCCGCCGGGACGAACAAGGTCAACCCGGTGCCGGCGCTCGAGCTGCACGAGTCGGAACTCGCGCTGCAGGCGGTCGTCGATCCCTATTCGCGTGCCGACTTCTTCATTTCCTTCGGCCAGGAAGGGGTCAACCTCGAAGAAGGGTTCCTCACGCTCACGGAATTACCTGGCGGCCTGCTGACGAGGGTCGGCAAGATGCGCGCGGCGTTCGGCAAGGTCAACACCCTGCACAACCACATCCTGCCGTGGACGGACCGGCCGCTGGTGACGCAGAACCTGGTTGGCGGCGAGGACGGCATCGACGATGCGGGCATCTCGGTGGCGCGGCTGATTCCGAACCCGTGGATCTTCCTCGAAGCGACCGGGCAGGTGTTCCGCGGCACGGCGGGCGCGGATCAGGCCGGCACGGCGCTGTTCGAATCGACCACGCGGAGCGAGCTGAGTTACGTCGGTCACCTGCGCGGGTATCACGACCTCACCGAGAACGCGAACATCGACCTCGGCCTGTCGTACGCCCGTGGCCACAACGGCGTCGCCGACGGCAACATCGCGGATCCGGCGTCGCTGGTCACGCAGCTCTACGGCATCGACGCCACTTACCGCTGGAAGCCGCTGCAGCGATCGATCTATCACTCGTTCGTCGGCCGCGGCGAGTGGATCTGGAGCCGTCGCGATCAGGCCGACGGCCTGCAGAGCGCGAGCGGACTGTACGTCTCCGGCGACTACCAGGTCGGACGCCGCTGGTTCACCGGCGTTCGCGTCGATCGGTCGGCGCATGCCACCGACGCGTCGCTCACCGATACCGGCGCGTCGTTCACCGTGACCTACTGGCCGAGCGAGTTCAGCCAGGTGCGGGCGCAGTATCGCCGCACCAACTACGAGACCGCGCCGTCGATCGTGTCGGCCGCCAACGAAGTGCTGTTCCAGTTCCAGTTTTCGATCGGCGCGCATGGCGCGCATCCGTTCTAAAGGTTCTCAGGGTTCTCAGGGTTCTCGGGGTTCTCACGGTTCTCAGGGTTCTAAGGGTTCTTATATGAAAAAACATGTCGTTCTGTTAGTCGCCGCGCTGCTGATGGCGCCGGCGATGGCGCGGGCGCAGGGCAAGCTCACGGTGATGACGACGACCGAGGATCTCGCGGCCATCGGGCGCGAGGTCGTCGGCGATCACGCCACGGTCGAAGCGATGGCCAGGGGCTATCAGGATCCGCACTTCGTCGAAGCGAAGCCGAGCTTCATCCTCAAGCTGCAGAAGGCCGACGTCCTCGTCGTCGTCGGGCGCGAGCTCGAGATCGGCTGGCTGCCGCCGCTGATTCAGCAGAGCCGCAATTCGAAAATCCAGCCGGGGAGCCCCGGCTACCTCGACGCGTCGCTGCAGGCCACGATCCTCGAGGTGCCGACCGGCCAGGTGACGCGGGCAATGGGCGACGTCCACCCCCTCGGCAACCCGCACTACTGGATGGATCCGGAAAACGGCAAGCGCATCGCCAAGGAGATCGCCGACAAGCTGGCGGAGCTGCGGCCGAACGACAAGGCCTACTACCAGCAGAAGCTGGCCGACTTCACCTCCCGCCTCGACGCGGCGGAGAAGCGCTGGCTGGCGGAGATGGCGCCCTACAAGGGGACCAAGGTGGTGACCTATCACCGCTCCTTCCCGAATTTCTCCGAGCGCTTCGGCCTCGACATCATCGGCTACGTCGAGCCGAAGCCGGGCATTCCGCCCTCGCCGCAGCACACACTCGATCTGATCAATGAGATGAAGCGGCAGAACGCCAAGATCGTCCTGGTCGAGCCGTATTTCGATCTCAAGACGCCGAACGCGATCGGCCGCGACACCGGCGCGCAGGTGCTGGTGATGCCGCCATCGGTCGGCGGCGTCAAGGAGATCACCGACTACTTCAAGCTCTTCGACTACGACATCACCCTGCTGGTGGATGCGATCAAGAAGAGCGGAGCCAAGTAAATGATCGACGCCTCGATGCTGTCGTTCCTGGCGCCCTGTTTCGCGGCGAGCCTCATTCTCGCCGGGATCCACGCCTATCTCGGCGTCCACGTCGTCGAGCGCGGGGTCATCTTCGTCGACCTGTCGCTGGCGCAGATCGCGGCGCTCGGCGCCACCATCGCGCTGCTGCTCCCGTACTCGAACGGCGATCCGCACGCGCCGTTCGTCTACTGGATCAGCCTGGCGTTCACCTTCATGGGCGCGTTCGTCTTTTCGACCATCCGCAGCAAGCGCGGACGCATCCCGCAGGAGGCGATTATCGGGATCTGCTACGCGGTCGCCTCGGCGGCGGCGATCCTGGCGATGAGCAAGGCGACGTCGGAAAGCGAGCACCTGAAAGACATGCTCGTCGGCAATATCCTGGCGGTGTCATGGAGCGAGGTCGCGAAGACCGCGCTGCTCTACGGCGCGATCGGCGTGTTCCACTTCGTCTTCCGGCACAAGTTCCTGGCGATCTCGATGAACCACCAGAAGGCGGAGGACTCCGGACTCAACGTCAAGTTCTGGGACTTCCTGTTCTACGCGTCATTCGGCTTCGTCGTCACCTCGTCGGTGTCGATCGCGGGCGTCCTGCTCGTGTTCTCGTACCTCATCGTGCCGTCGGTGGCGGCCATGCTGTACGCCGATTCGATCGGCAAGCGGCTGGCGATCGGCTGGACGATGGGGACGGTGGTGTCGGCGCTGGGGGTGTTCCTGTCGCTCAAGGTCGACCTGCCGACCGGCGCAACCATCGTGTGCACGTTCGGGCTGGTGTTGATTATCATGGCTGCGGTGCGTCCACTCATCCAGCGCAATGCAGTGTCGTAACTGCGGCAGCCAGATCGCCGACAAGGCGCTCATCTGCTACAAGTGCGGCACGGCGACGACGGAAGCGAAATACCAGCCGGCGCCGCTGCCGGGCCGCGGCCGGCGGTCGGGGCTGGTGCCGACGGTGATCGCGATCGTGCTGCTGGTCCTGTCGGTCATCTGGATCGAGCGGACCCCTGGCGCCGACAACTCGCACCAGGTCGTCTACGTCGCGGTCGCGGCGGCGGTGATCATCGTCGCCATCCGCGGCTACGCGCGCCGGCGGTAGGGGGCGCGTGCGATAATCGCGGCATATGCTGCTCGCGGCCGCGCGGCACCGCGTCGCCCGGTGGAGGCAGCCTCGATCCGCGGCGCGCCTCGCCCGCGCGCTCTGGATTGCCTGGTCCGTCATCGTCTGGAACGTGGTCTTCGATCACGTCATTGTCGTCGCCGGCCGGCGCTACATCGCGGCGGCCGGCCGCGCCGCGGCGGCCCCTGCGGGACCGTTCGCCAACATGGACGACTGGATGCGTCCGGCCGTGACCCGCGGTTTCTGGATCGCCACGGCCGCCGGCGCTGCCGTGCTCTTCACCGGTCTGGCGGCGGTGCACCGCGCCGCGCGGGAGAAACCAAGGTGACCTTGTGCGCTTAGCGCCGCATCCCCTGATCTACGACTGGAACCACGACGCCTCGCCGGAGGGCCCGGGGAAGCCGATCGCGATGCTCGACGACGAGACGCTGCGCGACGGGCTGCAGTCGCCGTCGGTGCGGTCGCCGACGATCGACCAGAAGATCGACATCCTGCAGCACATGGACAGGCTTGGCATCGACACCGCCGACATCGGCTTGCCGGGCGCCGGTCCGCGGGTCGCCAAGGACGTCGAGCGGCTGGCGCGGGCGATTGCGGAGGGCCGCCTGCGCATCCGCGCCAACTGCGCGGCGCGCACGATGGTGGCCGACATCAAGCCGATCGCCGAGATCCAGCAGCGCACGGGCGTGCCGATCGAGTGCGGCGCCTTCATCGGGTCGAGCCCGGTGCGGCAGTACGCCGAAGGCTGGACGCTCGACTTCCTCGAGAAGGCCACGACCGACGCGCTCGCCTTCGCGGCGCAGGAAGGCGTCGACGTCATGTATGTCACCGAAGACACGACGCGCGCCGATCCCGAGTCGCTGCGGCGGCTGTTCACCACCGCGATTCGAGCCGGCGCGAAGCGATTGTGCGTCGCGGACACGGTCGGTCACGCGACGCCGAGCGGGGCGCGCGCGGTCGTCACCTTCGTGAAGTCGCTGATCGCCGAGCTCGGCGCGGACGTCGGCATCGACTGGCACGGCCACCGCGATCGCGGTTTCGGCGTCGCGTCGAGCATCGCCGCGCTCGAGGCGGGCGCGACGCGCCTGCACGGCGCGGCGCTCGGCATCGGCGAGCGCTGCGGCAACACGCCGATCGATCTGCTGATGGTCAACCTGGTGATGATGGGCTACCGCGACAACGACTTGACCGGCTTGCCGGCGTATGTGCAGGCGGTGTCGAAGGCGTGCGACGTCCGGATCGCGCCGAACTATCCGGTGCTCGGCGCCGACGCGTTTCGCACCGCCACGGGCGTCCATGCGGCGGCAGTCGTCAAGGCGTTCCGGATGGGCGACCGCGCGTTGATGGACGCGGTCTATGCCGCGGTGCCGGCGAGCCTGGTCGGCCGCCAGCAGGAGATCGAAGTCGGCCCGATGTCGGGGCGCTCGAACGTGATCTTCTGGCTCGAGAGCCGCGGCCTGGCGGCGACGGACGAGATCGTCGATCGCATCTTCGCCGCGGCCAAGGCGTCGAACCGGATGCTGACGCACGAAAGGGTCCAGAGCATCATCGGCGCGGATGTGACGATCAAGCCCAGCGCCCACAAGCCCGAGCCCGAACGCCGCCACGGGTTCTAAAAACGGAAATTGCGCGTTACCTCTTCGTCAGGATTTCTTCGAAGAATTTCACCGCGCGCGGATCGTGGGTCTGGCCGAGCCAGAACATCGCCTGCCTGCGCACCTCGGGGTTGCGGTTGTTGCGCGCAACCTCCATCAGCTTCGGCACCCCTTCGTCCTTCGGCAGCTGGCTGAGGGCGAAGACCGCTTTCTTCTTCACTTCGGTCTCCGGGTCGTTGTCGATCGCGCTGCTGATCGCGGCGACCGCTGCCTTCCCCGCGTTGTGCGCCAGCCAGAACAGTGCCCGGCTGCGGACCTTCGTGCTCCTGTCGTCGCGCGCGGCCGCGATCAGCGTCGTCACGGCCGCCGGGCTCTTGCTCACCGACAGACCGAAGGCGGCCTGTTCCCGGACCTTGTCGCTCGGGTCGTCGGCCATCATCCGCGCCAGCAGTCGCGCGCCGGCGTCTCCGCGCGCGTTGCCAAGCCAGAACGCGGTGTCGCCGCGCAGCCATTCGGGGCTCGCAGGCGCGACGAAACGCTCGAGGGCGCGGTCGGCGGCGGGCACGTTGTGCAGCGCGACCGCGCTCATCGCGGTCTTGCCGACGCGATCGTGGCGGTCGCCGGCGTCCGGCGCCGAGCTGGCGAGCGAGGCGAGCCAGGCGACGCTCTCGTCCGGGTTGACGTCGGTCAGCCAGACGAGCGGCATCGCGGTGGCGTCGACGTCGCAGTCCGGCGTGAACGTGCGGATGCGGCTGACGCTGCCGCCTTCGAGCCGGGCAAGGACGAGGAACTCGCTCGCCGGCTCCAGCATGATGCGGGCGCCATTACGGTCGCGGATGTCGCCGTCGTTCATCGACACGCCGCCGCCACTCTCGAGGCGGCACATGCCGCCCGAGAACGACGAGGTCGAGATCGTATCGAAGCAGCACATCTGCCGCGGCCCAGCCACCATCGGCACGCGATAGCCGATCCAGGTCACGCCGCCTCGCGCCGCCGCGGCGCGCACCTCGCGCTCGAGCCCCTGCGCCGCGGAGCGGGTTTCGGCCTGTGCGTTACTGAGGCGGCCCTGGGCTTCGACCGGCCGAACGACAAGGGCACAGAGGACGACAAAGGTCACATAGACGATAGGCCCCCTTCGTGTCCTCTGATGGCCCTGGTGTCCTTGGCTCATTTCAATAACTCCATGAGGTAGTCGGTCGCTTCCTTCGACTTCATGTTCGACAGCTTCGACACGATGTCCTTTTTCAGCTCGACGTTCTTCTCGGCCTTGGCGAGCGTGACGAGGCCGGCGGCATTGTTCTGCAGGAACAGCGCGTTGATCACCGCCTTCTTGACGTCGACCGACGCGTCCGAGCCGTAGATGCCGGTGAGTGCCTCGGTGGTGCCGGCGCGCTTCATCAGCCCGAGGTTGCGGATCGCGGTCTTGCGCAGCTCCGGATCCTTCTCACTCTTCGCCAGCTCGATCAGCTTGTCGCCGTCGCCGCCGACGAACATCGACTGCAGGATCGACTTCCTGATCTCGACGGACGTTTCGCTTTGATAGAGCTGCGACAGCTCGCTGCTGGCGTGCATCACGCCGAGCTGCCGGATTGCTTCGCCGCGCAGGGTGGCGTCGGTCTCGCTCCTGGCCGCTGCAAACAGCCGCTCCTTGTCGCCCGACGTCATGAAGCTGCGCAGGATCGAGCGCTTGACCGCGGCGTCGCTCGATCCCTTGTAGACGTCGGCGAGGATCTGGCGATTGTCCTGCCCGCCCATGATGCCGATGTAGCGGATCGCGCGCAGCTGCAGATCCGGATTGGCGCTGCCCTTGGCGACGCCGGCGATGATCTCGCGCGCGCGGGCCGAGTGGCTCTGCGACAACACGAACAGGGCGCGGTCCTTGACCTTCGGCGAGTTCGCGCCGGTCAGCATCTTCTCGAGCACCGGCAGCGCCTGTTCGGGATCGCTCTGCATGATCCCGCGCAGCGCCATCAGCTTCAGCTCCTCGTCGTCCTGCGACGCGGGGGAGACCGCTTGCCCCGACGCCTGGCGCACTTCGACCTCGAGCGCCCTGGCATCGCGGATCCACCGGCTGTCGGCGAACTGCTTGATGAGATCCGCGAGCTGCGTCAGGGCGTCGGCGCGCTGTCCGAGCTTGGACAAGCTGTAGGCCTTCCAGTACATCGCCGCGTCGGTGCGCTTGCTCTTGAGCGCGATCAGCCGATCGAGATCCGAGACGGCGCGATCGAACTTGCCCTGCTCGATCAGATCGCGGGCGCGATCGTAGAGGTCATCGCTGCGGTCGTCCGCGGCCTCGCGCCAGGCGCCGATCGCGGGGAACGCGTGGATGGCCGGTACCGCGGGCACTGCCGGGAGGGCGGGGGTGACGAAGGCGCGCGCCGAGGGCGCCGGCGGCTGCGCGGCGGCGGGCACGGCGAGCGCGGCGGCGAACAGTGTCGGGAGGATCAGGTCTCTGGTGTCCATACTGGTTAGCTCGTCACTCGGGTCGATGATGATGATCGCGGGGTCGAGCGCTCCGGCGCGTCGTCGCGCTTGCGGAGGTCGTCGCTCATCGCCCGCACTTTGAACAGGAGCGAGGCGGCGTCGATGCGGCGCCGAATCTGCTCGAGGTCGGCGGCGCTGATCTTCGCCGGGCTGTTGACGATTTCAATCAGGCTGCGTTCGAGGTCGTCGAGGATCGCCGCGACCGAGCGCTCGCCGGCGTCGATCGCGTCCTGGCGATAGAGCCGGCTGGCGTCGAGCAGGTCGTCGGCCCAGCGCTGCTCGGTCGAGATGTCGCCGCGCGGCGCGTTCATGATGTCGGTGAGCACGCGCGCGGACCGATCGAGATGGTCCGCGACGGACGTGAGGAGAATGCGGTGCTCAGGGTTCTCAGGGTTCTCAGGGTGCTCAGGGTTCTCGCGGTGCTCAGGGTTCGCGAGGTGCTCAGGGTTCTTGGCGTTCGCCGCGGTCGTGTCCACGAGCGTCACCGAACGCTGCCAGGCGCGGCCGCCGAGGAAGGCCGCCATCATCAGCAACGCGGCCACCGCAATGCTCACCCCCGAGAACCTTGAGAACCTTGAGAACCCCGAGAACCCCAAGCACCTCGAGAACCCTGAGAACCTCGAGAACCTCGTTTCCACCAACTTGTAGCGGATCCGCTGCCAGGTTTCGAGGCCGTACCGATCGCCGCGCTCGGGGACCTCGGGCGCCGCGATCATCGCGAGCGTGGCCGCGATCTCGCGATACGTCGCCGCGCAGCCGGCGCACGACTCGAGGTGCGTGTCGATGCGCTGCCGATCGCGCCCTTCGCCGTAGTAATAGAGGGTGAGATCGTCGTCGGTCAGATGCTGCGTCACGATGCCTGACTCCGCAGCGGCGCCAACGCGACGCGCAGTTTCTTGACGGCGCGAAACACGCTGTGCTTGGCCGCACTGGTTCCCAATCCGAGTGTCGCGCTGATTTCTTCGATCGATCGCCCTTCGTAGTGGCGCAGCGTGAATGCCGCGCGCTCGAGCGGGCTGAGATCCTGCAGCGCGTGCTGCACGCGGCGATCGATCTCGGCGCTTTGCGCCACCCGCTCGGGTCCCGGTGCGTCCACCGCCGGCAGCTCCACGGCGCCGTCCTGATCGAGGCTGTCGCCGCGCACCTGGTCGTGCCGCGCCTGCTTCGATCGCATCAGATCCACCGAGCAGTTCGAGACGATGCGATAGAGCCAGGTGCCGAAATTGGCGCGCGACTCGAACCGCCCCAGCTGCCGATACGCCCGGAGAAAGCTTTCCTGCACCACATCCTCGGCATCCTGTTCGTTCCCCGTCATCCGAAAAGCCAGCCGGAAGACGCTCCGGCTGTGTGTTTCGACGAGCGCGCGAAACGCGTCGCTGTCCCCCTGGCGGGCACGGGCCAGGACGGCCGCTGCCTCTGTCGCGTCCATCTGCTTACATTAGACGGCGGTGGCGAGTGGGGGTTAGGGATTGCGGATTGCGGATTAGGATGGCAGGAGAGGAGTGCGTGATGAGCAGAGAAATCGACGATTTGGTGGAAAAATTCGAATCGCGCGTGATGTCCCGCCGGCAGCTGGTCGCGGCGCTCGCGGGCATGGTCGCGTCCGCCGCGGCGCCCGCCGGGGCACAGACCGCGGAACTGACGAGAGTGGCGCAGGGCGGCACGATCAATCACGTGTCGGTGGCGGTCGCCGACGTCGAGAAGTCCGCCGCCTTTTACAAGGCGCTGCTTGGGTTGAACGAGGTCAGCCGGCCCGGAAACGGCGGCATCAATCTCGGACTCGGCTCGGGCTTTCTCGGCCTCTACAAACTGCCGAACCCGGGGACGGTGAACCACTTCTGCATCGGCGTCGACCGGTTCGACCCCGACACGATGGCCGACCGGCTCAAGGCGCAGGGAATTCAGGCGACCGTCGATCGCAACCCCGCGAACCGCACCAGCGGCGGCGATCAGCTGTACTTCACCGATCCGGACAAGACGCGCGTCCAGCTGGGGCCGAATGGCTATCAGGGATAGGGGCTGAGTGCCTGGCGGCTCGCACCGAGCGCTTAGCCCCTAGTGTGCGTCTGTCGCCGTGGTGATCATCGAGCGGCGCAGGTGCCGTCCGTGCCGCGGCAGCGTGCCGTTCG
>JAOBWF010000263.1 GCA_025463215.1 Acidobacteriota bacterium | reverse complement strand
CGCCACCGCGGGAATCGGCACGGCGACGACGTTCTTACGCGTCGCGGTCGTGATGTCGGCGGTGCAGGTGAAGCCGGGGCGGACGTCGGGCACCAGCTCGTCGAGGATCACCACGACTTTGAAATTAGTTGCCTGGGTGCCGGTTGACCCGGCTGCAGCCTGAATCGGGCTGTTGCCGATTTCGGAGACATGCCCCTTGAAGCTTTTGTCCGGTATCGCGTCGATCGTGATCTTCGCGATCTGGCCGAGCTGCACGTTCGGGATGTTGGTCTCGTCGACCTCGACCTCGGCCTGGATCACGGACATGTCCGCGAGCTGCAGCAGCACCGTGCCGGCATTGTTCATCGTGCCGATGACCGCGGTCTCGCCCTGCTGGATGTTGCGGCGCGTGACGATGCCGTCGATCGGCGATTCCATGCGGACCTTGGTCAGGTCGTAGCGCGCGCTCTCGAGCGTCGAGCGCTCCTGCGAGATCCGGCTGGTCTGCGCGTTGACCGTCTTCTCGCGTTCGGCGAGCGCCGACTGCGCGCTCCTGAGATCGTTCTCGGCCTTGTCGAGCGCTTCGCGGGTGGTGAGCTGCTGGGCCCAGAGGTTGCGCTGGCGTGTCAGGTTCTGCTGCGCCTGCTCGATCTGGACGCGCGCGGTCTCGACCGACTGGCGCAGCTGCTCGAGCGATGCCTCGGCCGACTGCAGCGACGCGCTGTTGCCCTCGACCCGCGTGCGCAGCGACTTGGGATCGATCTGGAGCAGGAACTGCCCTTTGGCGATCCGGTCCCCCTCGTTGACCGCGAGATCGACGACCCGTCCAGACGTCTCGGCGCTGATGTTGACCAGGCGCTTGGGCTGAATCTTGCCGGACGCCGAGACGATCGCTTCGAGGTCGCGCGTCTTGATCACATCGGTGGTGACGGCGAGGCCCTTGTCTTTCTTGTAATACAGGTTCGCCGCGACGACGGCGCCGCCGATCAGGACGACCACGATCGCGATGAACACGTTCTTGCGCGACATCTACACTCCAGTCGAAGCGGTTTTGACGGCGGCGATGACGACGGCGATGGCGGCGTAGGCGGCGAACAGGGCGGTGGCGATCGGCGCCGTCCGCCTCCGGTACAGGACACCGAGCCCGATCGCCAGGCTGACCAGCCACCAGATCAGGATCAGATCGATCGATCCGAGCAGCCGGGCGACGAACGAGCTCTCGTCGAGAAACGGCAGCAACGCCGCGAGGTTGGTCGCACCCGACAACGACTCGCGGGCATACGCCAGCGGCGTCGTGAAGAGCGACATCGCCGCGAGCACGACCCCCGAGTGCGTCGCGACGGCGAAGACCTGCCGGAACGCGGCGTCGCCGCCGAGCATGGCGTTGAACACCGCGAAGGCGATGCCGGCGACGACCAGGCCGCCGACCGCGAGGCTGACGAACTGGATCACCGGCGCGCCGTAGGCGTAATACGCGGAGATCTTCTCCAGCCGGTCGATCTGATCCTGCGTCATCTTGCGCCCGAACGACTCCTGCGACGCGATCTGCTGGTCGAGCAGGGCGTTGCGGCCGATCTCGGTCGACATCAGCGCGGTCGCCGCGGAGGCGGTGATCACGAAAACGGTGAGGAACATGCCGAGCCAGCGCGGGTGCGCCGCCACCGCCGCGTAGGTCGCGCGTGGCGCGAACAGGATGCCCGCGAAGCGCGCAGGCAGGCTTTTCGCCGGCGCCGCCGAATCGGCCGTCTGGATGTGCGTCACGGGTGCCTCTTTCTATCTAGGATACATACGACTTTCGCTTCGCCGGTGTTCGGTGATTCTTGCGTGACACCGACGCCGGTGCCCCCGCGAAGACCTTGCGCAGCACGCCGAGCCCGCCCACCAGCCGGCGCCGGGCCGGCAGATCGAGCGGCGCCAGGACGTCGGCGAGGTGCGCTTCCGCGGCGCGGCTGACGCGCTCGAGCGCCGCGCGCCCGGTCGGGGTGACGTCGATCATGACGATGCGGCGGTCGCCGTCCGGCGCCTCGCGCCGCACCCAGCCGCGGTCGACCATCGCGCTGATCGAGTTGGACATCGTCGGCAGGCTGACGCCCTGCAGCGACGCCAGGTCGCTGAGCATGCGCGGCCGCACGCTGAGGATGGAGAGCAGGCCGAAGTGCGCCGGCGCCGGCATCTCGCCGGCGGCGCGCAGCTCCGCCGCGACCGTCCGCATCACGAGCGGGATGATTTCGAGGATCTCGCGCGCGGTATCGCGCGCCTGGACACGGGTCATGTGCACGGCTTTGACTTAGGTGAACTAATGGTTACGGGTGCTAAGTTATCATGTTTCCTTGACAGTGGGAATGGGGGTGTTTACCATGCAGATTCCCTGCGACATAAGGAGCGTGAAGTGGTCGGATTCGTCCCCAAAGAGATGTTTTTCACCAAGGGTGTCGGCAAACACCGTGAGAAACTGACGTCGTTCGAGCTCGCGCTGCGCTCCGCCGGCATCGCCGCCTGCAATCTGGTGCGCGTCTCGAGCATCTTTCCGCCGAACTGCAAGATCCTGTCGCGGGCACAGGGGGCCAAGCGGCTCGAGCCGGGCCAGGTCACGTTCGTCGTCATGTCCGAAGCGGCGACGCGCGAGCCGCACCGCCTGATTGCCGCGACCGTCGGCGTCGCGATCCCGCGCGACCGCGAGCTCTACGGCTATCTGTCGGAGCATCACAGCTTCGGCGAGAGCGAGGACATCGCCGGCGACTATGCCGAAGAGCTCGCCGCCGAAATGCTCGCCACCACGCTCGGCCTCGAATTCGATCCCGACAAGAGCTGGGACGAAAAGAAGGAAGTCTACCGGCTGTCCAACGAGATCGTGCACGTGCAGAACGTCACGCAGAGCGCGGTCGGCGACAAGAAAGGCTTGTGGACCACGGTCGTGGCCGCGGCCGTCCTGGTCGGATAGACCGGGATCCCCGCCCAAGGACACAAAGGGTTTCAGCGGACACGAAGGAAGGCACTAAGGTAAGAGGCATGCGCAACGCCTCTCGGCCGGTGGTGTCTTTCATCTTCTGTGTGTCCGTTTTTTCCTCGATGTCCTTCGTCTCGCGCGCCGGCGCGCAGACCACCGACACGATTGGCGTGCGTGCGCTCGGCATGGGCGGCGCGTTCACCGCCGTCGCCGACGACGCGACGGCGTCGTGGTGGAACCCGGCCGGCATGGCCGGCGGCGCCTATTTCAACGCCCTGATCGAGGGCGGCAGTCACCAGGATCCCTCGTCGGAGCGCACCGCCGCCGGCGACGCGCAGAGCGCGTGGCGTGCCGAGACGCGCAGCTTCGCGGTCGCCTTTCCGGCCCTCGGTCTGAGCGCCTACCGGCTGCGGATCAGCGAAATACAGCCGCAAACCACTACAGCGACAGCCTCCGGCGTCCGACAAGATGGGGGAGCGACGGAGGTCCGTTTACGGTCGCTGGTGCTCACCCAGTTCGGCGCGTCGGTCGGGCAATCCCTCGGATCGCATGTCGTGCTCGGATCGACGTTCAAGTTGGTCAGAGCAGGGGCCGCCTCCCAGGTCACGGCCGCGGCGACCGGTTCGCTCGATGCCGCCGGCAGCATCGATCCGTCAGGAGAAACGCACGTTGGCCTGGACATCGGGGCGATGGCCTCCTTGGGTCCGGCGCGCGTCGGCGTGATGGTGAGGAACGTCAAGCAGCCCGAGTTCAACAGCGGGGGGGACACCTTTGCGCTGACGCGAACGGTGCGGCTGGGGGTCGCGGTGAGCAGTGGGACGCGCGGCGTCATCGGCGCGGCGACCGCGGCGGTGGACGCCGACCTCACGACGGCGGCGACGGTGTTCGGCGACGAGCGCCGGTTCGCGACCGGCGGCGAATTATGGACGTCGGCGCGGACGTTCGGCGTCCGGGGAGGGGTCAGCGTGAACACGATCGGGTCGAGGCGCACGGCGCTCAGCGGCGGGTTGAGCGCGGCCGTCAAGAGGGGTGTCTATGCGGATGGCGAGCTTACAGGCGGCACGGATCAGGGGCGCAAAGGCTGGAGTGTCGGCTTGAGAGTGACGTTTTAGGTCATTTTGACATTAATTGTCATAGCCGGTTAAACTCTAGAGTTTCATGGCCGTCCGCATAGGTGAGCTCCTCCTCAAGGAGAAACTGATCAGCCCCGAGCAGCTGCAGCAGGCGCTGACGCAGCAGAAGTCCAATGGCGGGAAGCTCGGCTACAACCTCGTCAAGATGGGGTTCGTCAAGGACGAGCAGATCACCGCCCTGCTCAGCAAGCAGTACGGCGTGCCCGCGATCAACCTCGCCCAGTTCAAGATCGACCTCACCATCGTCAAGCTCGTCCCCACCGAAACCGCGCGCAAGTACCAGATCATCCCGCTGAGCCGATCGGGCAGCACGCTGACGATCGCGATGACCGATCCGACCAACGTCTTCGCGATGGACGACATCAAGTTCATGACGGGCTATACCGTCGAACCGGTCGTCGCCTCCGAAGTCGCGATCACCGATGCGATCGAAAAGTACTACCCGAGCGGCAAGCCCGGGGCGGGGGGCGGCGCGGCCCCCGGCGGCAAGGGGGGCAAGCCCGGGGCGGGGGGCGCGGTCAGCGGCAGCACGCTCGAAATGGCGAGCCGCGGCCTCGAGGAGCTGCAGAACTCGCTCGGCGCCGGCGCCGACGATGTCGAGGTCCTCGAGGAGCTGCAGGAAATCAGCGCCGAGGCGCTGGCGCGGCAGGGCGAAGACGCCCCGGTCGTCCGTCTCGTCAACGTCGTGCTGATGTCGGCGATTCAGAAGGGCGCGTCGGACATCCACATCGAGCCGTATGAGAAGGAGCTGCGCGTCCGCTACCGCATCGACGGCATCCTCTACAACATCATGGCGCCGCCGATGAAGTATCGCGACGCGATCGTCTCGCGCGTCAAGATCATGTCGAAGCTCGACATCGCCGAGAAGCGGCTGCCGCAGGACGGCCGCATCAAGATCCGCTACAACGAAAGCGGCGAGCCGAAAGAGATCGACTTCCGCGTCTCGGTGCTGCCGACTCTGTTCGGCGAAAAGATCGTCCTGCGTCTCCTCGACAAGGACAAGCTGATGCTCGACATGACGCGCCTCGGCTTCGAGCCGGAGTCGCTCGCCAAGTTCGAGCTCGCGATTCAGCGGCCGTGGGGCATGGTGCTGGTCACCGGCCCGACCGGCAGCGGCAAGACCAACACGCTCTATTCGTCGATTTCGAAGATCAACACCCCCGAAACCAACATCATGACCGCCGAAGACCCGGTCGAGTTCAACCTCGCCGGCGTCAACCAGGTCCAGGTCAAAGAGAACATCGGGCTCAACTTCGCCGCGGCGCTGCGCTCCTTCCTGCGCCAGGATCCGAACATCATCCTGGTCGGTGAAATCCGCGACTTCGAGACCGCGGAAATCGCGGTCAAGGCCGCGCTCACCGGCCACCTCGTGCTCTCCACGCTGCACACCAACGACGCGCCGAGCACGATCAACCGGCTGATGAACATGGGCATCGAGCCCTTCCTGGTCGCCAGCTCGGTGCACTTGATCTGCGCGCAGCGGCTGGTCCGCCGCGTCTGCTCCAACTGCAAGGAGCCGTCGCCGCAGACGCCCGAGGCGCTGATGCTGGCCGGGTTTTCCGAAGAGGACGCCAACGAGGTCACGCCGATGAAGGGCGCCGGCTGCGACAAGTGCAACACCACCGGCTACAAGGGGCGCGTCGGTCTCTACGAAGTGATGGCGATCGGCGACGAGTTGAAGGAGCTGATCCTGGTCGGCGCCTCGGGGATGGAACTGCGGCGCAAGGCGGTCGAAGAAGGCATGCTGACGCTGCGCATGAGCGGCCTGCGCAAAGTCAAGGACGGGTTGACCTCGATCGAAGAAGTCGTGCGCGAAACCGTCAAGTGACGCCGGGAGCTGAGAGCTGAATATGTCCACATTGCCCGAACTGCTCAAGACGCTGGTCGACATGGACGGATCCGACCTGCACATTGCCACCGCGTCGCCGCCCCAGGTGCGGGTGCACGGACACCTGCAGCGTCTGGCGATGCCCGACATGTCGCCGTCGGACACCAAGCAGCTGGTCTACAGCGTGCTGACCGACTCGCAGAAGAAGCGCTTCGAAGAATCGATGGAGCTCGACTTCTCCTTCGGCATCAAGGCGATCGGCGCGCGGTTCCGCTGCAACGTGTTCAACCAGCGCGGCGCGGTCGGCGCCGTCTACCGTCTGATCCCGGAGAAAATCCGCACCTTCGGCGAGCTCGGCCTGCCGCCGGTCCTCGCCAACCTTGCCGATCGACCGCGCGGCCTGGTGCTGATTACCGGGCCGACCGGCAGCGGCAAGTCGACGACGCTCGCGGCGATGCTGGACAAGATCAATTCCGAGCGGCACGAGCACATCCTCACGATCGAGGATCCGATCGAGTACATCCACCAGCACAAGAACTGCCTGGTCAACCAGCGCGAAGTCCACAGCGACACCAACAGCTTCGGCGCCGCGCTGCGCGCCGCGCTGCGCGAGGATCCGGACATCGTCCTGATCGGCGAGATGCGCGACCTCGAAACCGTCGAAGCGGCGCTCAAGATCGCGGAGACCGGGCACCTCACGTTCGGCACGCTGCACACCAATTCGGCGGCGCAGACGATCAACCGCATCATCGACGTGTTTCCGTCGGGGCAGCAGGCGCAAATCCGGACGCAGCTCTCGCTCGTGCTCGAAGGCATCGTCTGTCAGGCGCTGCTGCCCAAGGCCGACGGCAAGGGGCGCGTCGCCTCGCTGGAAATCATGATCCCGACGCCGGCCATCCGCAACCTGATCCGCGACGACAAGGTGCACCAGATCTACGGCTCGATGCAGTCCGGCCAGGAAAAGCTTGGGATGCAGACGGCGAACCAGTCGCTCGCCAGTCTCTACATGAAGCGGCAGATCACGCTCGACGTGGCGATGACCGCCTCGTCGAACAAGGACGAACTGCAGGACATGATCAACCGCGGGGTCGGGGTGGTCGCGGGCGCGGGGCTGGGCCGATCGGCGGGGACCGCGGCGCCGCGGCCGCCGGTCCGGAGTTAAGCCATGCCGACATTTGCCTACACCGGTCGCACGCGCGCGGGGCAGACGGTCAGCGGCGAGCGCGTCGCCGATTCAGTCGACGCGGCGACCGCGGCGCTGCGCCGCGAGCAGATCAACGTCACCCGCATCACCGCGGCGAAAGCCGACAAGGAGGAGGCGGCCAAGAAGGAGAAGGTGGGCCGGACCGGCAAGAAGGTCGGGGCCAAGAACCTCGCCGTCTTCACCCGCCAGTTCTCGGTGATGATCGACGCCGGCCTGCCGCTGGTGCAGTGCCTCGACATCCTCGGCTCGCAGGAAGAGGACAAGAACTTCGCGTTCGTGATCGCGGCGACCAGAACCGACGTCGAATCGGGCGCGTCGCTGGCCGACGCGATGCGCAAGCATCCGAAGACGTTCGACCCGCTGTTCACCAACATGATCGCCGCCGGCGAAGCGGGCGGCATTCTCGACACGATTCTGAAGCGGCTGGCGACCTACATCGAGAAGGCGGTCAAGCTCGCCGGCCAGGTGAAGTCGGCGATGATCTATCCGATCGCGGTCATCGTCATCGCCGGCGTGGTGGTCGGCGTCATCCTGTGGAAGGTGATCCCGACGTTCGCGCAGCTGTTCTCGGGGCTTGGCGCCGACCTGCCGCTGCCGACGCGCGTCGTCATCGCGCTCAGCGACAACCTGGTGCGCTACTTCCCGTTTCTGTTCGTCGGCGGCGGCGCCGCGGCCTACGGCTTCAAGACCTACTACGCGACCGACAAGGGCCGCCGCGCGATCGATCAGCTCACGCTCAAACTGCCGGTGCTGGGCAACATCATGCGCAAGATCGCGGTCGCGCGCTTCTGCCGCACCTTGTCCACCCTGATCAGCTCCGGCGTGCCGATTCTCGACGGGCTGGAGATCACGGCCAAGACGGCGGGCAACGCCATCGTCGAGGACGCGATCATGGCGACGCGCAAGAGCATCGAGCGGGGCGAAACGATCGCCGCGCCGCTCAAGGACACCCAGGTGTTCCCGTCGATGGTGACGCAGATGATCGGCGTCGGCGAGGCGACCGGCGCGCTCGACACCATGCTGGCCAAAATCGCGGACTTCTATGAAGAGGAAGTCGACACCGCGGTGGCCGGACTGCTGACGCTGCTCGAGCCGATCATGATCGCGATCCTCGGCATCGTCGTCGGCGGCATCGTGATCGCGATGTACCTGCCGATCTTCGACTTGATCAGCAAGCTGACCTAGCCATGAACGAGACCGGGCTGCGGCGGAACGTGGCGTGGCTGATCGCCATGCGGGTGGTGATCAGCACGATTCTGCTCGGGTCGGCGACGTTCATGCGGGTGACGGTGCCCGGCTCGTTCGCGGTCGATCCCTTCTTCTTCCTCATCGGCCTGACCTACGCGCTGACCATCGGCTACGCGCTGGCGCTGCGGCTGGTCGATCGGCACCGCTGGCTGGTCGATCTCCAGCTGGCGATCGACGCGCTGCTCGTCTCCTCCTTCATCTATTTCACCGGCGGCATCA